>CAJQNK010000198.1 GCA_905479655.1 uncultured bacterium | reverse complement strand
ACAACTCGTTCATCGCGATCAAGGGCTCGAGCTGGGTTCGCAGGCTCACGACCTCGGGGTCCACCGCCTGGAGCGTCCGGAGGCAATCGAGGGCGGCGTCGATCCGCTCTCGGGCGGATCGGTCCTCGACCCGGGCGATCGCGAGGGCGGCTCCGATCCGACGTTCCGCCAGTGCGCGATAGGGGTCCGACGCTTCGACCGCTTTCGAGCGACGCCGCCGTGCATCGAAGCCGGCCGAGATCGCGCCCGCGACGGTGGCTTCATCGAGGCCGAAGGCGATCGCGTCGACGCTGAACCCGGCCTCGAGCAGGGCCTCCGCCCGCGCCGCGTTGGCGACCTCGAGATCGGCTTCGCGGTACTCGCCCAGCGCAGCGAGCGCGGACTCCGCCGAGCCCTCCATCGTCTGCCGCGCCTCCCTGGCAGCGCCGAGCAGGGCCTCGCGACCCTCGACGGTGCCCGGGTCCCCGAGGGTGGCGACGCCGTCGCCGGGTGGGAAGTAGAGCGGCCGCCCCGGGTCCAGCACCCCGAAGAAGTACCGGCTGAGCATCGAGAGGCGTTCGTCTTCCTCGTCTGCCCGGGCGACGAGCTCGTCGACGCCGATTCTCGACACTCCAGCCATCTCGGAGCCGAGCACGCACGCCAGATGAGCCTCGGTCACCCGCGCGCAGGCCTCTTCGACGTCCTGGAACAGGACGGTTGCCGGAGCGTCGACGCGGAACACCGCCGCGGCCTCCTCCCGCGCCGCGCTCGCGATCCGGTCGCGGTCGCACGGGTGCGTGTCCAGCGCGCCGGTCTTCCCGTTCGCGATCTCGTCCTCGACGTGCGCCGCGAGCTCCTCGGGCTGGGCGTCGAGGCGGTGCCGGATCAGCGCGGGGATGTCGTCGATCAGACGGCTGTCGGACCACCCACCCGAGACATCCTGATACGCGTGGTGCTCTGCGTACCCCAGGCGACGCAGCGCCCGCGCGGTTGCGGCGAAGGTCCCACTGCCGGCGAATCGCGCCTCGTAGCGATCGGCGTCGAACTCCATCTGTCGCATCTGGAAGCTGCTGATCGCGTGGCCCACGAGCATCAGGCCGTGCAGGATCCTGCGGGTCAGCCAGATCATTGCCCGAGCGGCGTAGAGAACCACGCCGATGCGGACGTCCCACTTCTTCGAGGCCCTGGCGATCTCCTCGTCCCACCGGTCGCGCTCGAACACGACCCGGGCGAACCAGAGGTTGACCGCACGGATGACGTAGGTCAGCCGCATGCCGGATCCCTGGGCGAAGTGCCCGAACTCGTGGGCCAGGACGCCGCCGAGCTGCCGCAGGTCGAGACCCGTGACCAGGGGCATGCCGATGGTCAGCACGAGGTCGCGGCCGAAGAAGCTCAGCAGACCCCGCCGGAAGCCGGCCGAAGCGTTGACCTGGTGGTCGACCCGGATCTCGGCCGGCGTCGGGGCCCCGACCGCCGCGCACAGCCTGTCCACGAACGCGAACAGCGTCGGCTCGTCGTCTTCGTCGAGCACGATCGGATCCGACCCGCGAGGCCGGCGGGCGAACAGCGGCTTGACCATGAACAGGACCAGCAGCACGCCGATCAGGAGCGGCGAGACGTACAAGAAGGCCTGAACCCTCCGAGATCTGCCGTACTCGAACAGCGCGAGCCCGTGGGTCGCGTGCCAGTAGAGCCCGTAGATCGCAGCCCCGATCAGAGCGACGTAGACCAGCGGAAGCAGGACCATGGCGACAGCGACCGCGACCATTCCGATCCGGTACGGCAGTGTCACGGGAACGGGGTCGACTTTGCCGCTGAATCCTCCCAAGACCTCGGTCCTAGAAATCCTCGAGACCGCACTCATCGAGCTGGTACCTCCGTCGTTGGACGGAATTCTATCGTTCGGCTTCGCCCGTCTCTCTCGATGAGGACCGATCCGAGCTCCTCGAGGAGCGTCGGGAGGCTGGGTCCCGGCGTCTCGTCGCCGAGCGCCGCGCGCAGCACGACGGCCTCGCGCAGAAGCGCTTCGGCGGTCTCGTACTGCGAGAGGTTGGCGTGGATCTTCCCCAGCTCCGTCAAAACCTCGAGGAGGACGGCCGGCTCGTCGGCGAGCTCCGTCCGGGCTCGCTCGACGCCCGGGCGACGATCTGCCGCTCCCTCTCGAAGCGGGTGATCGCCTCGCCCCGGGCCGCCGGCTCGCCTAACGGGTGGGCACGAGCCAGCGGACGCTCCTCGCATCGGCCGCCGTCTCCTCGACGCTCTGCCGCAGGGCGAACGACTCGTTCGTCAGCCAGCTCTCGAGGAGGTTGACGTACAGAGGGCTCGCGAGGTTGCCGCTGATCCCTCCGGGCAGGGCGTCGCGACCCGAGATCCGTGAGCCGTCGGCGGCCGGTCCGGCGACCAGCCGGCCGTTGGCGCCGCTACCGAAGCCGAAGGAGAAGGAGTCGGCCGCGAGGGCGCCGTGGGTGGCGACGTCGACGGTCTCCCAGCCGCCGTCCGTGGCGTAGCCCGGAAGGTCGTCGAAGGAGGGCGGGAGCCGATCGCCCGCCGACGGCGCGCTGAACGGAGCGCCTAGAGGGTGGTCGAAAACCACGCGGTGCAGCCGCCCCCAGCGGTAGGCGTCCTGGTCAGTGGAGCCTCCGAAGGCGGCATCGAAGGCCGGTCCGGCCAGGAGGTCGAGGGCGCGGGAGAGGCTCTCGAGGAGCACGATGTCGCGCCGCCCGGCGGAATCCGACACGCCTTCGACGGGGAAGAAGTCGAGGCCGGAGCCGCCGCGGCCCCCGGTCTCGGCGAATCCGTCCAGCAGATGCCGAAGGAGTCGGACGGTCGAGTGCTCCGAGGGTGGACGGAGGCCGAAAGGGGCCAGCGCCGCGGCTACGCTGCGGGTGAAGAAACGGCCCCGCCACACGGCGTAGATCGTGGCGGCAACGCTCGCCTCCCGCTCGGCCGGGCTCGGTGGCAGCAGCTCCCCGGGCTCGTCGCTGGCGTCGTAGCCGGTGGCCACGCCGGTGGGCGTCGTGAAGTCCCAGCTCTCCAGCCGGCCGATGGCCTCGACGACCCGGGAATCGAATCCCAGCTCCTGGAGCTCGGGAGGGGCGTCGGGCGCCTGGGCGTTGTCGAAGGCCTGCGACAGGTAGGGCGTGAAGACCTGGGCGTCGAGGAGCACGGTGTCGGCCTGGAGGGCGACCATCTGCTCCCGGTCGACGGGTCCCGCGGCCAGCATCTCCGCCAGGGCGTCGTTGATCCGCCCGGCCCGGATGCCCTCGTTGAAGCTGCGCGCGAGGTACAGGAGGCCGCCATTGGGGCGCACCTCGTTCAGCGGGTCGTTGTCCAGCGTGCCGCCGGCCGGGTCGTTGTTGGCGTTGACGACGTAGCCGGCCGGCGGGTCGATCACCTGGGGATGCTCTTCGAAGGGCAGGATCTCGTAGGGCAGCGCGCGCTGCGGGTCGGGGCCGGAGGCCGGCAGCCACTCGTTGCCTCCGGTCCCGTCGCGGACGAGGAAGGGGGGTGCGCCGTCGACGGCGCCGGCCTCCAGGTCCTCGCGCAGAGGGATCTCGCCGGTGGTGAAGTAGGCCACCCTCCCGTCCACGTCGACGTAGAAGAAGTTGGCGCCGGCGGTGTCGAGATACTGAATGCCATCGATGAACTCGTCGAGGTCGGCCGCCGTGGCGAAGCGACGGTAGGCCTCGATGTCCCGGGTGCCCTCGAAGCCGCTCCACTGCACGGAGAGTGCCACGCCGGCCTCCGGGTCGAGGTCGACGATGGGCCCGTGGCTGCGTCGCGGCACGATCAGGACCCGCTCCGGGATGAACGTCTCGCCGACCCAGCCGCCGGCCGGCGCCTCGGCCAGGTTGTCGTCGACCCCGTCGTCGAGGACGTTGTAGCGAAACACCTGCACCAGGGCCTCGACGGGCTCCAGTTGCCCGAGATGGACGGTCGAGAGGCCGCTCGGCGAGTCCGGGTCGGCCACGATCTTCTCCTCGTAGGTGTCGGTGACGTCGAGGGGGTTGCTGGTGGAGCCCCAGGCGGCCCGCTGGTTGTGGCCGGCGAAGACGAAGGGGGCTCCTGGGCTGGTCCGACCCACGACGTCCAACCCGGCCGGGAGCGCCCGCAGGTGCATCGGCAGGAAGCGCGCGGGCAGATCGAGCCCGAGGTGGGGGTCCGCGGCCAGGAGGGGCTGGCCGTCGATCGTGAGCGAGCCGGAGATCGCCCAGGCGTTGCTGCCAAGGGCCGAGGCCTCGTCTTCCGAGAGGATGCGGGCCATCGCCGGCACCCGGCGCCAGCGCTCGAGGGTGCGTCGCATCAACGCCAGGGCGTGCGGGTGCGGAGAGGGTGGGTCCGGTTTGGAGAGGCTACGCGCGCCCGGAGTGGATGCCTTCCCGCCGAGCGCGTCGGGGACGGTCGAGGCGGGATCGAAGGGCGCCGCGCGATGGAGGTCGTCGAAGAAGAGCGCCGTGCCGTCGAACCCGCCGGCCTTGCCGGCTTGCCGGTACTCCTCGAGCAGCGTCGTCGGACCCAGGTCGGACGAGAACCGGAGACCGAACGTCCCGAGCTTGCCGATCGCGAGAGTGTCGACCGGGGTCCAGGGCTCGAACTCCGAGAGCTCGAGGATCTGGTACTCGACGGGCACGGCCGGAGATCTCTCGACGGCCGCGTTGACACCGTCCGCGTAGGCCTCGAGCGCGGCGACCACGTCGGGCGACAGAAGCGGCAGCGATCGCTCCGCCGCCCGGCGCAACCCGAACCGCCGCATCTCGACATCGGAGCCGAGCAAACGGGGACCCAGGAGCTCGGCCGCGGTCCCGCTGGCCACCCGGCGGCCGAGGTCCATCTGGAAGATGCGGTTGCGCGCGTGGTAGAAGCCCTGGGCGAAGAAAAGATCGTGCTCGGTCTGGGCGTCGAGGTGCGCGATGCCGTCCCCGTCCTCGACGATGCGGACCGGTGCGTCGAGATCCGGGATCGAGAGCGTCTCCGGGGGAACGGCCGCCGGGGGGGACAGGAGGAGCAGGGCGGCGAGGCACAGGGTCTCGGGACACGGGATCATCGGAGGGGTGCTCCTGTTTCGGCCGTGGGGACGGCGGTTGCCGTCGAGGGTGGCGGACGACCCGGTCCCGGCGGCTGATCCCGGGTCACGGCGTCTCTCGCCCGGTCTTCACCCCTTCGGGAGTCGCCAGGGTCGCGAATCTCCCTCCTCCCCTCGAGCCCCTGAGCGGTTCAGCGTCGTCAGGAGCCCGGATCCACCAGCTTCGCGGCGCTCTCGATCGATCCGGTCAGGTCCCCGAGCACCTCGGCGGCCACGCCGATCTGCCTCTGCGCACCGTCCCAGTCGCGCAGCTCGATGGCTTCCCGCACGCCGGGCAGGGTCTTCACGCCGTAGCCGGTGTAGAAGCCAGGGGCGTAGAGGTAGTGCCGGTACCACGGCCGGCCCGGGAGGCCGTCGGGACGGGTGAGGTCCCTCTCGGTTCGAAACAGGATCCCGTCGAGCTCACGTGCGGCTTCCTCGCCCAGGGGCTCGCCGCTCGCCAGCCAGGCCGTCGTAGCTGCCCGATAGCGCTGGGCGGCGGCCTGGAGGGCCACGCGGGCGTTCTCCAGGGGTGCGAAGTTGAGGAACGGCGCCGGCTCGCGGGTCTCGGGAGCCTGCCACTTGTCGGCGGGGTTCCATGCCAGGTCGTAGAGACCCTCCCGAACCCAGCGGTTCTGCCGCTCGTCCTCCTGCCTCTTCGCGTCCAGCAGTCCTCGGACCTCGTCGACGTAGGTGTCGACGTTGCCGGCGAGGCGGGTGAACTCGAAGGGCAGGAGCTCGGACTCCGACAGGCGCAGCGTCAGTCGGCCGCCGATCCGCGCCAGGGCAACCCCGTAGGCCATCTCGGGGTCCATGAACCGTCGGTAGTGGGCGAGGCTGTCGTACACCGAGTGGTACTGCCCGTAGTCGCCCTCGCCGCCGAAATCGATGTTCAGCGAGGCGATGCCCAGGTGCTGGAGGAAGGGGGTGTAGTCGCTGCCCGACCCCAGCGGATAGAGCGGCATTCCGTCGATCTTCGCGAGTCGTGCCCGCTCCTCCTCGTCGCCGAGAACCTCCACGGCTGCGCGCACCCGCTCGACGACGCTCACGCCCAGGCGGGGGTCATCGACCTCGGCCGCCACCTCGCCCACCAGGCGTTCCAGCGTGTGGGAGCCGCCGGCGTGGAAGAAGCCGCGGGCGTTGCTGTCGGAGTTGATGTAGGCGACGGCCTTCCGGGTGAGCTCCTCGGCGTGCTGCTCGACCCACTCCGTCGAGCCCAGGAGGCCCGGTTCCTCGGCGTCCCAGGCGAGGTAGACGAGCGTGCGCTTCGGTCGCCATCCGGTCTTCACCAGGGAGCCCACGGCTCGCGCCTCCGCGAGCACGGCCACCATGCCGCTCACCGGGTCGGTGGCGCCGTTGACCCAGGCGTCGTGGTGGTTGCCGCGGAGGATCCACTCGTCGGGCCGCTCGCTCCCCGCGAGCTTCGCCACCACGTTGTAGGCCGGGGTCAGGCTCCAGTCGAACTCGAGCTTCAGGCGCACCTTCGCCGCGCCGGGGCCGAGGTGGTAGGTGAGCGGCAGGGCTCCGCGCCACGCCTCGGGGGCGACGGGGCCCCCCAGGGCCGAGAGGAGCGGCTGCGCGTCGGCCCAGGAGATGGGCAGGACCGGGATCTTCGTCAGCGTCGGCGCCTCGTCGATCGGCAGGCGATCGGCGCCGTCGACCGCGCCGACGAAGGGCGTCAGCGGGTCGCCCGGGTAGAGGGGCATGTCCGCCACGGAGCCCCGTTGGACCCCGTGGGCCGGTCGGTAGCCGCCCTGCGGATAGGGATCGCCCGCCCGGTAGCCGTCGCCGGCCGGGTCGGAGTAGAGGATGCAGCCGATCGCCCCCTTCTCCGCGGCCACCTTGGGCTTGATGCCCCGCCACGACCGGCCGTAGCGGGCGATGACGATCCTGCCTTCGACCGAGATGCCCCGCCTGTCGAGCTCCTCGTAGTCCTCGGGCACCCCGTAGTTGACGTAGACGAGCTCGCCCGTCACGTCGCCCCCGACCGAGTAGGCGTTGTAGGACGGGAGCTGCTCGGCCACCTGGTCCGACGACGGATCCTCCGGGATCGGCTCTTCGGCGAGGCTGGCGGTGAAAGGCTCGGGCTCCAGCATCTCGAGGCTGCGCGCCTTCGGGGTGGGGAACAGCACGTCGAACTGCTCGATCTCCGTCTCGAACCCCCATTCGCGGAACAGGCCCGCCATGAACTCGGCGTTCTCGCGTCCCCAGGGCGAACCGACGGGGTGGGGCCTGGCGGCGAGGCGGTCCTGCCACTCGGCGAGCAGCGCCGGGTCGAGGGCGGCGTCGAACTCCGCCTCGAGCTGGGCGAGGGACGCCGCGCCTTCGGCGGTGAACCCTGTCGGCGGGCCGCCCTCCGCGGCGGTGGCGGACGGAAGGCTGACGACGAGCGCGATGAGGACGAGAGAGAGGGTGCGAGCGGTCACGGAACCTCCGGGGTTGCCTCGGCGCGGGGCCGAGATCCGATGGTGTTGGACGGCGGAAGAATGAGTCTAGCCCGACGCTCTCGGGAACAAAGGTGGAATCGCACGATCTCCCACTCTACGCGGATGGCCCCATGACGGAAGACGGCCGCGCCGGCCGCCAGCGCTGGCGACGGGTCGGGGAGCTCTTCGACGGGGCCGCGCAGCTGCCGCCGGACGAACGGGCGGCCTCCGGCCCAAATCACTTCGGCTCCTTCGAAGTACTAAATCGAATTCTCTCGATTATAGGAGTTTCTCGCGAGCAAGTGCTTGCCAGGGCGCCGGATATGCTGGGCGACACCCGGAGGAGAACCGACATGAGCGAATTCGAGATCGAGACATTCTGCGTCACCGGCGCCGGCCAGATGGGCTCCCAGATCGCCATGCTGGGCGCCCTGGCGGGGATCGAGACGCGGCTCCACGACATCTCCGCCGAGCAGATCGAGAGGGCGATGGCGCAGAACCGGAAGCACGTCGGGCGGCGGGTCGAGAAGGGCAAGATGAGCTCCGAGGAGCTCGAGGCCGCCTTCTCGCGTCTGAAGACGACGGACGATCTCGCGGAGGCGGCCTCGGGGGCGGACTTCGTCGTCGAGGCGGTGGTCGAGAAGCTCGACGTGAAGCGAGAGGTGTTCGCGCAGCTCGATCGCCACGCCCCGGCCCATGCGATCCTCGCGTCGAACAGCTCCTACCTCATGAGCTCGGAGATCGCGGACGCCACCTCGCGCCGCGGCAAGGTCTGCAACATGCACTTCTTCTACCCGCCGCTGGTCATGCGGCTGGTGGAGGTGGTGCGGGGGGAGACGACGGAGGAGGCCACGGCCCTCGCGGCGATGGGCCTGGCGCGGCGCATGGGCCGGGAGCCGGTGCTACTGCACAAGGAGATGCCCGGCTTCCTCGTCAACCGGATCCTGCGCGCCATCTCGAACGAGGCGTACTTTCTCCTGGAGAGCGGGGTCGCCAGCTTCGAGGACATCGACAAGGCGTGCCGGCAGGGTCTCAACCACCCGCTCGGGCCGTTCCAGCTCTCCGACTTCTCGGGTCTCGACATCGGCTACAACGCGCGCATGGAGATCTATCGACGCACCGGTCGGGAGGAGGACCGGCCGGCGCCGTCGCTGGCCCGCCGGGTGGAGCGAGGAGACCTGGGTCGGAAGACCGGGCGCGGCTTCTACGACTACTCCACCGACCCGCCGACACCGACCGGGGAGTGAGCGGAACAACCTCGAAGACCGGTGTTTACTACCCCCGGGGGTATCTGGTAGAGTCGAGCTTCACCTGGCAGTCCGACCCCGGTTCCGGATCGGGGGCCAGCTCCGGCCGCCGCGCATCGTTACGACCGGATCCCGCTCCGCTTCCGGTGGCTGCCGCAAGGAGGCCCCACCATGTCTTCGACTCCGAGATCGTTCGGCGTGGGCGCCCGCCCGCGTCCCGCTCGCACCGTCCGTCGCCTCGCCCTCCCGCTGCTCGCCGGGCTCCTGGCGCTGCCTTCCCCGGCCGCTTCGGCGCCGCTCGCCGGCACCTACACCGTCGGAGGCGAGTCCCCCCACTTCCCGACGCTCCAGGAGGCCGTCGCGGCTCTCGCCGCGGAGGGCGTCTCGGGTCCGGTGGTGTTCGACATCCGGACCGGCGAACAGGAGGGCCCGCTCGTTGTCTCGGACGTGACCGGCGCCTCCGCCGAGAACACCGTTACCTTCCAGTCGGAGACCGGCGTGGCGGACGACGTGGTGGTCTCGAGCGACACGGGCCTCGTCTGGCAGGTCTCGGGGGACTGGATCACCCTGCAGCACCTGACCTTGAGGCAGGACTCTGTCGGCTCCGAGTATGCGCGCGTGCTGGAGGTCACGGGCGATGTCAACCACGTCCAGGTGCTCGACAACCGCCTGGTGGGAACGACCTCCCAGACCAACATCCACGACCGCTACGCCGTGCTGTTCAATTGGAAGACCACCGACTACGCGGCCGACGACATCCTGATCGAGGGCAACGAGATCCTGAACGGCAGCGTGGGCGTCTACTGGGGGGGCAGCAGCCTGAACACCGGTTCGGGGCTGCGCATCCGCAACAACCGGATTCTCGACTGGGGCATGCGCGGGATCCAGCTCCTGACGGAGCCGGCCGCCGTGGTCGCGGGCAACGAGATCGCTGCCTCCTCCACCTACTCGGCGTTCCCCTACGCCGTCCTCCTGGAGCAGTGCGACGGGGCCGTCGTCGTGGAGAAGAACCGCATCTCGACGACGGAGTACGTGGGCCTGGCGGTCCGCGAGGGGTTGGCCACGGCCGAGGCGCCCGCCGTCGTCGCCAACAACTTCGTGCAGGTCGGGTACCCGTCGTCGATCGGGTTGCACTTCTACGAGTCGGAGTACCAACAGTCTCTCCACAACACGGTCGTGGTGGACGGCAACTTCGCCTCCTCGGTGGCGATGGACGTCTACTACGGAGCTCACAACCTGCTGCTGGGCAACATCTTCTCGGACGAGGGGAGCGGTTCGGCCATCCGGATCACGTTCCCCGACACCAACGTCGACGACTCGGACTACAACCTGCTCCACGCGGCGAGCGGGGTCGTCGGGCTCACCTCGACCTTCACGCAGCACGTGACGCTCGCGGACTGGCAGGCGGCCACCGGGCTCGACCTCCACTCCCTCGCGGCGCCGCCCGTGTTCCTGGCGCCGGACGACCTGCATCTCGACCCGGCCTCCCCCGGGATCGACCTGGCTCTCCCCGGTGTCGTCGTGGACGACATCGACTACGCCACGCGCCCGCCGGCGGCCGACATCGGAGCCGACGAGCAGGGCTACTCGGCCTGCGAGTTCCTGGCGGCCGTCTCCGACGCCAACTGTCCGGTCGATGACGGCGCGATCGACCTGACGCCCGTCGCGGGAGAGCCTCCCTTCGCGTTCCTTTGGGACGACGGTGTCGAGACCGAGGACCGCACGGATCTCGCCCCCGGGACCTACTCGGTGACGGTGACGGGTGACGCGGGGTGCGAGTGGGCGGGCACGTTCGTCGTGGAGTGTGCGCCCGGCGATCCCGTGCTGGAGCTGGTGGCCGAGAGCGTGGTCGACGCGACCTGCGCCGGCGTCTGCGACGGGGCCGTCGAGGTCGTCGCCCGCGGGGGTGAGCCGCCCTACTCCTACTTCGTGCGCACCCGGGACACGGCCTGGCGGGCGTCCGACGGCACCGAGGACGAGCTGTGCGCCGACCGCTACGCCTTCCGGGTGCGCGACGCGGCCGGCTCCGTGGCGGCCGTGGCCGTCACCGTCGCCGAGCCGCCGCGCCTCCAGGGGGTCCCCGTGAGCCGCGAGAACGTCTCGTGCAAGGGGGAGGCCGACGCATCGTTCGAGGTCGGCGCGGCGGGCGGCGCGCCGCCCTACCGCTTCTCGAAGGACGGTGGTTTCGCCTGGCAGGACGACGGCTACTTCGACGCCCTGGCCGCCGGCACCTACCCCGTTCGCATCCAGGACGTCAACGAGTGCGAGCTCGGGCGCGACCTCCCGATCAGCGAGCCGCCGGAGCTCCTCCTCACCGTCGTGGAGGTGGTGGACGAGACCTTCCCCGGGGCGGCCGACGGCTCGATCGAGGTCGCGTCGATGGGGGGCACCGGCGACCACGAGTACTCCATCGACGGCGGTCAGAGCTGGCAGTCGTCGCCGATCTTCGGTGGCCTCGGCGCCGGCGCCTACACGGTCCTGGTGCAGGACGAGAGCTCCTGCACCAGGTCGGTCGACGCCGTCGTCGGCTGACGCCTCTCCGGGCCGCGAGGCGACGTCGTCAGGTCGTCGCCTCGCGGTTGCGGACAGCTCCGCCCGCCCAGGTCGAAGCCGTCGAGCTGCCGCTCGACGCCCGTTCCGGAGCTCAGTCGAAGACGATCGTCTTGTTGCCGTAGACCACCACCCGCTGCTCCAGATGGAGTCGGACGGCCCGGGCCAGGACGACCTTCTCGAGCTCCCGACCCTTCCGCACGAGGTCGCCGACGCTGTCCCGGTGGCTCACCCGCGCGACGTCCTGATCGATGATCGGCCCCTCGTCGAGCTCCGCGGTGGCGTAGTGGGCCGTCGCGCCGATGAGTTTCACCCCTCGGTGGTGGGCTTGGTGGTAGGGCCGGCCGCCGGCGAAGGCGGGGAGGAAGGAGTGGTGGATGTTGAGAATCCGGTGGGCGTAGCGGTCGATCACCCGGTCGGTGAGGATCTGCATGTAGCGGGCCAGCACCACCAGGTCGATATCGGTCTCGTCCAGGAGCTCGATGAGCCGTTCCTCGCACTCGTCCTTGGTCTCCCGACTCACCGGCAGGTGGTGGAAGGGCACGTCGAACTCCCGGGCGATGGGCTCGACCTCCCGATGGTTGCTGACAACCAGGGAGATCTCCGCCCGCAGCTCACCCAGGCGCCAGCGCACCAGCAGGTCGTACAGGCAGTGGGGGAGCTTCGATGCCATGAGCGCGACACGGGGAAGCTCGTCGGAGAAATGCAGGCTCCAGGCGATCCCCAGGCGCCGGGCGACGACGTTGAAGGCCCCAGCGATCTCCTGGCGATCCAGGTCGAAGCCGTCGAGCTGCCACTCGACCCGCTGGATGAAGAGGTCCTCCTCCGGGTCCGCATGCTGGTCCGCGTGGACGATGTTGCCGCGGTGCCGGAAGATGAAGTCCGATACCGCCGCGACGAGTCCCCTGCGGTCGCGGCACGAGAGGAGGAGCACGGCGGTGGGCGTGGCCTGGTGGGCGGACATGGTCGGGAATGGTAGCCGGTAGCCGCGGGTTCTGTGGGGTGACGGTTCGTGCCGGGACGTCGCCGGTGCGGGCCTGATCCTCACCATGAAATGGTCCTTCCCCCTCGGCACCTTCGCGGGCATTCGCGTCTTCGTGCACGCGACCTTCCTGCTGCTGATCGGCTGGATCGGGGTCTCCCACTGGCTCGCGAGCCGTTCCGTCGCGACCACGGTCGAGGGTGTCGGCTTCATCCTCCTGCTGTTCCTCTGCGTGCTGCTCCACGAATACGGGCACGCGCTCACCGCGCGCCGCTACGGAGTGAAGACCCGGGACATCGTGCTGCTGCCCATCGGCGGCCTGGCGCGGCTGGAGTCGATTCCGGAGGAGCCGCGCAAGGAGCTCGCCATCGCGGCCGCGGGTCCGGCCGTGAACGTGGCGATCGCCGCCGGCCTGTGGTTCTGGCTGCAGCTCACCGGCGGCTTCCTGCCGGTGGACGAAGTGGCACTGACCACCGGTCCTCTCGCCGAGCGTCTCCTGGTCGCCAACATCGTCCTCGTCGTGTTCAACCTCGTTCCGGCCTTTCCCATGGACGGGGGTCGAATGCTGCGCGCCTTCCTGGCGATGAACCTGCCCTACGCCCGAGCGACCGAGATTGCGGCCAACGTGGGGCAGGGGCTGGCCTTCCTCCTGGGTTTCCTGGGGCTCTTCACCAACCCGTTCCTGCTCTTCATCGCCTTCTTCGTCTTCATCGGGGCCTCGCACGAGTCGAGCCTGGTGCAGGCCCGGAGCGGGCTGGACGGGGTCCCGCTGGCCCGCGTGATGATGACGGAGTTCCAGGTGTTGTCGCCTCACGATCCGCTGGAGCGGGCCGTGGACCTCACCCTTTCCGGGTCGCAGAAGGACTTCCCGGTCCTCGAGGGCGACGCGGTGGTCGGGATCCTGGTCCAGGGAGATCTCCTGCGGGCGCTGACGGAGCGCGGGCGGGGCGTCCACGTGGAGGAGGTGATGGAGCGCACCTTCGAGAGCGCCGATCTCCACGAGGCGAGCCCCGGGGTCTTCGCCCGCCTGCAGGCCTGCTCCTGCCGGACGATGCCGGTGACCCTGGGGGGGCGCCTCGTGGGGCTGCTCACGCTGGAGAACGTCGGGGAGTTCCTCAGCATCCGCTCGGCGGTCCAGAAGCGGGCCTGACTTCCACCCGAGAGGGTAGAGGGCTTTCCACCTGGGACACCTTTAGTCGCCGGCGCGCGGCACCCCGTCGATCTCCGCCGGCCACGGCACGCCCACGAGCGAGGCGAGGGTCGGCGCGATGTCGACGGTGCCCACCGGCTCGGTCCGAGGTCCCGGGGCCACCCCGGGCGCCAGCAAGAGGAACGGCACCCGGGTGTCGTACTCCCAGGGAGAGCCGTGGGTCGCGGCGCTGCTGACCGTCTCCTGGAAGAACGGGTCGAACTGGAGCAGGAAATCGGGGCTGCGTTGCGGGTGGAAGCTGCGCGTCCAGGCGGCCTGGAGCGGGTCGTCGCCCGGGCCGTCGAGGAGCTCGCCCCGGGACCATGCCCTGGAGACGTTCGGGCAGCGGCCCAGGGCCTCGGTCAGCGTCCGCTCCAGGTCCTCCCGGGCGAGGCCCCGGCGGGCGACGGTCTCGGGATCGAGACGCGGGCCGGGAGCGAGCCAGCGCTCCTCCCCGAATCGTCCGTCCAGCGCGGACTCCGCGCGCTGGACACAGAGGACGACCTCGGGGCCGAGGCGGGCGCCGGGCAGGCCGAAGGGGGCTCGGAGCTCGGGAAGGGGCGCCACGCCGTGGTCGGAGCTGAGGGCCAGGAAGAGCCGGTCCATGCCGACGCGGGCCTGGAGGTGGTCCAGCAGGACCTTCAGGGCGTCGTCGAGTTGCAGCACCGTGTCGAGGACCTCCAGGCTGTCGGGGCCGTAGCGGTGCCCGACGAAGTCGAGCGAGGAGAACGAGATGGCCAGCAGGTCGAGTCGGCCCTCACCCCCCAGATCGTTGGAGTCGACGAGGTGGAGAGCGAAGTCCACGAGGTGGCGATCGAGAGCCGGGCTCCGGGCCAGACCGCCGTAGAAACCCTCGTGGAGGGCCGGGTTCGTGCCGCCGAAGACGTGGGGCCAGCCCCAGGTCAGGGGGCCGAGATCGGCCTCCACGACACCCATGTCGCGCAGGGTCTCGGCGGGGATCTCCGGCGCCTCCCAGGCCGATCCCCACCGGCGGTCGAGCAGGCGCTCGTCGTTGAAGGCCCGCAGCCACGGCGGCTCCTCCTCGGAGTAGTACTCCGAGCTCTCCATCTCGCCCGACTCCCAGTCGTACCAGAAGGCGCCGTCGGCCCGATGCCCTCCCAGGAAGACGGCCGCCCGGTCCTTCGTGCTCAGACTGAAGACGCGGCTATCGGGTCGGGCCGCCTTGATCCAGTCGCCCAGGGTGGGCACGAGCAGGCGGCCGGGGGCGCCGTCGGTCTCCGGGGTGTCGGCCGAGTAGACCTCCTCGCCCTCGGACGGCTCGTACCAGTAGTTGGAGATGATGCCGTGGCGGCGCGGATGGGAGCCGGTGGAGAGCGTGGCGTGCCCCGGAGCGGTCTCGGTGACGGCGTGCAGGTGACGGGTGTCGGTGAAGCGGGCGCCCTCGTCGAGCAGGCGACGTAAGCCGCCGTCCAGCAGCGGGCGGAAGCGATCCAGGTAGTCGTCGCGGAACTGGTCGGCCACCAGCAGGACGACGAGGCCGTCCCGCGTCGGCCGCTCCGGTGCGGTCTCGCGCGGTGCGCAACCGATCGCCACTCCCAGCAGGAGCAACGAGGCCAGTATTCTCGAACATCGACGACGAGAGAGCGATTCGGTCTCGTGGTTCACGTAGCCTCTCCGACGGTGGTCACTGCGGGTGGCGGTCCACTCGGTCGTTCGATGGAGCTCCTCTGGTCTTCGGGGCGGGGAGCCTACCATCGCCCGTTCGATCCGGCGTGGGTGCTCACCGTTCTTCACGGGATCGACACGCCTTTTCGCCGCCCGGTATGATCGATGGGAGCCATGCAGACCTCCGAGCCGACGCGTTTCTTCGACCCTGCCTCCAGGCCGAGGCTCGTCCCCCCGCGCTCGACGTTGGAGAAGGCGCTCGACGCCCTGGGCGTGGTCGCCCTGGTCCTTGCCGGGGTGGTGCTCGTCACCTACTGGCCCCGGTTTCCGGAGACGATCCCCACGCACTTCGATGGATCGGGACGACCCGACGGCTGGGGGGGGCGCGCGACGATCCTGCTGCTGGGCCTGCTGCCGTACGTGACGTGGGTCGCGCTGACGTTTCTCGGTCGCTTCCCCCATCGGTTCAACTACCCGTGGACGATCACGGCCGAGAATGCCGACCGGCAGTACCTCCTGTCCAGGACCTTGCTCGCGAGCGTCAAGGTGTGGGCGGTGTTGGTGCTCGTCCACCTGCTGTGGCGAACCTCCCTGGTGGCGGTCGGGGAGGCGAGGACCCTGGGGGTCGCGTTCCTCCTGGTCTCGTTGCTGGTCCTGTTCGGGATCCTCCTGGTCTACTTCGTCCAGGCGTACCGAGCCCGCTACTAGCGAAAGTAGCGCCAGCCCCGGAGGATCTCCCGCTCGTCGAGAAGGACGGTCCGGCCCTCGACGCGGTGGGCGAGCGGGGTCGGCTTGCAACCACTGCCGCCCTCGTTGACGCTTTCGAGCCGGCTCGTGCTGTCGCACTTGGCGTCGATGATCCAGCCGTCCTGCGCGCGAAAGCCGCGGCGCAGCTTGTAGTGGGAGTCCCCCGCGTCGAAGCCGACCTGGATCTCGCCGAAGCGATCCAGCCCCACGAGGAACTTGACCTCCTGGTTGCCGGCGTTGAGGAAGCGGTAGAAGCGGACCTCGTTGGTGTCGAAGTCCGAGACGTCGATGACGACCCGACCCTCGTCGGGTGAGACACGGATGTAGTCGGCTCGGCGGAAACCGCCCTCGAGCGCCCAGTCGGCAACCAGGAGGCCGGCGGCGACAACGAAGACGAAAACGATCGCCCAGACGGGGCGAACTCGAACGGCCATGTCGATCTCCTCCTCCGGACACGGAAGGTGCGTCCGGAACTCCAGAGGTCCATCGTAAGGCACCGGTTGCGGAGCCGGACCGCCCTCCCGGGTAGGGAGCCCCGCTGCCGTCGGCTCCCCTCAGGGGCCGCCGATCGATCTCCCGCGCCGCTGTCTCTCCACGACGGCGTGCGTTCCGCGGACCCCCAGCAGGATCACCGCCCCCAGCAGGACGATGGCGGGCCCCGAGGGCAGGTCGAGGCGGTAGGCCACAGCCAGGCCGCCGAGGGTCATGACCAGCCCGATCGCCGAAGCCCAGGCCATGACCGGCACGAGGCTGCGCGCCAGCCGCAGCGCCACCAGGGGCGGGATCGTCAGCAGGGCGAGGACCAGCAGGATTCCCACCAGGCGGATCAGCAGCACGATGGAGAGCGCGATGAGCACCATCAGGAGCAGCATCAGGCGCCGGACCGGTACACCCTGGACGGCCGCGAAGTCGTCGTCGAAGACGACGGCCACGACCTCCTTGTGCAGGACGACGAGGACGGTCAACACCACGCCGGTGAGGATCGCGGTCCAGACCACGTCCCCCGCCGAGATGGTGAGGATGCTGCCGAAGAGGTAGCTCCCCAGGTCGGGGGCATACCCCGGGGAGAGGTGGATGAACACCGCGCCCACCGCCATGCCCACGGCCCAGAGGACGCCGATGACGGCGTCCGGGGCACGCCGCCCGCCCGCGGTCTCGCCGCTGACCGCCGCCGCCGTCACGACGGCCACCGCCGCGGCTCCGAGGAGTGGCTCGACGCCCAGGTAGTAGCAGATGCCCAGGCCGCCGAACGCCGCGTGGGAGAGACCGCCGCTGATGAACACCAGCCGCTTCACCACGATCAGCGTGCCCAGAATGCCGCACAGCAGGGACGCCAGAACGCTCGCGGCGAGGGCGTTGCGGACGAAGTCGTACTCCAGAGCGTCGAGCATGCGGCTACCCCTCCGCCCCGTCGCCCGGCTCGTGGGCGGCCAGGACTCGATGGGGCAGGCCGTGGGCCACCAGCTCCACGGAGCAGCTACCGTAGGCTTTCTCCACCATCTCGGGGGTGATCTCGCCCTCCGGGTGGTAGTAGAGCTGGCGGTTGATACAGGCCACCTGGCGGACCGAACCGGAGAAGGGAGTCAGGTCATGGGTGACCACGACCACGGGGATCCGCTCGTTGAGGGCGCGCAACGTCTCGAGGAGCGTCTCCCGGCTCTCGGCGTCGATGGAGGCGAGAGGCTCGTCGAGGAAGAGGATCTCGGGCTCCGCCACCAGCGCCCGGGCGATCAGGACCCTCTGGAGCTGGCCTCCCGAGAGCCCGGCGACCGAGTCGTTCGCGAGGGCCCCGAGACGGAAGCGCTCCATCATCTTCTCCGCCGCGGTCCGGTCCTCCGGGGAGTACCGCTTCGCGGCGCCCCTTCGGCCGAGGCGGCCCATGAGCACCACGTCGAGGACCCGCAACGGGAACTCGCGGTCGAAGTTGGCGAACTGGGGCACATACCCCAGCGCGCCGGGCTCCCGGCCCACGTTCAGCACCACCCGGCCCCGCCACGGCTGGCGCAGCCCGAGGATCACCTGCAGGAGGGTCGTCTTGCCGCCGCCGTTCGGCCCGATCACCGCCAGGAAGTCTCGGCGGCCGATGGTCAGGGAGACGTCGTCGAGGACGATCTCCCGTCCGTACCCGAACCGGACCTCGCGGACCTCGACCGCCGGGCTCCGGGTCATGAGCCAATCTCTCGTCGGGAATCCATCCGTTCCCCATGTTATTCGGTAAGGACCGGGTCCGGCCGGCGTAGGAACTGAGGCGGGTCGATCGCTGGACCTCGACGCTCGGACCCGTCTCCGGAAACCGCCTCCTGGTTATGATCGCGTGGCCGCATGTGCGGCTTCCGGCGGAACTACCCGCGCTCCCGTGCGTAGGGAGCCCTGCGAGGTGATCATGACGAGAAAGAAGACGAGCGGCCTCCTGGGGGTCCTGCTGGTGCTGTTGCTGATCGGTGGCGTCGGCGTCCTCGGATGTTCGAGGGCCTCGGGGGAGAAGGACGGCGAGGAGTCGGCGGAGACGGCCGACAAGGACCCCTCCGGCGACGACAAGAAGGAGGGGGCCGGAGAGGACGGGGAAGACGAGGAGGACCAGGCGGTCCCGGTCGAGACCACCGTGCTCGAGCGCGGCCGGATCGAGTCCGTCCTCTCCTACTCGACCAACCTGGAGGCCGAGAGCGAGGTGCAGGTCTTCTCCCAGGCGGCGCGGCAGGTCCGACAGCTCCTGGTCGAGGAGGGCGACGAGGTCCGTCGGGGCCAGGTGCTGCTCCGGCTCCAGGACGAGGAGCAGCAGACCCAGCTCAAGCGGGTCGAGAGTCAGCTGGGGAACGCCCGGCGGGAGTACGACCGGCAGACCCGCCTGTACGAGCAGCAGCTGATCCCGGAGCAGGACTTCAACGACGTGACCTACGAGCTGGAGCAGCTGGAGCTCGCCCTGGAGGATGCCAAGAGGGAGCTCTCCTACGCGGAGGTCCGGGCTCCCATCTCGGGCACGATCACGGCCCGGCTGGTGAACCTCGGCGACCAGGTCACCCTCAACCAGCACCTGTTCGACATCGTCGACTTCGACTCGATCGTGGCGCGGGTCTACGTCCCCGAGAAGCAGATCGTGCGGGTGCATCCCGGAATCGAGGCCCGCATCCGGGCTCAGGCCCTGGGCGGCGAGGAGCGCGTGGCCAGGGTCGAGCGGGTGTCTCCCCGCGTCGATTCGCAGAGCGGCACGGTCAAGGTGACCGTGGAGATCCCGCGCAACCGCGAGCTGCTTCCCGGCATGTACGTGGCGGTGGATCTGGTCACCGAGATCCACGAGAATGCGCTCCTGGTGCCGAAGAAGGCCCTCGTGTACGACGCCGACCAGCTCTTCCTCTTCCGCGTCGGCGATCAGGATCGGGTGGAGCGCCTGTTGATCGAGGCCGCGCTCGAGGATCCCCGGTACGTCGAGCCGGTCGGGGGCCTGGAGGCCGGCGACGAGGTGGTGCTCGCCGGCCAGGCGGCGCTCAAGGACGGCTCCGAGGTGCGGCGGGTCGGGGAGCCCGTGCCGGCGTCGACGGCAGTCCCCGAAGAGCCGGTCCCCGAGGAGCCGGTCCCGGAAGAGCCGACCCCGGAAGAGCCGACCGAAGCGGTCGAGGCTCCCTGATGGACGACGGAGCGATGGACGGCGCGGCGACGCGTCAGGAGCCCCCGGCGGCCTCCGCGGTCGACGCGGTCGGCAGCTTCACCACGCGTCGGCCCGTGGCGATCACCATGGTCTTCGTGGCCGCGGTGGTCTTCGGCTACTTCTCCTACGGTCGCCTGCCGGTGACCCTGATGCCGGAGCTCTCCTACCCGACCCTGACCGTGCGCACCGAGTACCCCGGCGCCGCTCCCGAGGAGGTGGAGAACGACGTCAGCCGGCCCGTCGAGGAGGCGTTGGGCGTCGTCGGCGGTCTGCGCAAGGTGTCGAGCGTGAGCCGCGCCGGCGTGTCCGACGTGATCCTCGAGTTCACCTGGGACACCCCCATGTCGCAGGCGATCCAGGACTCCCTGGAGAAGCTCGACCTGATCCTGCTTCCCGAGGAGGCCGAGCGGCCTCTGATCCTGCGCTTCGACCCCTCGCTCGATCCGGTCATGGAGCTGTCGTTGTCGGGCGTCGGAGCGCGCTTCGACGGCGAGGAGGGGCTTCGCCGCCTGCGTCGCATCGCGGACCTCCAGGTCAAGCGAGCCCTCGAGCCCGTCAAGGGAGTGGCGGCGGTGCGGGTCCGGGGCGGCCTCGAGGAGGAGATCCACGTCGTGCTCGACGAGCGCGAGCTGCGTCGCACGGGGATCCCCATCCAGCAGGTGATCGACCGGCTGGCCCAGGAGAACATCAACCTGGCCGGCGGCACGCTGACCGAGGGGCGCACCGAGTACATGGTGCGGACGCTCAACGAGTACGAGAACCTCGAGCAGATCGAGCGGACCGTCGTGGCGCGCTACGGCGACCGGGACGTTCGCATCGAGGCCATAGGGAGGGTCGAGCGGGGTCACAAGGAGCGCCAGATCCTCACACGGACCAACGGGTTCGAGAGTGTCCAGATCGACATCTTCAAGGAGGCCGACGCCAACATCGTGGCGCTGGCGCAGAGGGTGCGTGAGGCCCTGGGCGAGTTCGACGTCGCGGCCGCGCGCGAGGAGGCGACCCGGGTCGCCGCGGGCGGGGAGCCGACCGTCGAGGAGGCGGACGAGCCCGCAGCCGCCGGGGACCGGGGGGGGCGCGGGAAGGGCGCGGGCCCGGCGTCCTCGGGGCTGGTCGAGGAGACGTGGCGGAACGAGGGGGCGGAGCTCTCCCTGGTGGCCGACCGCTCGCTGTTCATCGAGTCGAGCATCGCCGAGGTGCGCAACACGGCGGTTCTCGGCGGCCTGCTGGCCGTGGTCGTGCTTTTCCTGTTCCTCAGCGACCTGCGGACCACGACCATCGTGGCCATCTCGATCCCCATCTCCCTGTTGGTGGCGTTCGCGCCCCTGAACCTCCTGGGCGTGAGCCTGAACATCATGTCCCTGGGCGGTCTCGCCCTGGGTGTCGGCATGCTGGTGGACTCGTCCATCGTCGTCCTCGAGTCCATCTTCCGTTGCCGCGAGGAGGGGGACGACGTGGAGGCCGCGGCCGTCCGCGGCACCTTCGAGGTGCGCGGAGCCGTGGTGGCCTCCACCCTCACCACCATCGCCGTGTTCTTTCCCATGGTCTTCGTCGAGGGGGTGGCGGGCCAGGCCTTCGGCGACCTGGGTCTCGCCGTCGTGGTCTCGCTGATGGCGTCGCTGATCGTGGCACTCTTCCTGATCCCGATGCTGGCCAGCCGCGAGGGGCTCCGGTGGTCGGAGACGCGCTCGCTGGCCACCCGCTGGCGCCGGATCGACACGTGGTTCGCCCTGCGTCGGGACCTTACCGCCTACCGTGACGGCGCCCGCGGCCGGAAGGGGCTGGCCCGCCTTCTCCGCTGGTTGGGTTGGCTGCCCGTCGGGCTGTACCTCGCGGTGCGTTTCGTCGTCGCGCTCGTCCTGGAGTTCGTGGGCAAGACCCTGCTGGCGATGGTCTTCGCCCTGGTCTGGTTCGGGCGCAGGGTGCTGGCGCCGGTCCTGAAGGTGGTGTTCGGCGCGATCATGATCGGGCCCCTGCGGCTGACGAGGGCGCTCGTCGAACGCATCCAGAGCGGCTACCCGAAGGCCCTGGGTCGAGCGCTGGAGAATCCCGTGCCGGTCCTGCTGGCCGTCCTGACGACCTTCGCGGCCACCGGCTGGATCGTCGTCTCGCTGGACACCGAGCTCCTGCCCGAGGTGCACCAGGGGGAGTTCACGGTGGAGGTCGCTCTCCCCGTCGGGACGCCGATCGAGGTCTCCGAGTCGGTCGTGGCGCCCGTGGAGCGGGCGATCCTCGAGGAGACGGAGAGCATCTCCTCCCTGATCCTCACGGTCGGCTACGACCCGGCCAGCTCCGACCGCTCGGACGAGGGCGAGCACACCGCCCGCTTCAAGGTCCTGCTCGACCACGCCGACCCGCGGCTGGAGGAGAGGGTCATCGGGAAGCTGCGGAAGCGCTTCGCCGAGATCCCCGATCTGCAGGCACGGATCACGCGTCCGGTCCTGTTCAGCTTCAAGACCCCGGTGGAGGTCGAGGTCCACGGCGACGACCTGGTGGAGCTCCGGCGCCAGGCCGAGCGGGCGCAGCGGGCGCTCTCGGCCATGCCCGAGCTCGCGGACGTCGAGACGACGTTGCGCCGCGGGGCGCCCGAGGTCCAGATCGTCTACGATCGCGACCGGCTGGCGCGCTACGGCCTGAACCCCGCGCAGGTCGCCCGCCTCGTGCGCGACAAGGTCCAGGGCTTCGAGGCGACGCGCTTCAACCTGAAGGACCGGCGCATCCCGATCGTCGTACGCCTGGAGCTCGCCGACCGGGAGACGGTGGCGGACGTCCGCGACCTCATCGTCAACCCCGGGGCCGACCGCCCGATCCCGCTCTCGGCGGTGGCGACGGTCTCCCTGGCCGAGGGGCCGAGCGAGGTCCGGCGTGTCGACGGGCGGCGGGTGGCCCTGGTGACCGCGAACCTGGCGCAGGGCTCGCTGGGAAGCGCCGTCGGGGCGATCCGGGACCGGCTCAACGCCCTCGACTGGCCGTCGGGGACCACCTTCTTCCTCTCGGGCCAGAACGAGGAGTGGGAGCGGAGCCGGAGCAGCCTGCTCCTGGCGATGGCTCTCTCCGTCTTCCTCGTCTACGTCATCATGGCGGCCCAATTCGAGTCCCTGTGGCACCCGCTCGTCATCCTCTTCACGATTCCGCTGGCCTTTTTCGGTACGGTGTTGACCCTGAAGCTCCTGGGGGTCAGCTTGTCGATCGTCGTCTTCCTCGGGATGATCATGCTGGCCGGGATCGTGGTGAACAACGCCATCGTGCTCGTGGACTACATCAACATCCTGCGCCGACGAGGCCTGGACCTGGTCGAGGCCGTGGTCTCGGCGGGCGGCGTCCGCCTGCGGCCGATCCTCATGACGACCGCCACGACCACGCTGGGGCTCCTGCCCATGGCGCTGGGCCTGGGGGACGGCGCGGAGCTGCGAACGCCGATGGCCATCGCGGTCATCAGCGGCCTGGTCGTCTCCACCCTCCTCACGCTGTTCGCCATCCCGGTGATCTATGTCTCGATCGACCGCCTGCGAGGGCGACTCCTGGGGGCGGAGGATCCGCGGACCGAGACGGAGACGGTGACCCGGAGGCCCGCGCCATCCGTGACCTGAACCTGCCTGGAGGCCGATCATGAGCGACGAGAGCTCCCGTACCGAGTCGGGTCTGCCCCGATTCTCGCTGGACCGTCGGATCACGGTGCTCATGATCCTGTTGACGGTGGTGGTTCTCGGCGTCATCGCGACCGTCGGCATCCCCCTCGAGCTCTTCCCGTCGGGCTTCTCGGCGCCCCACCTCTCCGTGCAGGTGCCGTGGCGCGACGCGCCGTCGCAGGAGGTGCTGGAGAAGCTCGTCCTGCCCCTGGAGGAGGAGCTCTCCACCGTCTCGGGCCTCGACGCCATGAACTCCTACGCCCGCACCGGCTTCGGCCTGTGCGCCCTGACGTTCAAGCAGGGCACCGACATGGACGTCGCCTACCGCGAGGTGCGCGACCGCATTGAGCGCGCCCGGGTCCAGATGCCGAATGACGTCGAACAAATCTACATCTTCAAGGATGACGCCTCGGGGATTCCCATCTACTTCCTCGGTCTGGCAATAGACCCGGCAGTCACGGATCCCTACAACCTGATTCAGGACGAAGTCGTTCTGCCGCTGCAGCGTATCGACGGTGTCGCTTCCATCGACATCCATGGCGCCGAAGAAAAGCAGATTCTGATCGAACTGGACCGCGAATCGACCGCGGCCGCGGGTCTCAATATCTACGAGCTCGCTCAACAGCTCTCGGGAGACAACTTCACACTCTCCAGCGGCACGGTGTATCACGGCAGCAACAAGCTCCTGCTGCGGTCGATGGCTCGCTATGCAAGTCTCGAGGAGATCGAAAATCGACTGGTCTCGGCCAACATCCGGGTCAAGGACATCGCCACCGTCACTTACGCCCTGCCCGAGATGCAGTTCCGAGTCCGAGCCAACAGCAAGCCGGCCGTGGCGCTGGGTGTCAACAAAGAAGGGGATGCCAACACTCTCGAAGTGTCAGCTCGGGTCCAAACGGCCGTCGAGCAGATGCGCGAAAACCCACGACTTCAGCTGATCGAGATCGGCACCCTCTTCAGTCAGGGCGAAATCATCACCGAATCGCTCGATACGCTGTTGACCAGCGGCAAGGTTGGAGGAGTGATCGCCCTGCTGGTGCTTTTCTTCTTTCTGCGCCGTTTCCGCATGACCCTGATCGTCACCCTGTCGATCC
>CAJQNK010000197.1 GCA_905479655.1 uncultured bacterium | reverse complement strand
TCATGGAGCCGATCCGAGACGACGGCTCACCGACGTCAACCGACCTCGGTCCTGAGCCGCTCGGCCTGGACCTCCTCGAGGAGCGGATCGAGGACGTAATCGAGGGCGCCGTCGAGAACCTCGTGGAGGCGGTGAACCGTGAGGCCAATGCGGTGGTCGGTGATCCGGCCCTGCGGGAAGTTGTAGGTCCGGATCTTCTCCGACCGGTCGCCGCTACCGACCATCTTCCGACGCTCGGCGCTCAGCTCCGACGCGGCCCGGTCCGCCTCGATCTCGAGGAGGCGGGACCGGAGCACCCGCATGGCCTTCGCCCGGTTCTTGATCTGGCTGCGCTCGTCCTGGCAGCTCACGACCAGCCCGGTCGGCAGATGCGTGATCCGGACGGCCGAGTAGGTCGTGTTCACGCCCTGGCCCCCGGGGCCGGAAGCGCAGAAGCGGTCGATGCGAAGGTCCTTTTCCTCGATCTCGACCTCGACGTCCTCGGCCTCGGGTAGGACGGCGACGGTGACCGCGGAGGTGTGGATGCGACCCGAGGCCTCGGTCTCGGGGACGCGCTGCACCCGGTGGACCCCACCCTCGAACTTGAGGCGGCTGTACGCGCCCTGTCCCTCGACGATGGCGGAGACCTCCTTGACGCCCCGGACGCCGGACTCGGAGAGGTCGATGATGTCGATGCGCCAGCCGCGGGCCTCCGCGTACCTCGAGTACATGCGGAAGAGCTCCGCGGCGAAGAGAGAGGCCTCGTCGCCGCCGGTGCCGGCCCGGATCTCGAGGACGACGTTGCGCTGGTCGTTGGGGTCCTTCGGCACGAGCTCCAGCCGGAGCTTCTCCTCGATCGCCGCGAGCTTCTGCACCAGGGACTCGCGCTCTTCCTGCGCCATCTCCCTTAGCTCGTCGTCCTCGCCGAGGCTCTCCAGGGTCTCGTCGGTGGCCTCGATCTGCCGCCGGATGGCGCGGAACTCCCGGTACAGGTCCACCACCGGCGTGATGTCCGACAGCGCCTTCGTCGTCTCCCGGTAGGTCTGAGGGTCGGAGAAGATCTCGGGGTCCGCGAGCTTGCGCTCGAGCTCCGTCCGGGTCGTCTCCAGCCTCTGCAGCTCGTCTAGCATCGGACCTGTCCTCGCGATCCCGGACGGTGCCCTGGTGGGGGCGTCCGGGGCGTCGCTCGGGTCAGTTGCCCTGCTGCTTGTAGCGGCGGTTGAACCGCTCCACGCGCCCGGCGGAGTCGACCAGCTTCTGCTTGCCGGTGAAGAACGGGTGGCACTCGTTGCAGATCTCGAGCCGCAGCTCTTCCTTCGTCGAGAGGGTCTCGAAGGTGTTGCCGCAGGCGCAGACCACGGAGGTGAGCTGGGTCTCGGGGTGGATATCCGTCTTCACGATGAGGCTCCTGGTTGGCTGCGATGTCGGGAAAGGGGCTCGGGTTCGGCCGGCGGCCGGCACGTGGGGTCTATCAGGGACCGCCTCGCCGGAGGCCCGAACCACAAAATCTATCGTGTTCGGGCTCTCTCGCGCAAGCGGCCGCGGCTCGCGCCGCCCCTGCCGCCACACTCGTTGCGCACGCCGGAACCCTCAAAACCCGGGAGGCCGCCACGGAATTCCCTTCGCCGAATCGACGAATCGCCGCTGTGTGGTTAACCTTCCAACCTTCTCGCTGTCTACCTCGTAGAGAGAGAAGAGCCTGCCGTCCGGCATGGGCCATCCTGTCGGAGTCCGATCGATCGAGGGAGGAGAGGTGTTCGTGGAGCCGATGTCGCCGTCCAAGCGGGGAGTGCGCCGCACGCTCGAGACCCTTGTTCTGTCGATGGTCGTCCTGTCGTCGTGGCTGGCGCCGGCGAGCGCCGCGGACGACGCCGGGGCGGATCGCTTCCGTGGCCGGGTGCCCGCCACCCAGGGGCAGGTCACGATCGACGGCAACCTCAACGAGCCGGTGTGGGCCGAGGCCCTCGTCGTGGACCTCCCCTTCGAGACCCGGCCCGCGGAGAACACCGCGGCACACGTCCGGACCGAGTGCTACATCGTCCACGACCGCGAGCGGCTGTATATCGGGTTCCGGGCCTGGGACGACGACCCGTCGGCGATCCGCGCCCGCCTGTCGGACCGCGACAAGGCCTTCCAGGACGACTTCGTCGGCGTGGTGATCGACACGTTCAACGACGAGCGCCGCGCCTTCGAGTTCTTCGTCAACCCCCTCGGGGTCCAGATGGACCTCTTCCTCGACGACGTCAACGGTTCGGAGGACGAGACCTGGGACGCGATCTGGGATTCTGCGGGCCGCATCACCGACGACGGCTTCGAGGTCGAGATGGCGATCCCGTTCCACCAGCTCCGCTTCGCGACGGTGGAGGGAGCCCAGACGTGGGGTCTGGACGTCCTCCGCTTCTACCCCCGACGGCACCGCCACCGGCTCTCGAGCCAGCCCCTGGATCGGGGGATCGACTGCTACCTCTGTCAGTCCGGCAAGGTTCGGGGCTTCGAGGGAATCAGCCCCGGGCGCAATCTCGAGGTGGTTCCGACGCTCGTCTCCTCGCGGACCGACGAGCGCGACGAGTTCCCGAACGACCCGCTGGAGGAGGGGGAGGTCGACACGGACCCGGGCCTGACGATGAAGTGGGGCGTGACGTCGAACCTGATCCTGAACGCCACGCTGAACCCGGACTTCTCCCAGGTGGAGGCCGACTCGGCGCAGCTCGACGTCAACGAGCGCTTCAGCCTGTTCTTCCCCGAGAAGCGTCCGTTCTTCCTGGAGGGTGCCGACTTCTTCGACACCCCGCTCAACGCCGTGTTCACCCGCAACGTGGCGGATCCGTCCTGGGGGCTCAAGGCCACCGGCAAGCAGGGCCGCCACGCGCTCGGAGTCTTCGCCGCGCGGGACGACGTGACCCAGCTTCTGATCCCGGGCAGCCAGGGCTCCGACACCACGACCCTCGACCTGCAGACCACCGACACCGTGTTGCGTTATCGACGGGACATGGGGGCCAGCTCGGCCCTGGGCGTGCTCGTGACCGACCGCCGCGCGGGGGACTACGGCAACACCGTCGCCGGGGTGGACGGTCTCGTCCGCTTTAACGACTCGGACTCCCTGAACTTCCAGCACCTGCGGTCCGCGACCGAGTACCCCGGCGAGACCGCCGAGGAGCTCGACCAGCCGACGGGCCGCTTCGAGGACAGCGCCACCTGGGTCCAGTACGAGCACGACTCGCGCGAGTGGTACTGGGAGGTCATCTACCGGGACCGGGGCCGGAACTTCCGGGCCGACATGGGGTTCATGCCCCAGGTGGACACCGAGCTGTGGCTGGGCGGCATCCGGCGTGTCTGGTGGGGCGAGGAGGACGACTGGTACACGAGTCTCGAGCTCGGCGGCGATTGGGACTACACGGTGGACCAGGACGGTGAGCTCCTGGAGAACGAAGGCCAGCTCTTCTTCGAGGCCGGCGGGCCCCGGCAGTCCTACCTCTTCGCTACCGTCGGGACGCGGAAGCAACGCTTCGACGGGGTCGAGTTCGACCAGACCTTCGGGGAGGTCTTCTTCGAGATGGACCCGTCGAGGGACGTCTCCTTCGACATCTGGGCGTCGTTCGGAGACGCCATCGACTTCGAGAACACCCGGCCCGCGGATCGGTTGCTGCTGGAACCCTACGTGCGCTGGAACGTGGGCCCGAAGATCCGCCTCGAGCTCAACCACACCTACCAGACCCTCGACGTCGAGGGCGGACGACTGTCCGAGGCCAACCTCTCGCAGTTCCGCGCGGTCTACCAGTTCAGCGTGCGCAGCTTCCTGCGGCTGATCACCCAGTACACCCGGGTCGAGCGCACGCCGGAGCTCTTCGAGGACGAGGTCGAGGCGCGGGAGGAGCGGCTGTTCAACCAGCTCCTCTTCTCCTACAAGCTCAACCCCCAGACGGTCTTCTTCCTCGGCTACTCCGAGACGGGGCTCTCCGACGACGAGGTCGGGCTCACGCGGGACAACCGCACGCTGTTCCTGAAGATCGGCTACGCGTGGGTGCCGTAGCGGCCTCGCCTCAGCTCGCGATGCTATCGACCGTGATCTCGAGGCGCTTCATCATCTCGTGCAGGGTCGTCGGCTTGACCTGCAGGAGCTCGGCAGCCTTCTTCTGGACACCGTCCGCGAGCTGCAGCGCCTTGACGATGAGCTGGCGCTCGTAGGCGTTGACCGCTTCCTTGAACGAGATTCCCTGGGGCGGCAGATGGGTCGGCGTGGAGGCGAAGCCCCTCTGGCGCCGAACGCTCGGGGCGAGGAGCTCGAGGTCCAACGACTCGCCGGAGGAGAGGACGACCGCTCGCTCGATCACGTTCTCGAGCTCGCGGACGTTGCCCGGCCAGGGGTAGTCCACGAGGCTCTCCATCGCTCCGGAGGAGACCTCGTGGATGGGCTTGTCGTTCTCCTGCGCGTAGCGGCTGAGGAAGTGCCTCGCCAGGAGCGGGATGTCCTCGGAGCGCTGGCGCAACGGCGGGAGCTGGATCGTGATCACGTTGAGCCGGTAGAACAGATCCTCGCGGAAGCCGCCCTGCGCGACCTCCGTCTCCAAGTCCGCGTTGGTCGCCGCGATGAGGCGGACGTTGGCCTTGACCATCTCGACGCCGCCCAGCCGCATGAACTCCCGCTCCTGGATCACACGCAGGAGCTTCGCCTGGGTGTCGAGGGGGATGTTGCCGATCTCGTCGAAGAAGATCGAGCCGCGGTCGGCGAGCTCGAACAGCCCCTTCTTGGCCGAGATGGCTCCGGTGAAGGCTCCCTTGACGTGGCCGAAGAGGTTGCTCTCCAACAGGTCCGCCGGCATCGAGCCCGAGTTGACGGTGACGAACGGGCCTTCGGCCCGCTTCGAGTGGTGGTGGATCGCCTTGGCCACCAGCTCCTTGCCGGTTCCACTCTCGCCCAGGATCAGAATGTTGCTGGTGGCCGGCGCGGCCAGCCGGATCAGGTCGAATACCTTCTGCATCGGCTTCGACTTGCCGATGATCTGCCCGAACGCGAATCGCTCCTTGAGCTGCTCCCGCAGCTCGCGGTTCTCCTCCGTCAGCCGGTGCTGCTCGAGGCCCTTGCGGATCGTGAGCAGGACCTCCTCGTTCTTGAACGGCTTGGGGATGTAGTGGAACGCCCCCTCCCGCATCGCCTCGATGGCGCCCTCGATGGACGAGTAGGCCGTGATGACCACGACCACCATCCCGGGGTCGATCCGGCGGACGTTCTTGAGGACCTCCATGCCGGACATCCCCGGCAGCATGAGATCCAGGAGGACGAGGTCGATCTCCTCGTCGCGCAGGATCGTCAGAGCCTCTTCGCCGCTGCGCGCGCTGTGGGTGTCGTAGCCCTCGCGGCGGAGCAGGGAGGTGAGGACGTCTTGGAGGACTTCCTCGTCGTCGACGACGAGGATGTTCACTGATCGCCCTCGGCCGGCCCGGGGCGGGGCAGGTCGATCTCGAACAGCGTGCCCTCGCCGATGCGGCTGTCGCAGCGGATCTCACCCCGGTGGTGGCGCACGATGCTGTAGCTGATCGACAGGCCGAGGCCGGTCCCACCCTTGCCCAGCTTCGTCGAGTAGAAGGGCTGGAAGATCTCGTCGATCTGCTCCGGGGGGATCCCCGGGCCGGTGTCCGCGACCGAGATCCTCACCTTCTCGCCCGCCGCCTCGATGCCGAGGGTGAGGGTACCGCCGCCCTGCTCGCTCATCGCGTCGATCGCGTTGACCAGCAGGTTGGTGAAGACCTGTTGCAGCTCGCCCTCGTTTCCGAGGATGCGGAGCTCGGGCGCCTCGGTGTGGCGCACCACCTCGACCCCGGCCTCGTCGAGGCGCTCGCGGAGGAGCTCTACGCTCTCGTCGAGGAGCCGCTCGACCTCGACCGCCCCCATCTCGCTGGCGCGCTCCCGGGCGAAGTCCAGGAGGTTGTTGACGATCCGGGCCGCCCGGAAGGTCTGGCGCTCCACCTTGAGCAGCAGCTCGTGGCGCGGATCCTCGTCGGGGGTCTCGGAAAGGAGCATCTGGGCGTAGCTCGAGATCCCGGTGATGGGCGTGTTGACCTCGTGGGCCACACCGGCCGCCAGCATGCCCAGGGCGGCCAGGCGCTCCTTCTCCCTGAGCGTGTTCTCCATCGTGACCCGGTCGCTCACGTCCTGGATCACGAGCACGTCGAGGCCGCCGCGGCGGCCTTGCTCGATCCGGGCCCGGCTCGCCTGCAGGTGGTGGGTCTCGCCCTGCGCGTTCTCGAACGGGAACTGGCGCAGCCCGCCGCCGGGGGTCGGCAGGTCGGTCCTCGGCAGCAGCTCGTGGATCGGGCGCCCCACGGAGGCGGCGCGCTCGACGCCGATGAGCGCGGCGAAGCCGAGGTTGCAGGAGACGACGGTGCCGTCGTCTCCCAGGACGGCGATTCCGGCCGGGGACGACTCGATGATGTTCTGGCTGAACTCCTGCAGACGCAGGACCTCGTGGAGTTGCTGCTGGACCTGATCCAGGAGACGGGCGTTCTCGATGGCCAGGGACGCCTGGTTGAGGAGGCTGACCACGAGGTCCAGGTCGTCGCTCGACAGCTCGGTGCCGTCCACCCGCCGGCCGAAGACGGCCATCCCGACCTTCTGGTGGCGGACCCGCAGCGGGACGGCGTAGCGGAAGCCCAGGCGGAAGAGCCGCTGCGAGCCGGTGAGCTCGATCTGGGGCAGGGCCGCGGCGGTCAGCTCGACGTAGTCGGCCTCCCACGCCTGCGCGCCGAACGACTCGAGCGAGAGCTTCGCGGGGAGGCCGCGCGCCGGGCGCACCGGCGACATGAGGATGCCACCGCCCTCGACCTGGGTGAGGAACAGATTGGCCTGGTCGAGGTCCAGGCCCGCCCGGAGGTGGTCGAGGAGCGAGCTGCACAGGCTGTCGAGATCGCGCTCCTCCGTCAGCTCCCGGCCCAGCTCGAGGAGGGCTCTCCGACGCTGGAAGGCGCTGCCGTACTGCAGGCGCTCGAGGGAGCGGCCGATGTGCCGGCGGGTCGGGACGAGGACGCCGGCGAGGAGCAGGCCCGAGCCGAACACCAGCAGGTTGCGCGCCGAGGAGAAGTCCTCGGGCACGACGCGGTTCACCACGACGTTGGCGAGAGAGAAGCCGAAGACGCCGATCATCACGGTGAGCGCAGCGGAAGAGGTGTTGCGCACCAGGATCCCGATGTCCCACAAGCGATAGCGGAGGATCGCCCACGCGAAGGTGACGGGGACCAGGGCCAGGGGCGCCAGCGTCAGCACCTGCACCGGCTCCGGCCAGGCCAGACCGGCCATCTGCGGCAGCACGTAGAGGGCGACGAAGGGGAGGTAGCCGCCCGCCAGACCGACCGCGAGCCACTGGACCTGCCGGTGGGCCTCGGGCTCCCGGGTGTGGGCGACGCGCCAGGCGATGGCCGCGACGGCCGCGAGCATCAGGAGCGAGAAGTAGCCCAGCTCGACGCGGTCCAGCAGCATCAGGCCGCCGGCGGTCGGCGCGCCCGTGAGGAAATGGCCGTCGAAGAGGGCGAGGTCGCCCTGGATCGCCAGGAGGACCGCCGCCGGCAGATACAGGAACGGGATCGCCCTCTCGAATCGGCCCAGAGCGGCCAGCGGCCGCGGGAAGATCAGGAACAGGTGCAGGGTCAGGGCCGGCAGCAGGAGCCGCGCGACCTCGTCTGCCAGGTAGAGACTGCGTCCCAGTCCGTCGAAGACCCCGCCCGCGGTGACCAGGTACAGGGCAGCCGAGGCCAGGCACCAGAGGTAGAAGAGCCGTGCCGGCCGCCTCCGGTCCTTCAAGAGGGTGTAGGTGCCGATGAGAAGGTACGAGAAGCCCAGCAGCGCCAGCACCAGGTACCCGTAGTCGATGTCGAGGGGCGGGCGTTGATACGAGAGCGTCGTCGGCACGCCGTCGCGGAGAGCGATCAGCTCAGCGGACGACTGCTTGCGAAGGCGCGCTCCGAGATCTGTCCCTTCGCCGGCGGTGTCGCCATCGACGATCAGAATCTGGTCTCCGACCTCGAGGGAGGTGCCGAGATCCGTCACCCCCGTGACCTGCCAGCCACCGCCGGTCTGGCGAGCGGCGAAACCCAGGGGCTGGAAGCCCGAGATCTCCCGCTGCAGGCTGAGGGAGCCCAGAATGGCCACCATCGCCGCGAGGGCAACGGCGGAGAGCAGGGCGAATGGGCGGCTGGCGCGTTTCATGGCGGACGGATCCCACAAACATTGAAGCATTTTCCGTGCCACGACATCGTCGCCCATCAGTCGCTAAGACCCTGCAGGTTCAACGATATGGGGGGCGAGCGTCCAAATGGTTGGATCGCATCCAGCGAATTGGATCGCGACCATTGGAACGACGCCGGCTCGAGGGCTCGCTCGGGTCCGGCGGGGGGAGGCGAAGCGAACCGGTCTGGGGACGGGAACGTCGCCAGAAGGAGGCTGCGGCGTCCGAAGGAGACGGCGACGTCCGAAGGAGACTGCGACGTCAGAAGGAAACTGCGACGTCAGAAGGAAACTGCGATGCCGCCCATGACCCGCTTCTTGATCGCGCCGTCGTCGCCGGAGTTCTGCTCGGGGTGGTTTCCTCGGGACAGCTCCATGTTGAGCTGCACGGCCAGGCGGTTCGCCAGGCTCTGGAGGAAGTCGAGATCCTGGGTGACCGCGACCTGCAGGCGTTCGCGCTCGACGTCGGGACCGAGACCCCGGGGGGCGTTGTGCAACGGCGAGAGCACCTGCTCGAGCCGGTGGAAGGAGACGAACAGGCCCGTGGAGGTCTTCTCGAACTGGGTGTCGAGGGAGGTGACGAGGTAGCGGACCGAGTTCTCGTAGACCCGGTTCCCCTGGCCATAGACGAGACCGCCGCCGCCCTGGGCGATATTCGACTCGAAACGGGTCCAGACGAACGGCGAGAGCCGCTTCGTCAGGGCGAACTCCAGCTCCGGCATCGTGTCGCCACGGACCAGGTAGACACTCTCGAGATGATCGAAGAAGTCTTCGCTGAAGAAGAGCTGGACCGTCTCGCCGTACTCCCGCTGGGTGATCCCCAGGGAGAGCTCCTGGTCGTCGCCCAACGACCTGCGAGCGAGCACCTGGTAGCAGGAGTCCTCGAGCTGCTGGCAGGTGTCGATCTCGCTGAAGAAGGTGACGAAGAAGTCGCGGAGCTCTTCGGACTGCCGGTCGTTCATGCGGTGGCTCGCGACCGTCTCCGCGCTCCATCGGGGGCTGAGCTGGAAGACCATCTCGCCGCGCGGTGCGAACGAGACGCTGCCGTCCTGCAGGGTCGAGTAGAGGCCGTACTCCACCCGCATCGTCGGCCGCATCTGGAGCCCGCCGCCTCCGAAGAGGTCTACCCGCTGGGCGGGTAGTTCCACGGCGCTGCCCAGGAGGTCGGCCTCGCGCGAGCGGTAGCGGACCCTCGCCTCCACGCTGGACCTCTCGCTGAGCTCCGTCTCGTAGCCGCCGGAGACATCGAGCACGCGCGACGCCAGCGGGACGCTGCGGGGCCGGATCAGGCCGCTGCGGTAGTAGCCGCTCTCCTCGAAGTAGTTGGCGGCGAACTCCGACCGGCTGTTCTCGCCCAGCGACTGGGACCAGCGGAGGCGGTAGCCCTCCAGGTCGGCCGTGTCGAACCGGGTCCGATTCCGGGGCGTGAGCATGTGGTTGTCCACCGAGCTCAGGAAGACGCGGGTGTTGTCGCCGTGCTCGAGGTTGAGGGCGACCATCCGGGTCTCGCCGGCCGACTGGCCCGGGAGAGGCGAGGTCGCTACCCGGCCGGGCGCGAGCTCGACGTAGTTCCCGACCAGCTCGATGTCGGTGTCCTCGAAGCGACCCTGGAGATCGACGCGGCCGCCGGTCATCTGGGACTCGCCCAGGGCGCCGCTCTGGCGAACGCCGCTCAGGGCCTGCATGGTGGCTTCGAAGCGGGCCAGACGCGGACCCTGTCGGTCGAGCGGAGTCAGGGACTCCATCGGGTCCACGGTGTCGATACGGCGCAGCACGTCGTCCGGGATGCGCTCGCGGATGGCCCAGAAGTCACTCGCGGACGCGACCTGCTCGCCGGAGTCGACGTCGGAGCGCAGTTGCAGTTGCAGATACTGCCGGTCCGCCGGCTCTTCGCGCGTCAGGAGGACGACGGCCGGCAGGAAGCCCTTCTTGAAGGCGATGATCTTGTACAGCCCCGCGGGCAGCTCGTCGAACAGGAAGCTGCCCTGACCGTCGGTGACGACCTCCTCGGTGCTCTTGTCCGCCATCTGGTAGGCGAACACCGCGGCCTCGGCCAACGGGAGCGTATCGGCGCTGACCTTGCCCAGCAGCACCCCGCCGGACGCACCGGCGAAAGCCGGGGCCGAGACCAGGGCCAGGAGGGCAAGAGCTGGGAGTGTACGTCTCATTGTTCCAGTTCTACGGATCGCGAGTATAGAGAGTTCTCGCCGAGGTCGTCAATCCGGTATCGCAGTCACCGGCGAGCGCTCGCATCAGCGTGGCGCGGCATTGCCGGTCGTAACATCGGCAACACCGGGATCGCCTTCCCTATTCCAGCCGAGGAATAAGTCTCGTTCGTCCGCGTCGGTCATCGGCCTCGGGCGCCACCGGCGGGTGGCGGGGTGGCGGCCGCCACGACCACCTGGGGGACTCCTGCCCCGGCCTGTCGTAGTGTACTCGCCGCGGTCTCGAGGGTCGCTCCCGTCGTGAACACGTCGTCGACCAGCACGACGCGGCTCGCCCGCAGATCCCTCCGGGAGAGGTCGCGGCGGAGACGGAAGGCTCCCCGCAGGTTGGCCCGCCGTCGACGAGCCGAGAGGCCCGTCTGCGGTGGCGTCGGCCGGTGTCGTTGGAGGACGTTCGAGGTCGGCAGCTGCCAGATCTCCCCCAGCCTCTCGGCCAGGAGCCGCGCCTGGTCGAAGCCCCGGGCCAGCCGCCTGCGCCAGTGCAGCGGCACGGGCACCAGAAGGTCGGCCTCGGGGCGCGGCAGCTCCTTCGCCATCGCGGTCGCAAGGTCCCCGACGAGGAGGTCGAGGCGGCGGAACTTGACGGCGCGGATCACGAGAGCCACCGGCGGCTCGTAGCGCCAGGCGGCGCGCAGCTCGCCGTACGCTCGGCGCCGTTCGCGACAGGTTCCGCACAGCCATCCGACCGGCGCCCGGCGCGTGAAGATCCGGCGACCACAGTGCGAGCAGGCCGGCGACGGTGGCGGCCGCAGGCGGCCGCGGCAGGGTAGGCAGAGACCCAGGGGGGGGCGGATCTCCCCCGTCGCGCGACCGCAGCCGAGACAGGGGGCGGGCAGAAGGATCTCCAGGAGCCTCAGGGTCAGGCGGTCCAGGATCATGCGATATGCGACGGCGCGACTCACGGTTTCGTAAGAGGTCTCGTAGAAGGGTCCGTAGGAGGTGGGCAGGCGATCCCTCGAAGAGATGGACGCGGTCCGTCCCCGGGATCGCTCCGGAGCCTGCCCGACCTGGCCGGGGCATCGGGTAGACTTCCGCCTTCGCAGCCGTAGGATCCCGGAGGTCCCGAGTCCTGTTGCGTCGTCCGCACCGTTCGACGAATCGAGTCGCATGCTCACCCCGCCCAGCCCCTCGTCACCTACCGCTCCGGCTCGCGAGTCGGCCGGAGCTTCGATCTCCCCGGGCTCATCCCCGACAGGAGGTATCGCCTTGACCTTCCGAGCCACCCTCGCCTCCGCGCTTCTGACCGCCGTGCTGGGCCCCTCCGTGCTGGGCCTCGCCGCGCCGGCCTCGGCCCAGGACACCCACGCCTTCACCCTCGGCGCCTACTACGGCGTCGGCGGTTCGCCCGACACCGAGGACGGCTCCTTCTCCCAGTCGACCTTCCAGCTCGGCCTCGGCCTCGTGACGGACCTCAAGACGCAGGTCTGGGTGCGCTACGGCCAGATCGACTTCGGCGGCGAGAGGTTCGACAACACGGTCGACGCCGATCTGAGCTACCTGACCGTGGCGGGCGAGTACCGGTTCACCGAGTCCTACTACGAGTCGGGGGTCTACCTCGGTCTCGGCTACTACGACCTCTCGGGCCGCAGCCTCACCGGCCAGGGTGGTGGCGACAGCGGTCCCGGCGTGACCGTCGGAATCACCGGCGAGTTCGACATCACGCGTCGCTGGGTGGTTCTGGTCGACCTGGCGGGCCACGTGGTCAACCTGAACGAGTCCAACGTCTTCGTGACGGCCCTGGTGGGCATCGGCGCCCAGTTCTGATTTCGGGTCCGAGCGGCTGATCTCGGGCCCGAACGGGAGCGCGCCCGTTCCTCCCGCGTCCGCGATCGTCAGCCGGCGGAGCTCTTGGAGGAGCCGCTCCGGTGGTCCTCGAGGGCGCCGAAGATGTGCTCCCGCACGTCGGGATCGTCCCAGTTCTGGGCGCCGACGAACTTCTCGATCACCTGGCCGCCGACGACCAGGTAGGTCTCCGGCAGCTTGCGGGTGCCGTAGCGGTGGGCGACCTCCCAGGAGTGGTCGTAGAGAACCGTCCTCTCGAGGTGGCCGATGTACGGCTTGACCTTCTCCGACGAATCGGAGACCGCGATCATCAGGAGGGCGAAGTCCGGATCCCCGGAGAGGTCCTCGGCCAGTCGTTGGATGGCCGGGATCTCGGTGATGCAGGGCGGGCACCAGGTGGCCCAGAAATGCACGAGGGTGACCGGGGCCATCCTCTTCCCGAGGGTCGCGGGGCGCCCGGCGTGGTCGACCAGGAAGCCGCCCGGGGCCTCGAAGCTGCCGTCCCCGCGGGGCCAGAAGAGCGCCGCGGCGGCGACCAGCGCGACCGCCACCACCAGGACCTTCGCCTGCCAGCCCAGGGGCTTGGCGCCGACCGGAGCCTCCGGGGGCGTATCCGCCGGCGTCGCGGCGGGGTCTGTGGCGGTCTCGTCTCGCGGCTCCATGACAATCTCCTGGCGGTTCTTCGCGGTTTCCGCGGTTTCCGCGGTGGCCCTAGACTATACGGGAGAGGCGGAGATCCGAGACCATGACGTTCACGATTGAGACACCGGGGAAGCCCGCGGGCGGAACCCGCCGCGCGTTCCTGGTGGGCGTGGCCCTGCCGGCGCTGCCGTTGTGGCTGGCCGAGGAACACCTCGACGAGCTCGCGGAGCTGGCCCGGGCCGCCGGCGTCGAGGTGGCCGGGACCACCCTGCAGCGTCGCCGGTCGCCCGATTCGCGCCTCTTCATCGGCGGTGGCAAGGCCGAGGAGATCGCGGAGGCGCTGCCGAGCGTCTCCGCCGACCTCGTCGTGTTCGACGACGACCTGTCCCCCAGCCAGCTCAAGAACCTGGAGAAGATCTTCAGCGTCCAGGTCATGGACCGGAGCGGCCTGATCCTCGAGATCTTTCACCAGCGCGCGCGGACCCGCGAGGCCCGCACTCAGGTCGAGCTCGCCCGTCTCGAGTACCTGTTGCCGCGCCTCACCCGGTTGTGGACCCACCTGTCGCGGCAGGCGGGCCACTCGGGGGTGAGAGGCGGCGCCGGCGAGAAGCAGCTCGAGGTCGACCGCCGGATGCTGCGCACCCGGATCGCGGGTCTGAAGAAGGACCTGAGGAAGATCGAGCGCACCCGCGAGCTCCAGCGTCGAGGCCGCCGCAACGTGCCGACCGTGGCTCTCGCCGGCTACACCAACGCGGGCAAGTCCACGCTCTTCAACCGCCTCACCCAGTCCGACGCCAAGGTGAAGGACCTCCTGTTCGCCACCCTCGACTCCCGCCTGCGCCAGGGTGCGGTGGCCGAGGGCCGGGTCGTCGTCTTCGGAGACACCGTGGGCTTCATCCGCAAACTCCCGCACCACCTGGTCGCGTCGTTCCGCTCGACCCTGGAGGAGGTGACCGAGGCCGACGTCGTGCTCCACGTCATCGACCGCTCGAACCCGCGCTGGGAGGAGCAGGTGCAGGTCGCCGCCGAGGTGCTGACCGACCTCGGCGTCGAGGACGACCGCATCCTCACCGTCCACAACAAGGTCGACCGGCTCTCGCTCCCCGCCGGCTCGTTCCCCGACGCGATCCGCGTCTCCGCCCGGACCGGCGCGGGGATCGACGAGCTGAAGGTCGAGATCGCCCAGCGTCTGGACGACCTGGCGGCGGTGGGGTAGCGGGCGGGGCGGCGTCCCGCCTACTCCCCCAACCCCAGCTCCTCCAACACCGTGTCCGCCCCGTAGATGTCCCGCAGAGCCTCCACGAGGATCGCCGGGTGGACGTTCACCGTGCGGTTGACGTCGAGGTCGAACCAGTAGGCCCCGGCGATGGAGTGGATGTTGCCGTCGAAGGCGAGGCCCACGAGGCGACCCTCCGCGTCCACCACCGGGCTGCCGGAGTTGCCGCCGATGATGTCCGTGGTGGCGACGTAGTTGAAGCGGGTGTCCGGGTCGATCTGGTCCTTCTTCTCGATCCAGCTCGCCGGCAGCGCGAACGGCTCCTCGCCCGTGGCCCGCTCGTAGACCCGCTTCACGGTGGTGAACGGCTCCACCATCTCGCCCCGCTCCATCCAGCCCTTCACGGAGCCGTAGGTCACCCGCAGGGTGAACGTGGCGTCGGGGTAGACGCCCGTGCCGAGGACCGCGAACCGCGCCTTGGCGATCTTCTCCGAGGCCTGGTCCAGCGGCGCCTCGACCTCGTTCTCGTAGCGCTCCCGGATCGCCCGGGCCTCGCCGTCGATGGACTGCGCCAGCGCGATCATCGGGTCGTCCGAGGCCGCGATCGCCTCCGCGCCGCCCTCCCACAGGGCCTTGCGTACCGTCGCGTCCGCCAGCTTCGTGCCCTCCACCAGCCGCGCAGCGAGACCCTCGGGCGACTCGTTCCCCAGCACCTGCTTCACGATCGGGTCGTCCGGCCCCAGCCACTCGCGCATCTTGTCGAAGCCGAAGGCGAGCTGCAGCTTCTCGTAGTCGGCCGAGACCGGGATCTCCGCGGTGAGACCCTGCTCCACACCCGGCAGCGCCGTCTCCCGGAACTCCCGCAGGCGCTCCTCGTTGGGCTTGCCCCGCTCCTCGGCCGCCCGCACCAGGGTCTGCGCCCAGCCCAGCAGGTCGCCGCGGAAGCCGTAGCCCACCTCCACGAAGCGGTAGCGGTCGATGATCGCCCGGTAGGCCGCCGTGGCGCGCGCCGACTCCTCCCAGGCGTCGCCGTACGCCGCGGCCAGCTCCGGGTCGGCCGCCACCGCCGCCTTCAGCTCCTCCTCGGCCGCGCTCTTGGCCGCCATCTCGGCGTCGTCCTGGAGCGAGAACAGGCGGTTGCGCCACACCTTGATGGCGTTCTCGTAGCCCAGGATCCGCTGCTGCACGATGCGCGCCGCCTCGTCGCCCGTCTCACCCCACTGCTCCAGCCGGCCCCGCAGCTCCGAGTAGTAGAGGAGCTGCTGCGGGAGCTGGTAGTCGCGCAACGAGTCGAGCTCGGCCACCGTCAGCAGCCGCTGGGTCGACCCCGGGTGCCCGGAGACGAAGACCGGCTCCCCGGCCTCGGGCCCCTCGGGCCGCCAGGTGAGGTGCTCCGGCGTGGAGGCCGGCTTGCCGTCCTCGTAGATCCTCATGAAGGAGAAGTCGAGGCACCAACGGGGGAAGTTGAAGTTGTCCGGGTCGCCGCCGAACGCCGCGATCGCCAGCTCGGGGGCGAACACCAGGCGGACGTCGTCGTAGCGCTTGTACTTGTAGAGCCAGTGCTGACAACCGTGGTAGAGCGACACCGACTCGCACTTGAGCCCCGAGGACTCCTCGCACGCCGCCTCCAGCTTCGAGAGCTCCGCCTTGCGCGCCTCGTTCGCCGCCGCCTCGTCCTTGCCCTCCGTCGCCACCGCGACCTTCTCCGTGATCTCCTCCGTCTGCTGGAGGATCGAGATGCGGGCGCCCGGGCACTGCCGCTCCTCCTCCCGCGTCGCCGCGTAGAACCCCGTATCGGAGAGGTTGTGCTGCTCGTCCGACAGGTTGCGGATGCACCCCCAGGTGCAGTGGTTGTTCGTCAGCACCAGCCCGTCCGGCGACGCTAGCGAGCCCGTGCAGCCGCCGTCGAGGCGCACCGTGCCGCTCTGTACGGTCTGCAACCAGTCGGCGTCGATGGAGACGCCGTACGTCGCCTCCACCGCCTCGGCGGGGAAGTTGTCCAACGTCCACATCCCCTCGTCGGCCGAGGCCGGAGCAGGCGAGAGGAGCAGGGCGAGCGCGCCGAGCGCGACGAGAGAGAAGGAGAAGCGGTTCATGAGCGGTCCCTCCGAGAAAGTCGTTCGAGATACCCGAGTCTACCGGCCGAGCCGAGGGTCCACGCCACCCGAAGAACCGGGGGTCCGCCGTCTCGTCCCGAGCCCCCCGCGTGTCGTTCGATGTCGCCACGCGGACAGAGGCCCCCCCCCGGTGTCGTTCTGAGCGAAGCGCGAAGCGCGAAGTCGAAGAACCCCGAACCGACCCGCTGAACCGGGCGACCCCGGCCGTCGCCCCCCCCTTCACCCACTCCCCAGCGGATGCCGCCAGCGAACCCCGGCGAACCGCGCGAAGTCGGAGTCCGTCGTCACCAGGGTGCATCCGTGCTCGATCGCCACCGCCGCGTGCTGCGCGTCCGCCGCGAGCTTGCCGGCCGCGCCCGCCTCCCGGCAGAGGCTCTCGAAGATCTCGAGGTGTTGCGGCCCGGGCCCGACGATCCGGGCATTCGGCCGCCGCGCCAGCTCGCCGACGAATCCGAAGACCTCGTCCAGGGTCGAGGGCGAGCGGAAGATCCGCGGGTTGGTCGCGATGCGAACCAGGCCCGGGAGCGCCAGAACCGAAAGGGCGTAGGGCTCCGGGCCCGTCGCCAGCTCCGTCAGCCAGGTCGCGTACCGCGGGTGCTCCGGCGTCGAATCGCGACGGTGGGCATAGACCAGGACGTTCACGTCCGGCAACAGCATCAGGGCTCGTGCCGCCTGGAACCGAACCGCTCCTCGTCCTCCGCCACCAGCAGGTCCCTCGGCCGGTCGAGATCGATCCCCGGGTAGGCACCGCCCTCGCCGGCCGTGATCAGCCGGAACGGCGCCGCCTCCACCGCCCTTCCCCTCCTCTTCAGGGCGTCGTCGAGCACCCCGGCAATGAAGGCGCTCACACTGACCCCTTCCTCGGCCGCCGTCCTCTTGACCCGCGCGGCCAGCCGGTCATCGAGGGAGATCGAAGTTCGCATCACCGCAGCATACCACCCGTTCCTACCTTCCTAAGCATGCTTCAAGAGTCACCTCCATGTGTCGTTCTGAGCGGAGCGCGAAGCGCGGAGTCGAAGAACCCCGACCCGACGCGCTGAACCGGGCGACCGCGGCCGTCGCCCACCCGCTCCGCCCCGTTGACACCCGAACGCCCTCCCGGCTACACTTCGCGGTCCCAACACGTGGGGCCGTAGCTCAGTTGGGAGAGCGCTTGAATGGCATTCAAGAGGTCGTCGGTTCGATCCCGATCGGCTCCACCAATAGAATCAATGACTTACGACCCGCCGCTCGGCGGGCCGTTTCACGTCTGGCAATCACCCGGCAATCACGGATCGGCGGTTCGTAGGCTCTCAAACGGCCCCCGGACCAGGGTCGCTCGTTGAGGTGCGACGGCGCTCGGCAAGCCAGGCGTCAAGGTCTTCGCGCTGGTAGACGACGCGGCGGCCGAGCTTGACGAAGGGCGGTCCGCCGCCACGAGACCGCATGGTCTCGAGCGTTGCCGGCGAGAGCCCGAGGTACTCGGCGGCGGCGGGTGTCGACAGCGCACCCTCCTCTCCGAGAAGGCTCGGCGTGATTGCCGGCGGTGATTGCCGGACGCGCTTCCGACGACGCGAAGGACGCGTCGCGCTTGGTTCTTGGTCTTGGTTCGGGGGTCGTAGGGAAGCGGAGCTTCTCTGGAGGAGTGGTGCGAGCGCCTCGCGGAAGTCTGGGAGGACGGCAATACGGACGCCTGACGGCGACTGAGGGAGTCCTTCAGACAGCCGCTTTGCGGCTGCTTCGTCAGCGAGGAGCGAGGCGACCGTGTCGAAGCCGGCTGCCAAGTCCTTCCTGATGTTCTCGGCTGCATGGCCGTCGGTCATCTCGACTTCGACGGCGATCTGGCGGCGCCCGACGGTTGCCAGCAGGTCGACTCGCGCTCCCTGACTCTCGTCTTCGACCGCGACACGGAGCCCTTGCTCTCTAGCCACTCGGCGATCTCGCGTACCCACCACTGGTGCGCGACACCACCGCGGCCGAGGCCAGTTGCCGGCTCAACGCCAAACCGCGTGAGGAGGTCGCGGCCAGCGGAGGTGAGTTCGAGGAGCAGGAACCGACTGCCACGGCCGCCTGGGTTGACCGCCACCTCGCGCACCACGTCTGGGTCGAAGCAGGCTTGCCAATAGTGCAGTCGTGCCGTGTAGAGTCAGAGGGCAGTCGTGCTTCTCGCTATCCGCCTGAAGGCGCAGAGGTCCCAGAATGCAGATCGCCCTCACAGCGCTCGTAACTCTCGTCCTGCTCCTACCGGCATCCCTGCCGGCCGGCGAGCCCCTCTGGACGCAGGTCGCCCAGCTCTATGGTTCGGACATCAACGCCGAGGACTCGTTCGGCGAGTCGGCGGCAATCGATGGTGACACCTTGGCGGTGGCCGCCTACCGGAAGTCCGGCGGAGGTGCCGTCTACATCTTCAAGCGCTCCCCCGAGGCGCCCACCGAATGGGTGGAGACGAAAAAGCTCACGCCGCAGTTCGGCGATACCTTCTTCGGCCTGGTCCTGGCCATCGACGGCGACACCCTCGCGGTGATGGCCGAGGTCACGGGTGCTGAGGCGCTCTACCTGTTCGAGCGAGATTTCGGCGGTGAGGACGCGTGGGGTCTCGTCAGGCGCTTCCAGGGCGAGGAGGTCTCGAGTCTCGGGCTCGACGAAGACACACTCGGGGTGGGAGACCGCAACTTCGATCTCGGAGGTCAGCTCAACGTCGGCGCGGTCTACATGCTCGAGCGCGGACCCGGCGGACCCACGGACTGGAAGTTCTTGACCACCCTCACAGCCTCGGACGCCGACGCCCAAGGTCGTTTCGGTGACGTGCAGGCGCTCTCCGGCGATCGCCTACTGATCGGCGTCCCGGACGACGACTTCGGGGACGACACCGGCGCCGCCTACGTTTTCGAACGTGACGAGTCGGGGGAGTGGACGGAGGTCGCCAAGCTCTTTCAGCCTGAGCCCGACGAGAACGATGACTTCGGGTGGGCGGTCGATCTGGACGTGGACACGGCCCTCGTGGGCAATGATGGAGGCATTGGGACGGAGGGAGCGTTCGTCTTCGGGCGGGACGACGCCTCCGGCGACTGGGTCTTCATCGAGGATCTACATCCCTCCGAGGGGGGTTCACAAGGGTTCGGTGTGTCAGTGGGACTCTCGGGGAACGTTGTTGCTGTGGGTGGAACGGGGCATGATCTTCCGGATGTCGAGAATGCCGGTGCGGTGTTCGTCTACGAGCGGCACACAGGCGGCACAGACACCTGGGGGGAGGTGGCCAAGCTCCTCGCCACGGACCCGGAGGAGCTCGACGCGTTTGGCGATGTCACTCGTGTGGATGGGAACACCCTGGTCGTCGGCGTCCACCAGGACGACGACCTCGGTCGCAACGCCGGCACCGTGTACCTCTTCTCGCGCACCGAGCCCCTCCTCTCGATCCGCGGCACCTGCCCCGGCGAGCTCTCCGTCTCGGTCATCGGCACCACGCCGTCAGGTCGTGTGCTACTCCTCGGGGCGCAGAGCGAGGGAGTGACTGTTGTCCCGTCGGGTCCCTGCACTGGCCTCGAGGTGGACCTGGCGAACCCCAGGCTCTTCTTCGACGGCACGGCGACCAGCGGGGGTGATCTCCTCCTCACCCCCGAGGTGGGGGCGGGGACTTGCGGTCGGTTGGTACAGGCGGTGGACGTTGACACCTGCGCGACCACCGAGGTGCTCGAGATCCCATAGAGAGGAGTGAGACGCGCGACGGGGTTCGGTTCGGTCCCTCCTGAACTCCAGAACCCGCGTCAGGAACCGTACCGCCAGTTCAGGCCTCTTGACTCTTCTCACTCTCCTCCACCGCTCGCCGCATCGCCGCAGCCCTCTCGTCGGCAGCACGCTTGAGCGCGTCCGGTGCGAAGTGGGCGTAGACCTCCGTGGCTCTGCGAGATCGGTGGCCGACGTTCCTGCCGGCGATCTCCAGTGCGACGCCGCGTGATACGTCCCAGGACACGACGTTGTGCCGCAAATCGTGGAGTCGGAGAGGACCGAGACCCTCGAGGTTGGCGAGGCCTGCACGCTTGCGGATGCGCTCCCAGGGTCGCTTCACGGTGGAGAGGTGCCCGACGAGATCCCGGCCCGGGAAGACGTAGGGACAGCCCGCGACCGGGAGAACCCTTCGCAGAATGGTGATGGCCTCTGCGGGTAGCTGGCGGTACTCTTCGCTCGCCGTCTTCGTGCCGATGAGCCGAGCCTGGCCAGTGTCGAGATCCACGTGCTGCCACTGGAGCCTGAGGACCTCGCCGATGCGCCAGCCGGTCCAGAAGGCCAGCCGGATCGCCTCGCAGGCAACGCTCGTGTCGTGGGTCTCCGCCTCCCGGTCGATGGCCGCCAGGAGCCGACGCATCTGCTCAGGGGAGAGCATGACTTCCTTCCGAGCTCCGCGTCGTGCCTCGGCGTAGCGGTCGATGTGTCGGGCGGGGTTCGTGTGCTGAGCCCGCCAGCCCCAGCGTTCGGCCTGATCGAATGTCTGCTGCAAGACCGACAGCGTCCGGTTGGCGATGTAGGGCGTAGCTCGCATGGCGCTGTGGCGACGCTCGATATCGGCAGGTGTCACGGCTGCAACCTGCTTGTCGCCGAGCTGCGGCAGGATGTGGCATCGGAAGATCCCCTCGTAGTACGAGATGGTGGAGGCGCGTGGTGGCCGCTTCTTGTTGGGCAGGTACTCCTTCATGAACCGCCGAGCGAGTTCGCGGACCGTTGGCTGTTCGACCGCGCCGCGCCGCGCGGCTGGATCGTCGCCAGCCTTGACGGCAACGAGATGCTCGGCTGCGAGCTTCCGAGCCTGGTCCGGTGTGAGCTCGCCATGGCGTCCGAGCGTGAGGCGCCGGGCAGTTGTACCCCGACCGGCCCCCGGAATCCGGTACTGGAAGACATAGACCTTGCGTCCCTTTGCGGTGACCTTCAGGCCAAAGCCCGTGACCTCCGTGTCCCAGAGGAAGGTCCGCCGGCCGGTGGGCCTGGTGGTGTCGACTGTGCGCTTGGTGAGTCGCTTCTTCATCGTTGCTGTCTTGCCTGTGGGCGCCTCGTGGGTCTGGGAAGTTCGGTGCCGGGTGGCGGTCCTGGCAATCACCCGGCAATCACGGATGCGCAAATCGTGGCAGAGTCGAGCAAGTTCGTCAAGAGCTAAGTGACGAGCAGTCAACGAATTGTCGAACTCTCGCAAGCCCCGTCAGGCCCACGGTCCATGAATGGCATTCAAGAGGTCGTCGGTTCGATCCCGATCGGCTCCACCAGTCGCTCCCTTCCGGTCGCTCCCGTCGGAGCCGATCGGGATCTGGGGCGTCGCGCTGCCGCGCCAAGCGCGCCAGCGCTCAGGCCGCGATCCCTGGGCCGCTGAGGTGGGGGTCGTCGCTTCGCTTCGCTCGCTCCGCTCCGTGTCGCCCTGAGCGCCCGAGCGGAGCGAGGAAGTCGAAGGACCTCGGGCTCGGTTGCGGGATGTCGGAGCCAGTTTGACGCCGCGGCGCCCCGGGCCAGGCGCGTGTTCTTGGCTTGCTTCCGGTGGAGCTCTCGAGCTCTGCGCGGCGGTTGAGTGGTCAGCCGTGCTGGAGGTGCTCCTCCACGTACTGTGCGAAGCGGACGAAGTCATCGAGACGTTGGTTCAGGAGCTGGTGGACCCGCTCGATGTCGATGGCCAGATATCCGTGGACCACCGCGTTGCGGAAACCGGCGACGCTCCGGAACTCCTCGCCGAACTTCCGGGGCAGAACGGTCATGGCGACCAGCTCGTCGAGGGCGCCGGCGTAGCTTGCGGGCTCCCGTCCCGCGGCCGCCGCCAGGTGGGTGGCGATGTCGAGGGCGTTCTGGGCACAGAGCTGGAGCCCCCGCTCGACGGCCCATCTCTTCGTGGTGGAGTCGCGCAGGGCGGCAATGGACTTTCCCTGGTGCTCCCGGAGCTCGCGGAGGGCGTCGTCCAGCTCGGCCAGGTGCCGACGGACCACCGCCGCGTCGACGCCTCCCGGGGTCATCGACCGAAGCTCCCGGAGACGATCCTGCGGCGCAGGGCGTCGTCGAGGAGCCGCAGGCGGGGCAGGTCGTCGAAGTAGCGGGAGAGGGCGCGGCCCTCCCGCGTCGTGGTCGACGGGAGGTCTCGGCTCGTCAGGCGCACGCCGTCCCGGAGGACCCGGTGGTAGAGGAGCGGCGTCGCGTCGTTGAGCACGACGACATCGACCGCCCTGCCTCCGGCGGCCTCCTCGAGGTCCGCGGCGAGGCCGGCAGCGTAGCCGAAGCCACCGTCGTTCCTGTCGAGCTCTGGATCCACGAAGACCGCCACGTCGAGGTCGCTGTGCTTCGCGACGCCTCCTCGAGCGGCCGATCCGAAGACGTACGCCTCCAGGATCTCGGCCCTGTCCTCGACGCGTCGGCGCAGGGACTCGAACCGCTCCTCCGGCCGACCGTCTGTCCTCTTTCCGGGCGACTTTCCGGTGGACACCCTCATGTTCTGAAGAGTATCAGCGCCTTCGCGGGCGTCGCTCGAGCCGGCCAGGATGGAGCCCCGAGCGGATCTCGGTCTCCGGGTGGGGAGCCCACCACGACGCAGGAGGCGAGGCAGGCAGCTGGTGCGGCGAGTGCGCCCTGCACGAAGGCGTCGCGCATGCCACTGGCGCCGGTCCCGGCGTCGGCGCGGGTCACCAGACCGCCGGTCGTGTTGTCGAAGACCGAGGCGCCCCTTCCCATGTCCGAGGTGAGGCCGAACCAGGCCCGCGTGCTCACCGAGATCGCGATGTCGTAGTGGGCTCGGGAGGTACATCCTCGATGGACTATAGGCCCTCAGCCGCCGCCGTGGCACCCGGCGCGTGGCTCGGACTCTACGGGTCGATCAGGACCGATCGCACGGTCCGGGGGGTCGAAGGAGATCGGCCGTCTCCACGACTGGCGGGGCGTTGGCGTAGCGAGGTCACCCTCGAGGGCCTCGACATCGATGTTCTCGGTCTCGTTCTTCATGATCGGTCCCCGAGAGTCTCCCGGAGCATCTTCCGGGCGTGAAACAAACGCGATTTGACCGTCCCGGGCGAGATTCGGAGATGGTCGGCGATGGAGCGGACCGGAAGCGAGCGCAGGTAGAAGAGCTCCAGGACGGTGCGATGACAGTCCGACAGCTCCTCGAAGCAGCCTCGCAGCCTGGCCACCGCGCGACAGCGGTCGATGCGCTCCCAGCCGGTCGGCGGTGCCGGAGCCTCCTGCTGGCGAGCCACCCTCTCCGCCAAAGACCGACTCCTCTGGTGCTGGCGGATCCAGTCCGTGCTCTTGTGGGCCACGATGCGCATCGCCCAGGTCCCGAAGCGGGCCGGATCGTCGAGACGGCGCAAGCCCACGACGATCGCGAGCCAG
>CAJQNK010000196.1 GCA_905479655.1 uncultured bacterium | reverse complement strand
AGACCTGGGATCAGCTCGGCATCGAAGTTCCCGGATGCGACAGTGCCGAGATCGTCCGAGTGAGCCGGCAGAACAACTCCGGAACCTACGTCTACTTCCAGAAAGCCGTGCTGGGCAAGGAGCGCGACTACAAAATGGGCTCGCGCGACATGCACGGCTCGAAGGACGTCGTCGACCTCGTCCTGCACACGCCCTGCGCTATCGGCTACAGCGGGCTGGCCTACGCGACGCCCGAGGTCAAGCTCGCGGCGATCGCGCTGGAGGAGGGCCAACCGGGCGTCATGCCCAGCGTCGAGACCGCCCTCGACGGCACCTATCCGATCGCGCGCCCGCTGTTCATGTACACCGCGGGCGAGCCGGAGGGCGCGGTCAAGGAGTACCTCGACTGGATCCTCAGCGACGAGGGCCAGTGCATCATCCGGGAGAAGGGCTACGCTCCCGCGAAGCCCGTAAGCTGCGGCTGAGCGTTGGATCCTCTTCGCGGAGACGCACTTGACAGGCGTCGCGGCCGCGGAACCGCGGCCGCTCCACCGAACAGACACGGCGCGCACGGATTCTCGTCACGAGGGACCATCTCATGAGCCACTACCAAGAGAGGTTGGACCAGGACCTCACCTCCCTGCGAGAACAGGTCGGCCGGGTCGGCCGAGCGGTCCAGGGCGCCGTCCGTGACTCGGTTCACGCCCTTCTGACGGGTGATGGAAGACTGGCGACGAAGGTCGTTCTCGGCGACCTGCCGATCAATCGCACGATCCGCGGGATCGACCGGCAGTGTCACGCCTTCGTGGCGCGACACCTTCCGGCGGCGGGTCCCCTCCGCTTCGTCTCCTCGGTGCTTCGTCTCGACGTCGCCCTGGAACGGATCGGCGACTACGCCGTGACCATCGCCAAGGAGGCGCTCGATCTCTCCGCTCCGCCGCCGGCGATCGCGGCCCGAGACATCGAGATGCTCGCCGAACAGGCCCAACGGATCCTCGGCCAGTCGCTGCGAGCCTTCGGCGAGGCCAACGCCGAGCAGGCGGAAGCGACCAAGGGGATGGCCGCGCAGGTAGAGAGCACGTTCTACAAGGTGTTCTCGGATCTCGTCGGCGAGGCGGAGAGGGACTCTCGCCCGGTCAAGGACCTGTTCGCCCTGCTGGTGATCATCAACCGCATCTCCCGGGTCAGCGATCAAGCGAAAAACATCTGCGAGGAGACCGTGTTCTCGGCTACCGGACAGGGCAAGGAGCCCAAGCGGTACCGGATCCTCTTCGTGGACGAGACGAACAGCTCCCTGAGCCTCCTGGCCGAGGCCCAGGCGCGCGAGGCGTTCCCCAACAGCGGCGAGTTCGCGAGTGCCGGGTGGGCGCCGGCCGCGGCGGCGCATCCGCTGACGGTCGAGGCCCTGGGCCGCGCAGGCCTGCCCGAGCGAGGGCTGGGGCCGAGCCCCATGCCGGAGCTCGACTCCGAGCTGGGGCGGTACCACGTGATCGTCAATCTCCAGGCCGGGACCCCGCCGCCCCTCGCCAAGAGGCCTTTCCACACCATGATCGTGGCCTGGGACGTCGGCCCCCACCCGGATCGATTGGACCCCGAGGCCGCCCGCGAGAGGATCGACGAGGCGCTCCGCCGGATCACCGATCACACCCGGGAGCTGATGCAGCTGCTGCGCGGCGAGGGGGCCGACTAGTGTCCCGCTCCGAAAGTGACGTTCGCCTAGCCGGTTCTCGTTCCTGGCAAGGCGCTGCGACGAGCCATATCGGGGATCTGGAGAGGAGCAGCAACGCCGCCGGGGACGAGAAGGGGCCGAGATGGGGGTATGGAATTTCCGGAGCGGGACACTAGCGATGTCGGGCTCGCCGCAGGATCTCGGCGCCCAGCTGGACCGCCGCGACCTCGCCTGGTTCGTCGACAAGGCGGTCCAGGCGTTGGTCTTTCTCGGCGGCGTCTCCGCGATCGTCTTCATTCTCGGGATCTTCGTCTTCATCACGAAGGAAGGGTTCGGGTTCATCGCCGGCCGCTTCGACATCGTCGAGTTCTTCGGCTCGACCCGCTGGCGCCCGACCTCCGAGCAGCCCACCTACGGAGCGCTGGCGCTGATCGTGGGCACGGCCAGCGTCACGGGCCTCGCCATGCTGGTGGCCGTACCCTTCTCGCTCGGCGCCGCGATCTACATCGGCGAGTTCGCCCAGGGCAGGACGCGGGAAGTCCTGAAGATCCTCGTCGAGCTGCTGGCCGCCATCCCTTCGGTCGTCTGGGGGTTCATCGGTCTCAGCATCATGAACCCGCTGATCATCCGGCTGTTCGATGTCCCGGTCGGACTCAACGTCCTGAACTCCGGGTTCATCCTGGGGCTCATGGCGGCGCCCATCATGACGACCATCGCGGAGGACTCCCTCAAGGCGGTCCCCGACACCTACCGCGAGGCGGCCGAAGCCCTGGGCGCGACGCGCTGGCAGGTGATCCGCCGGGTCGTCATCCCCGCGGCGCGCAACGGCCTCGTGGCGGCGGTCCTGCTGGGCGTCGGCCGGGGCTTCGGCGAGACCATGGCCGTCCTCATGGCCAGCGGTCACTCCATCAACCTGCCGACCAGCGTCTTCGACTCGGTGCGGGCGCTCACCGCGACGATCGCCGCGGAGCTCGGGGAGACCGCCGTGGGCTCGGAGCACTACCGGGCTCTCTTCACCCTCGGCATCTTCCTGTTCGTCGTCACCTTCATCATCAACCTCACCGCCGACCTCGTCATCCGGGGCATCCGAAAGAAGTGATGTTCGAAGCGACCGAGCTGAACCGGAAGAACCAGAAGACGGAGCGCCTGTGGCGCCTGCTCTTCCTGATGATGACCGTCCTGTTGATCCTCCCCGTGCTGATCATCCTGGGGGTCCTGATCTACCACGGCGGTCCGATGATCACCATCGACTTCCTGTTCACCGAACCGACGAACGGCATGACGGCCGGAGGCATCCTGCCCGCCCTGGTGGGGACGGTGTGGCTCGTGGCGGTCGCCCTGCTGGTCTCGGTGCCCATCGGCATCGCCGCGGCCCTCTACCTCAGCGAGTACGCCGCCGACAACTGGCTGACCCGGTCGATCAACCTCGCCATCATCAACCTGGCCGGCGTCCCCTCGATCGTCCATGCTCTCTTCGGGGTCGGCGCCTTCGTGCTGTTCTTTCGCTTCGGCACGAGCATCCTGGCCGCCAGCCTGACCCTCGCCATCATGACGCTCCCCGTCGTCATCGTGGCGACCCGCGAGTCTCTGCAGGCGGTGCCCCATGCCTTCCGCGAGGCCTGCTGGAACATGGGCGCGAGCCGCTGGCAGACCATCCGCCACGTCGTCCTGCCCAACTCGGTCAGCGGCATCCTCACGGGAGTGATCCTCGAGGTCTCCCGGACGGCGGGCGAGACCGCGCCCATCATGTTCACCGGCGCGGCCTTCTTTCTGCCGTTCCTTCCTCAGAGCGTCTTCGACCAGACCATGGCCATGTCGCTGCACCTGTTCGTCATCTCGACCCAGGTCCCGGGGGTCCCGGAGAACCTGCCGTTCGGCGTGGCTCTCGTGCTGATCTCCATGGTCCTCGCGATGAACGCCCTCTCCATCGCCTTCCGCATGGTGCTCCGAGGCCGCAAGAAGTGGTGAGACCGGAGAACGGCGCCGGGCCGGTCAAGCTGGCGGTGAAGGACCTCGCCATCCACTACGGTCCGAAGTCCGCCCTGGCCGGCGTCTCCCTGGACGTTCGCGAGCACGAGATCTTCGGCATCATCGGCCCGGCGAACAGCGGCAAGACGTCGTTTCTCCGTGCGCTCAACCGGATGGACCTGCACACCACCGGCATGCGGGTGGAAGGGTCGATCCATCTGGACGGCCGCGATGTCCGGAAGTGGCGCAACGTCTATGCGTTGCGGCGTCAGATCGGCGTCGTCTTCCCGCTGCCCGTCGGCCTGCCGTTGTCGGTCTACGACAACGTCGCCCTGTCTCCGAGGCTGCGGGGTATCAAGAACAAGGCGGACCTCGACGTCGTGGTCGAGCGCTGCCTGACTCGCGCCGCCCTGTGGGACGAGGTGAAGGACCGTCTCGACTCGCTCGGCAGCCTCCTCTCGGGAGGTCAGCAGCAGCGCCTGACGATCGCCCGCGCGCTCTCCCAGGACCCGAAGCTCCTCCTGCTCGACGAGTTCTCGATCGCCGTCGACCCGGTGACCACGATGCGGATCGAGGACATCCTGCGAACGCTGAAGGACGAGATCACGATCATCCTGGTCACCAACCTGGTCCAACAGGCCCGACGCCTGGCCGACCGCACGGCGTTCTTCCTCTCCGGCGAGTTCGTGGAGGTCGGAGAGACCGAGGATCTCTTCACGGGAGCCGTTCGGGACCCCCGGACCCGTGCCTACGTGGAGGGCCGTTTTGGCTAGCGCGGGACCGGCCCGGGCCATCGTGACCCGGAAGCTGAACCTCTGGTACGGGACGTTCCAGGCGCTGTTCGATGTCGACCTCGCCGTCCGGGCCGGGATCATCACGTCGATGATCGGCCCCTCGGGGTGCGGGAAGTCGACGTTCCTGCGCAGCATCAACCGGATCAACGAGCGACTGGGCTACGTCCGCACCACGGGCAGCATCGAGGTGATGGAGCGCGACGTCTACGCGCCCGAGGTCGAGCTCCTCCAGGTGCGCAAGCTGGTCGGCATGGTGTTCCAGCGCCCCAACCCGCTGCCGCTCTCGATCCGGGACAACATCCTCTTCGGGCACCGCCTGCACCGGGGCAGCCAGAAGGTCACGCGGTCGCGAGAGGACGAGATCCTGGAATCGGCCCTGACCCAGGTGCTGCTCTGGGACACGGTGAAGGACCACCTCGACCGGCCCGCCGTCGATCTCTCTCTCGAGGAGCAGCAGAAGCTGTGCATCGCGCGACTGCTTCCCGTCAAGCCCACGGTCCTGCTGATGGACGAGCCCTGCTCGGCTCTCGACCCGAAGGGCACCGAGGCTGTGGAGGAGCTGATCTGGGAGCTCCGGGGTGACTACACGATCCTGATCGTGACCCACAACATGGCTCAGGCCCGGCGCGCCAGCGAGGAGTGCATCTTCATGCTGCTCGGCAGGGTCATCGAGCACACGGCGACCGAGGACATGTTCGTCGCACCGGTCCGGCAGGAGACGGCCGACTACATCGAAGGCCGCTACGGGTGAGGCCCACGGCCTCCTGCGGCGGGTCCACCGCGAGAAACCTCGGTGGTATCGTGATTTACCGGAATCGGACGAACCGGGGCCATGCCCCGGGTGGCGGGAGGTCGAGCTGAGCGAACGAGAGACACGCGGCGGCAATCGTCGTCAGCTGGTGGTGGTCTGCCCCGAAGGGATCCGGCAGCGCTTCCTGCGCGGCATGATCACCCACGACCTGGTGCAGAGGGGTCTCGATTTCGACCGCGCCTACGCCATCGCCCACTCCATCCGGGATCGACTCGCGGACCGGGAGGAGGTCTCCACGTCGGAGCTCCGCGACCTCATCCTCGAGGAGCTCGACGAGGCCTTCGGCAGTGAGGTGCCGGAAGGCCTGAGAGAGCCCTCCCGCCAGAGGACCGACATCCGGGTGCTGCACCACGATCAGGAGCACCCATTCTCCAGGGGGCTCCTGGCCCGCAGCGTCCACGCGGCCGGCGTCGACCTGGACCGCGCCTACCGCCTGATCACCCGCCTGGAGTCGGACCTGCGCCGCGAGGGCGAGAAAGACCTGACCAGCAACGAGATCGTCAACCGGGTGGGCTCGCTCCTGGAGGAGATGGAGGACAAGAGGACCGCCCGCCGCTATCGCCTCACCCGCCGGATCCACCACCTGCCGCGCCCCCTCGTCGTCTACATCGGCGGCGCCAGCGGCACCGGCAAGTCGACGCTCGCGCTGGAGCTGGCGCCCCTTCTCCGCATCTACCGGATCACCGCCACGGACACCATCCGCCAGGTGATGCGCATGCTGCTGACGCCCTCGATCCTCCCCGCGCTCCACAACTCCACCTTCGACGCGACCTCCTCGAGGGAGACGATCGAAGTGGCCGACATCGGCGGCAGCGACCACGAGCACGGCAGCCGACTTCTCGCCAACTATCGGGAGCAGGCCACGCGGGTCTGCGTCGGGGTGCGCGCCGTCGTGGAGAGGGCGATCGCGGAGAACATCAGCCTGGTGGTGGAAGGGGTGCACCTGCACCCGGAGATCGTGCCCTTCCCCGACCTCGAGGGAGCCGCCTACCAGGTCCCCCTCTTCCTGGTCACGCTCAACGAGGAGGCTCACCGCGCCCGGTTCCTGGCCCGCGCCCGCACGACGGGACGGCTGGCCGAGCGCTACCTGGACAACTTCTCGTCGATCCGGACTCTCCACGACGACCTCCTGCAGCAGATCGAGGCCCTCGACCATCCGTTTCTGGACACCTCCACGGGCGAGCCGGCTACCCACCAGGCTCTGCGCTTCGTCACCGGTGTCCTCGAACGGGAGGCGCCGTTCCTCTCGCGAGCCGAGTCGGACGTCCCCACCGCCGGCGCCCGGGCCCTGCTCCTGATCATCGACGGACTCGCCGATCGGCCCGTGCGGACCCTGGGCGGACGGACTCCGCTCCAGGCCGCCAGGACCCCGACCCTCGACCGGCTCGCGAAGGAGGGTCAGTCCGGCCTGGCCGACGCGATCCCTTCCGGTGGGGTGGCGGACACCGCCGCCGGCACGCTGGCGCTGTTCGGGCAGTCTCCCCTGAGCCTGCGCCGCGGCCCCGTGGAGGCCATCGGCGCCGGTTTCGTCCTCGCGCCCAGCGACATCGCGCTGCGCGGCAACCTGGCCTGGCTCGACGAGTACGGGGCCATCGCGGACCGGCGGGCCGGACGCATCCGAGAGGGGGCCGAAGAGCTGGCGGCCGCCCTCGACAAGCTGAAGATCCCCGGCAAGAAGTACTCGAAGGTGACGGTCCGTGTGCGGCCCGCCACCGAGCACCGACTCGCCATCGTCCTGCAGGGCAAGGGTCTGTCGTCGAACGTCCAGGGCAGCGATCCCGGGGAGGGCGCCATCCCGTGCCCGCCGCTGATGCCACGACCGCGAGATCCCGACGACCCGGCGGGAGTCTTCACCGCCGGCGCGCTGGCGGCGTTCGAAGAACAGGCGCACAAGGTCCTCGCCAAGCACCCGGTCAACGTCGAGAGAGCGAAGAGGAACCTGCCGCCCGCCAACACGGTCCTGACCCGGGGTGCGGGCAGGATCCACCGTCTGCTGCCGCTCGAGGTCGCGGGAGTCCCGCTGCGGCTCGCCTGCATCAGTGGCGACAGGACGGTGCTGGGCCTCTCCCGCTGGCTCGGCTCCCGGACCCTCACCTCGGAGAAGATGACGGCCAACCTCGACACGGACCTCGAGGAGAAGTTCGCGACCGCCCAGCGGGCCCTCGACTCCTCCGACCTGGTGATCCTGCACGTCAAGGGCGCCGACATCGCAGCCCATGACCGCAGACCCGAACAGAAGGCCGCGTTCCTCGAGAAGCTGGACGCCCACCTCGCGAAACTGGTCGACTCCATCCAGAAGCCGACCCGCATCGCGGTCGCCTCGGATCACGCCACGCTCTCCGAGAGCGGCCAACACGCCGCCGATCCCCTGCCGGTTCTCGTCTGGGGCGACGATGTCGAGCCGGACTCGGTGAAGACCTACGACGAGCATGCCGCCGCGGCCGGCTCGCTCGGTCGGTTCCCGCTGCAGCGCCTGCTCAGCCGGCTGTTCCCGCTCTCCTGATCTGGCGCGGCGCGACGAGGAAGCCGGCCGCCAGGCCGACCGCGAGGCCCCCCAGATGGGCCGCGTTGTCGATCTGCGGCACGGTGAAGCCGAGGAAGATGTTGATCACCGCCCAGAAGCCGAGCTGCGCCAGCAGGCTCCGTGCCGCGGGAGTGAGACGGTCGCGCCGCTTGAGCAGGAAGCCGAGCAGGGCCCCGAGCAGGCCGAAGATGGCCCCGGAGGCTCCCGCGCTGACGCCGCGGGTGAAGATCACGCTGGCGATCGAGCCCGCCACGCCGGCGCCGAAGTAGACCGCCAGGAAGCGCCCGGACCCCACCAGGCTCTCGAACAGGTGGCCGAGCTGGTAGAGCGCGTAGCCGTTCACCGCGAGGTGGATCATCCCGATGTGCAGGAACATCGCGGCGACGAGCCGCCACCACTGCCCCTGCGCCACCAGCTCCGGGACGTTGGCTCCCAGGAACACGAGGACCTCGATGCGCGTGGAGCCGCCGAGCAGGGTCTCCACGACGAACATGAGGACGATGGCGCCGAGGAGGAGGTTGGTGACGGGGGTTCGCATGGTCGTGGATCGTGGGTCGCGGGTCGGCGGTCGCGAGTCGTTCGGGAGGATACCCCGGGATCTAACCTGACCTTCTCACCGGATGTCGTTGCGAGAGGCCGTAGGTGCCTGGAGATGCAGGCTTGCGACCGAGGCGACGCAGTCGTACTGTTTGTGCGTCGAGGAGCCCGAGCGAAGCGTAACGCCGCAGATTCAAGTACATACGGTCTCGTAGTAGACAGTTGGTGAGAAGGTCAGGCCAACCCTCCGGGACGCGACGGGAGGCCCGAGGGGTCGCCCGGGGTCAGTGGGCCGCGCGCGCCAGGTAGGCGCTCAACGCAGCGATCTCCTCGGGCGCCAGGTCCTCCGCGGGGATGAGGAAGGGCTCGCCCACGGGCGGCAGCGGAACCCGGACGCGGGCCAGGTCGGTCTCGAGACGGTCGCAGTCGATCGCGCCCAGGGCCAGGAGCGTCATCCCCTGACACAGTCCGACCAGCCTCTCCGCCAGTCCACTCCGAACCTCCACTTCCACGGCCTCGGGCAGCTCCAGCGGCGTGACGACGAAGCCTTCCGGCTCCACCCGGAACAGGGCCCGCCCGACGACGGAGAGCGTCTGCAAGGGCACGGTCACCTCGTCCTCGAGCCGGGTCGCGGCGCCGGCCATGGCGAGGTCGGCCACCAGCTGACCCCGGCCGAGGAACTGGACCCGCCCGCTCACGCGGTGGCCACCGTCCCGCAGGTCGGGCTCGAGCGTGAGCTCGACCTCGCGCAGAGTCACGTACTGACTCGGCGAGGAGAGGGCGACCGTCAGCTCACCCTGGCGGAACGGGGCGACCTCCCCCACGGTGTCGCGCCAGGTCCGCTCGAGTGAGCCCAGACGCAGCACCGTGGGGGACTCGGCGAACGCCGTCATGGACCCGAGGACCAGAGCGAGGGCCGGCAGAAGCGCCACGACGGCCGCCGGCTCACGCCTCATGGGTAGTAGCCCCGGATGGTGCGCGCCTTCAGCCCCCGCTCGAGCACCTCGACCTCCACCTCGCGGAACTCGTCCTCGCTCGTCGGCGGTCGGTCGGGGGCGAAGGCGATGAGGTACTGGCTGCGCAGCTCGTCCTCGATCTCGTCGTAGACCGTGGTCAGCTCCGCCGCCTCGCTGATGAAGAACGAGCGGCCGCCCGTCTCCTCCGCCAGCGTGCTCAGCTTGCGCCGGACCGAGACATCGAGGGTGCCGACGTTGAGACCGACGGTGTAGATCGAGACCCCGCTCCGGCGGGCATACTCCAGCGCCTCACGGAAGGCGATGGAGCTCGCCGTATCGTCGCCGTCCGAGAGCAGCACCATCGCGCGGCGACCGCGAACGCCCCGAAAATAGTAGAGGCTGGTGACGATGGCGTCGTGCAGCGCGGTCCATCCCTCGGAGCGAAGATCCTCCAACATGCCTTCGCTCGCGGTCACATCGTCCGTCGGGGCCATGACCAGCGTGGGCCGGTCGGAGAACGCCACGACGAAGTAGCGGTCCTTCGGCGTGATCAGGTTGTCCAGGAAGGCTCGGCCAGCGAGCTGGGCCTCCTGCAGGGCCTGCGCCATGGAGCCCGAGGTGTCGATCGTGATGCCGAGGGTCAGCGGAAGGTCCTCCACCAGCTCGAAGCGGGAGATCTCCTGCGGCCGGCCGTCCTCCAGGACCCGGAACTGCTCCCGGGTGAGTCCCTTCACGAGCCGGCCGCTCCGGTTGGTGACGGTGGTGTAGAGCTCGACGAGGTTGACCTCCACCTCCTCGAGGTATTTCGGCGCCCGCAGGAAGCGGACATCCTCGGCTCGGGAGCCGTCGTCCAGGGTGGCCACCACGGTCAGGTAGACGACCTCCTCGCCCTCCGGCACGCTCACCCTCGCCTCCCAGGGAGGCCGCTGCAACGTCGCCTGCACCACCTCGTTGACCAGGAACTCGAGACTCTCGACCCGCAGCCCCTCGGGCACCACCACCTCGGCCTCCGCCCGCACCTCGGACCCCGTCTCGACCCCGCGCCCCGGCTGCAGGATCCGCACTCTCAGCGAGCCCGTGGGCTGGTTCAGGACCACCTCGTCCGCAGCCACGAGCTCGCCGTCCTGGTCGTAGCCCTCCGCCCGGACGACCTGCTCGCGCGGCTCCGGGGCGAGCCGGATCTCGACGGAGAAAGGGGGCCTGGAGCGCGCGAGCTGCTGCTCGCCGTCCACCAGGAAGGCGACCTTCTGGATGCGCTCACCGGTGACCAGTGCCTCGGCGCGCCAGAGCCCGATCACGACGTCGGTCTCCGGCGGCACCAGCACCAGGCTGTCCGCTCCGCCGATCCTCCGTTTCGCCAGCTCTTCGCCCAGCGCGACGACCGCCTCCTCGGGCAACGGCGGCTCGTCGACGGGCACCGGCTCGTCGGGCACCGTGAAGGCGCGGGCGAGGAACGCCTCGGCCCCCCCCACCTCGTCGCGGATGCGTAGTCGCAGCAGAAAGGTCCGACCCGGCCGCAGGTTGCGCTCGACGACGAGGGCGACGGGCGCCTCCTCCCCCGGCGGAGCGAGCCTGAACAGGGTCCGGAAGGTGTCGAAGACCACGCCGTCCTGCTCCACGATGCCGTCGACCCCCAGCCGGAGCTCCGGCTCGTCCTCCTCCGTCCCGGCTGTCGGCTCCAGCTCGACGCCGGCCGGCAGCGTCACGAAAAAGCGCGACACGATGCGCTGCCGGTACTCGTCGGGGAACAGGATCTTCAGCTCCTCGACGGGCAACTCCGCAGGCGCCTCGCCGCGAGATCCGCTCACGGCGGCGAGCGCCCAGGCGGCCACGTCGTCCGGCGGATCGAGCAGACGCTCGAGCTGGGCGCTGGTGGGCCGATCCTTGGCGAATCCGTAGAGGCCCTCGATCCCGGTCGCCTCCGTCACCCGCTGTGCCTCGCTGCACGACTTGCGCAGGAAGCTGATCCCCAGGCCGCGACGCCCCAGCTCCTCGAGCTGCAGCATCCAGTACTCCATCTCCTCCGTGTAGAGGGCCCGCATCGAGTCGAAGGGCAGCCAGAGACGGTAGGGCAGGGTGGGCGCGGGCCGGTACACCACGGCCTCGACCCCCCCCATGAAGGCGTAACGCCAGATCTCCAGCTCCCGGAAGACGGCGCCGCACTCGACGACCAGACGCTCTTCCGGCGGCCCGTGCAGGAAGAGGAGCTGCGCCCGGACGTCGGCCGGGGAGAGACCCTCCTGCCGGACGAGGCTCCGCCGTCTCCGGATCGCCTCCACGAGCTCGTTGTCCGCCGTCGACGGGTCCGGGTCCCGCGCCAGGAACTCGTCGATGAAGGCGCCGCGCTCCCCATCTCCCATCGCCTCGATGCGGGTCCGCTGGTCCGCGCTGAACAGCAGGCCGGGGCCGTCCTGGAAGAAGGCCCGCTGCTCCTCGGGCCAGGCGAGGGGCCCTTCGTCGGCGATCGCCGGGAGCGCGGCCGGGAGGCCGGCCGCCAGGGCCAGGGCGGCCAGGGCCGCCAGCTTCGGGATCAGGCTCGTCGCGGCGCGGTCGTTTCGGCTCATCGAGGTCTCCGGTGCTTCGATTGGGCGTCCAGGTCGGGCTGCCGGCGGCGGGCCGGACCCTTCGGCCCGGTCCGGGGCCCCGCCGGCGCCCCGAAGTGTTGCAATTCGGCTGCCAGCATGATCCGATGCGGCCCGGAGCCGCCGGCACTCTATAGTCATACGCAACCTTGGCCCGCGAGATCCCGATGACGACCTCCGTACGACGCAACGAGCCCATCCGAGAGTGGCGAACCGGCGACTCCGTGGCCGGCTTCGCCTTCGTGGCCCGCCGGGAGGCGCGCCGCGACCGCTACGGCCAGGAGTACCTGGACCTCGAGCTGACCGACGCCAGCGGCTCGATCAACGCCAAGGCCTGGCCGGACAGTCCCGTGCTGGCCAGCCGGTTCGACGCCCACGACTTCGTGGCGATCGAGGGCGTGGTCAAGAGTTTCAAGGGCGAGCTCCAGCTCTCCCTCAACGCCTGCCGGCGGACGCAGGACTCCGATCGCGAGAGCGGATTCGACGAGGCCGACCTGGTGCCGGCCTCCACGGAGGACATCGAGCGCCTCACGGAGCGCCTCGGAGCGATCTACCCGGGGGCCCTCGAGCGCCCGGCGCTGCGACAGCTCGTGGAGCGGGCCCTGGACCAACACGGCGCGGCGCTGCGCGAGCACCCGGCGGCCAAGGTCATTCACCACGCCTACCTGGGCGGCCTCCTGGAGCACACCGTCTCGATGGCCGAGCTGGCCCTCGCCGTGGCCGGCCACTACCCGAAGCTCGATCGCGATCTCCTGCTGGTGGGCATCCTGTTCCACGACCTGGGCAAGCTGGTGGAGATCGGCGCCATGCCGGCCAACGACTACACGGTCCCGGGCGTGCTGATCGGCCACGTGGTGATCGGCCGGGACATGCTGCGCGAGGCGGCCCGGGGTGTCGAGGAGCTGGACAAGGAGTTGCTGCTCCACCTCGAGCACCTGGTGCTCTCGCACTCGGGACGCCGGGAGTACGGCTCGCCCGTCGAGCCGTCGACGCCGGAGGCCATCGCCCTTCACGCCATCGACGACCTGGACGCCAAGCTCAACCAGGTCGAGGCCGTGCGACGCTTCGGCGGGCTGCAGTTCGTGCGCGGGCTGGGGCGCAAGGTCTGGGTCGGAGCCGAGGGTGAGGAGGGCGAGGCGACCGGCGACGACGTCGACGACGTCGACGACGGACCCGACAAAGACGGAGAATCGGCCCGGGCGTGACCGGCGAGGCGGTCTGGGGCTCGACCGCGAGTTGCTGACCCCGGGGGGACGAGTCCCGCCCCGGGGGGGGCTTCACTCCCATCTTGGCGTCTTCGCGCCTTCGCGCCTTCGCGTGATCCTCGTCGGCCGGCGACCAACCCGAGGTCGCCTACCCCCCTACCCCTCTTGCCCCGCACGATTCCCAGGATCTCCGTCTCGGCCCTCTCCGCCTCCGCCTCGAGCTCCGCGGCGCGGTCGAGGTACGACGCCTTCGCCTCCTCGTCTTTCAGCTCCTGAGCGTTGATCCGCACGTTGAGGCCGGCGCCCAGCACCGCGGTGCGGGCGCAGAGGGCTCCGACGCCGGCGTCGGAGACGGAGCTCGGCTGACCGATCTCGGCCATCTCCCGGATCACCTCCATCGACTCGAGCGCCGCCGCCATGACGTCCAGCGGCACCTCGATGGCGCCCCGGGTCGCGGCCTCGATGGCCTCGCGCCGGACCTCCTTCTCCTCGTCGGTGCCCGAGGCCATGCGGAAGGCCGACAGGATGGCGTTGAACGCCTCCGTGTCCTCGTCCACCAGCCGGAGCAGGCGGTCGTGATGCTCCTTGCCCTTCTCCGCCCACTCCGAGAACTCCTCCCAGCGCTCGTCCCAGCCCCGCTTGTGCGAGGAGAGGTTGGCCACCATGGTGCCCAGGGCCGCGCCCAGGGCGCCCACCGCCGCGGCGACCGAGCCGCCGCCCGGGGCCGGCGACTCCGACGCCGTCTCGTGCACGAAGGCCTCGACGCCCAGGCCGACCAGCCGCGACACCGACTCCTCGGCCGCGATGGCGTACTCGATGATCTTCTCCTCGGCCGGGAAGGGCCTGAGGTCGTCGAGCCCCAGGGACTTGACGGCGATCTTCACCAGCTCCGAGTCGGGCACGCCCAGCGACCGCTGCTGCTTGCGCAGGTAGTGGCGCCCGGCCTCCAGCATCGCAGAGAGCGGCACCAGCCCCACGAGTTCCGAGCCCGTCACCCGCACCCCGCGCTCCTCGGCCTTGCGGCACACCTCGTCGAACGCGACGTGGATGGGCGTCTTGCGGATGTTGGTGAGGTTCATGGAGATCTTGGCGATGCCGTACTCCTCGATGTACCAGCCGATGGCCTTGACGTGCTCGAGAGACCCGGGAACGAAGACCGGCTCGCCCTTCTCGTCACGCACGACCTCGCCGGTGAGGGGGTTGCCCTTCCTCCGGATCCGGCCCTTCTCCCGAACGTCGAAGGCGATGGCGTAGGCCCGGCGGGAGGAGGTCGTGTTGAGGTTCACGTTGTAGGCCACCAGGAAGTCCCGAGCCCCCACCGCGGTCGCGCCCCGCTTGGCGTCGAAGGTCGCCGGCCCGAAGTCCGGCGCCCAGGCGGGGTCGGCGAGCTTCTTCTCGAGCCCCTCGTACTCCCCTTTCCGAACCGTCGCGAGGTTCCGCCGTTCGGGCTTCGAGGCGGCGCTCTCGTACAGGTAGACCGTCACCCCCAGCTCCTCGCCCAACCGGCGACCCAGCTCCCGGGCGTACTCCGCCACCTCGTCCATCGTGACGCCGGCCACCGGCACCAGCGGGCAGACGTCCGTGGCGCCGAAGCGCGGGTGCTCGCCGGAGTGGTGGCGCATGTCGATGAGCTCCCCGGCCCGCCTGACACCGGCCACGGCCCCCTCGATCACCGCCTCCGGCGCCCCGACGAGGGTCACCACCGTGCGGTTCGTGGCCCTCCCGGGATCGACGTCCAGCAGCCGGACCCCCTCCACCGCCTCGATGGCGTCGGTGATCTGACGGATGACCTCCGGATCACGCCCCTCGCTGAAGTTCGGGACGCACTCGATCAGCTTCTCCATTCGCTCTCTCCCCTCGTCGTCTGCGGTCGGTGACTCCCGAGCCCTACCACTCCACCCGGTACAGCATCCAGTACACCACGACCCCCGTCACCGAGACGTACAGCCAGATGGGCAGGGTCCAGCGCGCGATGGCCCGGTGGCGGTCGAAGCGCTCCCTGAGCGCCCGGAACACCGTGATCGGCGCCATCACCGCCACCACCGCGGCCAGCACCGTGTGGGTCAGGAGGATCGAGAGGTAGATCGTGCGCACCGGCTCCGGACCCTGGAAGCGCACCGAGCCCACCTGGTAGTGGTAGGTGAGGTAGGAGACCAGGAAGAGGACGGAGCAGCTGAGCGCCGCCAGCATCACCCGCCGATGGGCCTCGAGCTTCCGCCGCCGGACCAGGACCCAGCCGGTGGCCAGCAGCACCGTCGCCAGCGCGTTGAGGGTGGCGTTGACGTGGGGAAGGAGGGTCGCCTCGATCATGGGCCGAATGCTAGCCTGCTCTTCTCACCGGGTGTCGATCTCGTCACCGGGCAGCCAGCGCCCTCACCTCTGCCGGAGCCCCGACACCACCGGCAGACGGGCGGCACGGACCGCCGGAAAGAGACCGCCCAGGAGACCCATGAGCAAGGCGTAGCCCAGGCCGCCGACGAGCAGGGCCGGGGTGACCCGCAGGCTGAAGGCCACCTGGCTGAAGGTCTGCCAGTTCATGGTCGCGGTCTGGTAGCCGTTGGCCGCGGCCCAGGCGAGGGCCCCGCCGACGAGGCCACCGACGAGCGCCAGAAACAGCGACTCGGCCAGGACTGAGACGACGACCGGGCCGCCCTGGAAGCCGAGGGCGCGGAGAGTGGCGATCTCGCGGCCGCGCGCGGCGACGGCCGAGTACATCGTGTTGAGAGCGCCAAAGGTGGCGCCCACGGCCATGAGCGCGGCAATCAGGTTGCCCAGCACGCCCACCAGCGAACGCAGCACCCGCGACTGGGCGGCGAGGTACTCGGACTCGCGGGTCACGTCGACCTCCAGGCGCGGGTCGGCAGTGAGAGCGTCCTTGAACGCCTGGAAGCTCTCCGGCGACTCGAGCGCCGTGTAGACCGACTGGAAGGTCGCACCTCGGCGATAGGCGGGCTGCAAGACCCGGGCGTCGGTCCAGATCTCCGACTCGTGGACCCCGCCGCCAGCCTCGAACAGGCCCACCACCTCCCAGGTCGCCTCGCCCCAGCGCAGCCGGTTACCGAGCTCCAGACCGGCGAACTGGCTCGCTGCGGCCGTGCCGACGATCACCTCGTTGCGCCCCTCCCGGAAGCGTCGCCCTTCGACGATCTCGACCTCCGGTCGAACGAGGAACGCCCCGGGCTCGACGCCTCGCAGCGGCACGTTGGCCGCCGTGCCGGTCGAGCGCTTGGGGACGTCGACGATGACGAACAGCTCGGCCGACGCCACGGGCTCTCCGGACTCCCGGCGCACGCCGGGAGCCTGCTTCACGATGCGCGTCTGCTCCAAGGTCAGGCCGCTGGACATCTCACTGTCGCTACCCCCCCGCAGCACGAGGGCCGTCGACTCGGAGCCGACGGTCCCCATCACCTGCTCGAACCCCTCGGCGATGGAGAGCACCGCTACGAACACCGCCACCACCCCCGCGAAGCCGACCACCGCCACCAGCGCCGAACCCCAGCGTCGGGGCAGGCTCTTGAGATTCATCAGCGTCACCGCCGCCGTCTGGCGCATCCAGCGCATCACCGCCTCCTCAGGGCTTCGACGATCTCGAGGCGCATGGCGAGCCAGGCCGGAAGGCCACCGCTCGCGAGCCCCAGGGCCACGGCCAGGCTGGCACCCAGGGCCAGCGAACGGGCGGGCACGTAGAAGACCGGCAGGAAGGTCTCCACCAGCGGCCGCAGCCCGGGCACCGCCAACCAGATCAGGATCAGGCCCAGTCCTGCCGCCCCGCCGACCAGGAGCAGCGATTCGCCGAGCACCAGGCCGAGCACGGTCGGCCCCGTGAACCCCAGGGTCTTCAGCACGCCCACCTCCGCCGTCCGCTCCCGCACCGCCTGGGCCATGGTGTTGCCCGCGATCAGGAGGATGACGAAGAAGACGACGGCCACGATCGCCATGAGGAGGGCCCCCGTGTTGCCGACCTGCTGGGCGAACCCCTGCATGAACGCCTTCTCGGTGGTCGTCTTGGTCTCCGCAGGCGAGTTGGCGAAGAGCCCGTCGATGGCCTGCGCCACCTCGTCGGCGCGCTCGGGGTCCGCCACGCTCACGACGTACCAGCCGACCTGGCCCATGTCGCCCACCCGCTCCATCAGGTAGTCGTGGTGGAAGAAGAGCTGGGTCTCGTCGACGTCGGGCGTGGCGCCCTCGTAGAGGCCGACCAGGTCGAACTCGTAGGTGTCGCCATCGCCGTCCTGGGGTCGCCAGAAGGTGGGCTGGATCGGGATCCGGTCGCCGACCTGCCAGCCGAAGCGCTCGGCCAGCTTGCGGCCGACGATGGCCCCCGTGCGCGTGGCGACCCAGCGCTGTCGCTGCTCGGACGGCACGATGTACTCCGGGTAGAGATCCAGCAACTCCTCCGGCTCGACCGCGATCTGCGGGAAGAAGTTCTTCGGGTCCTGGTAGACCCCTCCGAACCACGTCGAGTGGGTGGCCGCCGCCACACCCGGCACCGCGCGGATCTGCTCCAGGTAGCGCAGCGGCAGGAGCTGGATGATGGAGACCTTGTGGATCGTGAGCAGCCGATCCTGTCCGGCGATCTCGATGCCGGCCTCGAAGCCGTTCTTCACCGCCATCAGCAGTCCGAAGAGGAAGAAGGCGACCGCCACCGAGAGGAACGTGAAGAGCGTCCGCGCCTTGCGCCGCATGAGGTTGCGCCAGAGGAGCGGCAGGTACTTCACTCGGACGCCTCCGCCAGAACGCCCTTGTCGAGGTGCAACACCCGCGTCGCCCGGTCGGCCGCCAGCGGGTCGTGGGTCACCATCACCACCGTCTTGCCGTGGCGCTCGTTCAGCGCCACGAGCAGGTCGAGGATCTCGCCGCCGGTCGCCCGGTCGAGATCCCCGGTCGGCTCGTCGGCCAGAATCACGGTCGGGTCGTTGACGATTGCCCGCGCGATGCCCACTCTCTGCTCCTGGCCACCGGAAAGCTGGCTCGGGTAGTGGGAGGCGCGGTCCGCCAGGCCCACGATCTCGAGCGCAGTGCGGGCCCGCCGCCGACGCTCGGAGCGCTTCAGCCGCGTGAGGAGCAGCGGCAGCTCGACGTTGCGCTCGGCGGTGAGGACGGGCAGCAGGTTGTAGAACTGGAAGACGAACCCGACGTGACGGGCGCGCCATCGAGCGAGCTCGCGCCCGCTGGCCCGGCCCAGGTCCTGGCCGCCGACCACGACTCGCCCCGACGTGGGGCGGTCCAGGCCGCCCAGCAGGTTGAGCAGCGTCGTCTTGCCCGACCCCGAAGGCCCCATCAGCGCCAGGAACTCGCCCGTCGCCACCTCGAGGTCGAGTCCGTTCAGGACATCGACCGTCTCGGCTCCCCGCCGGTACACCTTGTGGACTGCCTCCACGCGTGCCAGAGCCTCGCTCATCATGCCTCTCCTCGACCTTCCGTCCGTTGGCGTCCTCCCGGCGATGCTACTCGACCCGCACCGCCGCGCCGTCAGCCAGGGAGTCGGGCGGCGTGACCACCACCTCGTCCCCCGGCCGCAGACCGGCCACCACCTCGACGCGGTTTCCGGACCGGCCGCCCCGTGTCACCGCCCGCCGCTCGACGGAGCCGTCCCGCAACACGAAGACGAAGCTGCCGCCGTCCCGGGTCGCGACCGCCGACTCGGGCACGAGGAGCGAACGACCGCCAGCGCCGGCGACGCTCGCAGCCTCCGCCTGGAACGACACCTTGACCCCCATGTCGGGCAGCAGTCTGGGGTCGCCCAGCTCCTCGATGCCGATGCGCACCTTGAAGGTGGCCTTCTGGCGGTCGGCGGCGGGCACCACGGTGATGACGTGCGCAGGGATCCGCCAGTCGGGGTAGGCGTCCAGCACCGCCACGACCCGCTGCTCGCCCTCCACCCGCTGGATGTAGGCCTCGTTGACGTCCACCTCGATCTCGAGCGAGGCCATGTCCACGATCGTCGCCACCCCCGTGCGCGTGAAGCCGCCACCCGCGGAAACCGGGGAGATCATTTCACCGGGCTGGGCGTCCTTCGACACCGCCACGCCGGCGAAGGGCGCCCGGATCCGGGTGTCCTCGAGCTCCTGACGGCGCAGGGCAAGCTGCCGCCGTGCGACATCCACCCGCGCACGGGACGTCTCCACCCGCGCCGCCAGCGCGTCGACCCCGGTCTCGGCCTCCTCCAGGGCGACGACGCTACCGACGCCCTCCTCGCGCAACCGCCCGGCCCGCTCGACGTCGCGACGGGCCCGGTCGAGACCCACGGCCGCCTCCTTCGCCTCGGTCTCGGCCGCCGTCAGCTCGGCCTCCGACAGGGCCACCTGCCTCGAGGGGAGCGCGTCGTCGAGGCGAGCCAGGAGCTGCCCGTCCTCGACCGCCATGCCCTCCTCGACCAGCACCTCCACGATCCTGCCGGTGGTCTTCGAGGAGACCGTGGCCTGTCGCCGGGCGACGACGTAGCCCGAGGCGTCGAGCACCGCCACCTCCGCTCCCTGCCTCTCCACCTCGACGACCGTCGCGGTGGAGACCGCGATCGGCCGGTCCCGCAGCAGAACCCACGCCACGACGACGACCGCGGCCAGGACGAGAACGGCGACCACACCCCTCCAGAGGACGCGAGGGCGCTCCTCGGGACCCCGGTCGAGGCGGAGCTCGTCCAACCGGTCGACGGAATCGGTCATGGCGTTCTCCCGCCGGGGACGCAGAGCGGCGCCCTCACTCCACGGGCCCGATTCGCCGCTCGTCCAGCGGCGCCGGGGCCGAGGCCTGGGCGGCTCCGGTCTCGTGGTCGAGGATCTCCACGGTGCGCTGGTACAGGCTGTCCGCCTCCTCGCGGCTGTCGCCGATGCAGGTGACGCCCACCTTGCCGTGCTCCGAGAGCGCGCCGATCATGTGGAACAGCACGCCCTTGCCCGAGGCCGTGTTGAAGTTCAGCCCGTCGCGCACCAGAATGTCGAGGAAGTCCTCGGGCAGCAGGCCCTTGTACGCGGGCGAGGCGAGGACGTCCGTGGCGTAGTAGTACTTGGGCTCGCCCCGCGGCGCCAGGAACTCGCCGCTCGCGGGGTCCAGGTCGCCGCCGGTGAGGAACTGGAGCGCCATGAACGGCGGGGTGGTGCCGCCCATCCGCAGGTTGATTTCCACCGCCTGGATCCTCCATCCCTCTTCCGGCGCGTCGCGGGTCGCGAGGAAGTCGATGGCGAAGCGGCTGATCACGCCCCGGTCGCGCAGGGCCCGACCGATCTTCGCCGCCTCCTCCTGGATCCGGAGGCGGTAGTCGGTCGAGGCGGGGAAGCGGCAGCCGAAGTAGCTCTGACCCGTGGCCCCCTTCAGGACCTGGTCGTGGGAGGAGACCAGCAGCACCTGGCCGTCGGGGTGGATGCGCATCTGGACGCTGGGCGAGCGCACCTCCCGGGCCTCGACCCACTCTTCCACGATTCCACCCATCTCCTCCATCTTGCGCAGGTAGTCGCCGACGTTCTCGCCATCGACCGACCACTCGAGCTCATGGATCATGCGCCGGGCCGCGGCGCGTTGGGCGCCCGGGTCCCGGGGCCAGCGCTCCGGGTAGACCGCGATCGCGTTGCCCGAGCCGGAGAAGCTGTCGTTGAGCTTGAGCACGGCGCGGCGCAGGCCGGGTCGACGCTCCTCGAGCTCGATCAGGGCGTCGACGAACTGCCGCTGGGTGCGCAGCTCCTCGAACCCCTCCGGCAGATCGACCCCCGCCTCGCGGAAGATGCGGCGCGAGCCCGACTTGGTGCCCAGGGGCTGGAGGGCCGGGTCGACGCCGTTCAGCGCCACCCCCAGACTCTCGGCCAGCCGACGCTCCAACGGCGTCGAGTAGAAGCAGGTGAGGAACGCCCTCTCCGGCGGCCCGACCCAGCGACGCAGCCGCTCCAGGGCGCGTGGGCGCTCCAGGAGCTTCTGGGTCAGCGGCTTCGGGCTGCCGTCGTAGAGGCACAGCAGGTGGAGACGGCTGCGAGCGTGGCTCGCGTGGACCCCCACCAGGTGGTGCAGGTAGTAGTCGATGATGTCGGTGTGGACCGGCTGGCTGGTGACGTAGGCGACCCGCGCCGCCGGGTGTCGCAGGCGGGTGAGGTAGAAGAGCAGACGCTCCTCGTAGGACGCGACGCCGGGGATCTTCGCCAGCTCCTCCTGGTGGAAGGAGAGAGACGGCACGATGACGGCGGTGTGCTCCCAATCGCGGTCCGACTCGATCCGCTCGAAGAGCTCGGCGAGACGACCCTGAAGCTCGTGGAATGTGCTCGGCCGGGAGGGCTCCTCCCTCGGTGGCGGCTGGCTCTCGGGCATGGCTCTCGGGAGTCTACCCCCGCACCCTCCGCACTCCCCAACGACCCGTGAGGCGCCCGTCCCGAATCACGTCGTAGGCGTCGAAGCAGGCGACCGTCAGACAGGAGTGGTTCGGCAGGATCCGCAGCCTCGTGCCCACGGGCCACGGCCGATCGAGGATGCCGTGCTCCTGGGAGAGCGACACGAGGGTGCCCGCGGGCCGGTCCGTCACGTCGAGCGCGAGGCCCATCCCGGTGTCGCCGCAGCCGGCGTCCTTGGACAGGGCCAGCGCGCCGGCGTCGACCACCGAGTGTCTCGCCCCCGGCTGACACGAGACCACGGTGGTCAGCACCGAGACCCCGATGTCGTCCATCGACGCCGCACCGCGCGTGACCTGGGAGAGATCGTGGAAGACGTAGTTGCCGGGGCGGGCCTCGGTGACGCCCTCCAGGCTGTCGACGGCCATCATGGCGGGGGTCGAGCCGACGCTCACCCCCGGCACCGGCACGTCGGCGGCACGCAACCGCGCGGCGGCGGCCACCATGACCGAGCGCTCCTCCTCCGCCACCCGCGCCAGCACCTCCCGCCCTCGAGCGGCGTAGGCGTGGCCCGAGTGGGTGAGAACGCCGGCGGGCTGGAGCACCGGGCTCACCGCCAGGCGCCGCCCGAGCTCCAGCAGGAGCTCGCCGTGCGGGTCGACGCCCGCCCGATGGTAGCCGCAGTCGACCTTGATCCACACGGCGAGTCTCCGACCCAGGCGCTCGAGGGCCTCGAGGGCCTCGAGAGAGTCGACCAGCAGGCCCAACCGCACCCGTTCGGCCAGGCGCTCCACCCTCCCCAGCGTCGCCTCGGCGGGCGCCACCGGGAAGGCCCAGGTGATGTCGTCGAACCCGGCCTCCGCGAAGACCTCCGCCTCGTCCAGCGTCGAGACCGTCAGCCCACGAGCTCCCAGCGTCCGCTGCCGCTCCGCCAGCTCGACGCACTTGTGGGTCTTCGCGTGGGGGCGGAGGGCGACCCCGAGAGCCCCGGCCCGCGCGGCCATGGCCTCGAGGTTGCGCTCCGCGACGCCGAGGTCGAGGAGGAGGGCCGGAGTGGCGAGGGAGGGGAACATGATCGCGGCGCGCGGGCCTCGGCCCGCGACCGGATCCTACCGGGCCGAGAACTTCACATCCACCGACCCGTCCTCGGTCTCCACCCGTAGCTCGCCCTCCCCCGCACCCACCGTGCCCGTCAACCGCCGGTCGGCGCGCGTGAGGTCGGACCCCGGGGCCTCGACGTCGATGGGTCCGTCATCGGTGCGCAGGTCGAGGCGAACCGACGCTCCGGCGGGCAGCTGCAGCTCCACGTCACCGTCGACGGTCCGCACCTCGACGGTGGGCGCCAGGGTGGTCAGCGTGGCGGTGACTGCGCCGTCCTCCGTTCGCACCCCCAGCCGCTCCAGGGCCATGTCCAGCAACCGCAGGTCGCCGTCGTCGGTCTGGACGTCCAGAGATCCGCCGCCGCCCCGGGCGGTGAGGTCGCCGTCCTCGGTGATGAAACGGAAGTCGCCGTGGCACTCCTCGAGACGCACGTCGCCGTCGTCCAGGCTCGCCCGCACCACGCCCTCGAAGCGCCGGAGCTCGAGGTCCCCGTCCTCGAGCTCGAGACGCAGGTCGTCGCCAGCGACGTCTTCCAGGAGGACATCACCGTCGTCCACCCGGACGTCCAACGGCCCCCGCCAACCCGTCACGCGGACGTCTCCGTCCTCGCCGTCCAGGTCGATCGGCAACCAGGCGGGGGCCCGCACGGTCCAGCGGTACTCCTCCACGCGCGAGGAGACGAACCCGATGGACCAACCGCTGCCCGGCTCCCGGCCGACGGCGCGGATCGTTCGGCCCTCCCGTTCGATCTCGGCCTCGAAGTCGTCGGGCCCGCTGGTGATGCCCGCGGTCTTGTGCTCGCCCAGGTAGCGGACGTGAATCTCGATCTCGCTCTTCTCCCACGGCTCGACGACGACATCGCCATCGCCGGAACGCAGGTCGAGACGATCGCCCTCCGCGACCGGAAAGCTCTCGCGGAGCTCTCGGTCGATGCGCTTACCCGCGGCTGGGACGGCCGCGAGCAGGACCAGCAGGGTGACGAGCGCGAGCAGGACCGGGTTGGACACTCGGAGCATGGCAGGAACCTCCTTGGTTGACGCTTCACCCAATCCTACGCAGAGTCGGACTCCGAGGTTCCCCGGACCCGGGTGAAACAGGAGCCCGGAGAAGGAGGCCGGAGAAGGAGGCCGAGAGGGGCCCGCGAGCCGGTGGAAGGGACTCGCCGCGCGAGAGCCGGATGCGCGGCCCCAGGGATCCGCCACGACCTCGCTCCAGACCATACGATGGACGAGGCCGCCCGAGAGCCCCCGGCCCCGGGGCCCCACACCCTCGACCTCGACCCTCGGCACCATGTCCCCCTACCTCGACCTCCTCCGAACCAACCGCCACTACCGCCGCTTGTGGCTGGGGGAGATCGCGTCGCTCCTGGGCGACTGGCTCAACACCATCGCGCTCTACACGCTGGTGCGCCAACTCACCGGCTCGCCGCTGGCCCTCGGCCTCGTCTTCATCACGAAGATGCTGCCGTTCGCCCTCGCCTCGCCCCTGGCCGGGCTGGTCACCGACAGGTTCGACCGACGACGGCTGATGATCGCCGCCGACCTGGCCCGCGCCGTCGTCGTCCTCGGCTTCCTCCTGGTGGACACGCCGGGCGAGATGCCGCTGCTCTACACCCTGACGGCCCTCCAGATGGTGATCGGGGCGGTGTTCGTGCCGGCCCGCAGCGCCTCCATCCCCAACATCACCACCCCGGCCGAGCTGCTCACGGCCAACGCCCTGTCGGCGGCGACCTGGTCGACGCTCCTGGCCGTCGGCGCCGGGATCGGCGGCTTCGTGACGGAGGCGGTCGGGGTCCGCGGGGTCTTTGTCCTCGACAGCCTCAGCTACGTCGTCTCGGCGTTCTTCATCCTGCGCACCGTCATCCCCCAGACGACCGATGCCGGGAGCGGCTCCTCGATCCGCCAGGTCACGGCCGACATCACGGGGGCCTGGCGCCGCATGGTCCTGCGGCCGGAGGTCGGCCGCATCGCGCTGGCCAAGGCGGCGTGGGCCCTGAGCGGCGGCGCCCTCGTCTACATGCTGACCCTGCTCGGAGAGCAGCTCTCGCCGGCCGCGCCCGCCGTGGGGATGGGACTCCTGTTCTCCGCCCGCGGGCTCGGCACCGGCCTGGGACCGATCCTCGGCCGTCGCTTCCTGCCCCAGGAGTCCCGGTGGCCACGCATGATGGGTCTCGGGATCGCGGCCAGCGGTGTCGCCTACCTGGCGACCACCGCGGTGCCGTGGTCCGCCACCCTGCCCGCGGCCGCCCTGGTGCTCGCGCTGGTCGTCGCGGCCCACACGCCGAGCGGCGCCAACTGGGTCTTCTCCACGGTCCTGCTTCAGCGGCGGACCGAGGACCGCTACCGGGGCCGCATCTTCGCCACGGAGTGGCTCCTCGTCACGCTCGCCGACACGCTGGCGATCCTGGGAGCCAGCCTGCTCCTGGGCCCCGGCGGCTGGGGGCTGCGCCCGGCCGTCGCGCTGTTCGCAGGCCTGCAGGTCGCCACCGGCGTCGTCTGGTTGGCGACGGTGGCGCGCGCCGAGGAGCGGGCCCAGGGCCCTCCGGGCCAGCTCTAGCAGCCCGTGGTGAAAGGCGAGACACGCTACGAGCGGCCCTCTTCCACCACGGGCTGCTAGGAGCCTGTTGCGCATAGCCCCGAGGGGCCGATCTCGAGGAGTTCTTCATGGGAGAGGTCGAGTCCCCGGTCGCCCAGGGGATTGTGGTCGGAGAGCCCGTAAGCGTCCAGGGTTCGCTTCGCCGGCCTTCGGCCGCCCTGGACCCTCCCGGTCTCTCCGACGTGGAGGAAGGGTGGGCGACGGGGAGGAAGCGGG
>CAJQNK010000195.1 GCA_905479655.1 uncultured bacterium | reverse complement strand
ACGGCTGCACCCACTTCATCGTGGGGCGCGATCACGCGGGTCCGGGCAACGACTCGAACGGCCAGCCGTTCTACGGGCCCTACGAGGCGCAGGAGCTCTTCCGGGTGCACGAGGAGGAGCTAGGCATCGAGATGGTGCCCTTCAAGATGATGGTCTACGTCGAGGATCGGGACGCCTACATGCCGATCGACGAGATCGACGAGGGCACGCGGACGCTCAACATCTCCGGCACGGAGCTCCGCGCGCGGCTCGCGGACGGGAGGGAGATCCCCGAGTGGTTCACCTACCCGGATGTCGCGGAGGAGCTGCGCCGGACCCACCCGCCCCGCTCGCACCAGGGCTTCACCGTCTTCTTCACCGGGCTCTCCGGTTCGGGCAAGTCGACGCTCGCGAACATCCTGATGGTCAAGCTCCTCGAGGCGGGCGGTCGGCCGGTGACGCTGCTCGACGGCGACATCGTCCGCAAGAACCTCTCCTCGGAGCTCGGCTTCTCGAAGGAGCACCGGGACATCAACATCCGGCGCATCGGCTACGTCGCCTCGGAGATCACCAAGAACGGCGGCATCGCCATCTGCGCCCCCATCGCCCCCTACGACCGCGTGCGCAACGAGGTCCGGGAGATGATCGCGCCGCTCGGCGGGTTCATCCTGGTCCACCTCGACACTCCGATCGAGGTGTGCGAGGGCCGCGATCGCAAGGGTCTCTACGCCAAGGCTCGCGCGGGCATCATCAAGGAGTTCACGGGCATCTCCGACCCCTACGAGGAGCCGAAGGACGCCGAGGTCTCCATCGACACCAGTCAGCTGAGCCCCGAAGAGGGAGCGCAGCAGGTGTACCTGCACCTCGAGCGGGAAGGGTTCATCGGTCTCGCGTCCTGATGCTGCCCTGACGCCGTGTGGCTAACGTACGGTCGTTCGCCTAGGCGGGAAGGCGGAGCCGTGTCGGGCGGGTGGATCGACCCCCGAGTGATTTCGATCTCTCTCGGGGGTCGAGCCCGCGCCGTCACGGGGCGGTACCCTTCCTGGCATGGCTTGGCTTCTGATAGCGTGACGAGCCCTCAGCGTCGACCCGATGACCAGCGACGATCGCGTCGCGAGCACCAGATCGTCACCGTGTGAACGGGCCTGACGCCCCGGACGGGCAGGAGGAAGTACCGTGGCCGACGAGTTGACACATCGCCCTTCCGGACCTCCCGAGAGCCGACCGGTTCATCCTCGGCCCGTCGGCACGAACGGCGGTGGCTCCAACGGCTTCGAGACCACGGAGACGGTGGCCGTCGGCCACTACCTGAAGTCGCTGCTGCGCCGCAGGTGGCTGATCCTCGGCATCACGAGCTTCGTGTTCGTCCTGTCGGCGATCCAGGTCTTCACGACGACGCCCCTCTACCGTGCCAACGCCCTGATCCAGGTCGATCCGGCGGAGCCCAAGGTCCTGCCGTATCAGGAGGTCACGGCCTCGGGCTTCACGGACAAGACGAGCCAGGAGTACCTGGTGACGCAGGTGAACCGCCTGCGGACCCGCCGGTTGGCCACCCGGGTCGTCCGGCACCTCGGCCTGGAGGACGACGTCGCCTTCAACCGGCCCATCTCCGGGGGCATTCTGTCCGACGTCGTGAAGGGGACCCTCTCGACCGTGCGTGCGCTGGTGCCGTCGTCGGCTCCGGCTGCCGGCGTCGAGGCTGCGGAGGGAGCGCCCGCGCCGGAGGAGGCGGAGGCGGGGGAGGACCGGGTGCCCCGGTTGCTGGTCGACAAGTTCCAGAGCGGGCTCCGGGTGTCAGTCGTCCGCGACACGCGTCTGCTGGAGGTCGGCTTCATCTCGGCCGACCCGCGCCTCTCGGCCAACATCAGCAACGCCCTGATCGACGAGTTCATCGAGATCCAGTTCGAGACGCAGTTCGACGCCACGAGCAAGGCCGTCGAGTTCCTGCGCCGCCAACTCGACGAGATCAAGGCGAAGATGCAGGAGTCCGAGACCCAACTGGTCCGGTACGCGCAGGAGAACGGGATCCTGGATCTCGACGAGCGCACCGATCTCAACCTGAGCCGTCTGGCGTCCCTCAACGCGGAGCTCTCACGGATCGAGGCGAGCCTCGCCGTGGAGAGCGCGCAGCAGGAGGCGATCCGGGACGCGACCGTGGACGACTTCCCGGCCATGCTCGAGACTCTCCTGATCCAGGATCTGGAGAGCCGTCTGGACGAGCTTCGTCGCGAGCTCGCCGGTCTCCAGGCCCAGTTCGGACCCCGCTGGCCTGCCGTCCGGAGCGTCGAGGACAAGATCGCGGCCCTCGGGGGCCAGCTCCGCGAGGAGAAGCAGCGGGCCATCACCGAGGCGCGGCGTGACTACCGGACCTCCCTGGACGAGTACCGGTCGCTGTCCGAGGCCCTGGACCGCCAGCGGCGGGTCGTCGAGGATCTCAGCGAGGACACGATCCAGTACAACTTCCTCGAGCGCGAGGTCGAGACGAACCGCCAGCTCTACGACGGTCTCCTCCAGCGCCTGAAGGAGGCCGGCGTCCTCGCAGGTCTGCGATCGAGCAACATCCAGGTGGTCGACGAGGCGATGCCGCCCCTCGGCGCGGCCGTGCCTCAGAAGTCGGTCGCACTCGGGCTGGCCCTGGTCCTCGGTCTGCTCCTCGGAGTCGGCGTGGCGGTGGTGATCGAGGCCCTGGACAACACCCTGAAGACCCAGGAAGAGATCGGCCAGTACCTCCACCTTCCGGCACTGGGAGCCATCCCCACCCTGGAGGGCCCCGTCGGAGCGGAGGGCTTGATCAGCACGGCCCGGGAGGGGGCGTCGGAGGAGGAGCCGCGGGTGGCCGTCGGCCTCGCCCGCCCGGAGCAGGCGCGGGTGCTCGAGGCCTACCGGTCGCTCCGGACGTCCCTGCTGCTCTCCCATTCGGGCCAGCCGCCCCAGATCATCCAGGTCACCTCGGCGCTGGCCGGCGAGGGCAAGACGACGACCGCGGTCAACACCGCGATGGTGCTGGCGCGGACGGGCGCCCGCACCCTGGTGGTCGACCTCGACCTGCGCAAGCCCGAGATGGCCCAGCTGTTCGGCGTGAGCCGGCAGCAGGGGATGACGACCTACCTCACGGGTGGGTCGAACCTCTCCTCCCAGATCCGCGAGACCTCGGTCCCGAATCTCTTCTTCCTGCCCTCCGGTCCGACCGCGCCCAATCCGCCGGAGCTGATCGGATCGGAGAGGATGGGGACGGCGCTCGGACTTCTCCGGGAGTACTTCACGTACATCGTCATCGACACGCCGCCGGCGGTCGAGTTGACGGATCCCCTGGTTCTCGCCCCCCGTGTCGACGGAGTGTTGCTGGTGGCGCGGTCGCGCAAGAGTCCGAGGCCCGCGACCCGTCGGGCGGCGGAGAACCTGCAGAGGGTCGGTGGCAAGATCCTCGGTGTGGTGCTCAACGATCTGGACGTCCGGGAGCTCGAGTACGACTTCGGCTACTACTACCATCGAGCCGAAGGCGACGCCGAGCCGATCAAGATCTCGGCGGACGCGGGTTGAGCGGTCGCACCGCGGACCGCACGGACCGACCATGAAACGATGTTCCCGATGCCAGCGCGCCTCGCTCGGCAGGCCGTCCGGCCCCCGAGGGTTCCCGGGGAGTCGATTGCTTTCGGCTCTGGGCCTGCGTCTGTACCGCTGCCCCCAGTGCGGTGAACGTAGCGTCCGGCTCGCCTGGGTGAGAGAGTCGGAGGACGCCGACGTCGGTCCGGTCGTGGCCCTGGAGGCGGGTCGGAACGGGATCCCTCCCAAGGAGGAGAAGCTCGGCTTCGACGAGCTCGTCCGTCGCATCGGACGCGACGAGGAGGGGCGGGAGAGGACCGATGAGAGTTGACCAGCCCGTACACTGGCTGATCGTGCTGGCCGCGCTCCTGACGGGCGTGGCCGTGGCGCTCGACCAGCCTCTCATCGCCATCGCGGTCCTGCTGGCCGCGCTCCTGCTGGCCGGCAGCCCGACCGGCCGCCGAGAGACCAGGCGGCGGCGCCGTCGTCGATCGAGCCGGTCTCCCGCCGTGCCGCAGCGGAGAGCCGAGTTTCTGGTCGAGCTGGCGGACCGGGAGCGGGCCCTGGAGGGCCTTCGCGACGCCCGTGCCGACCGGTCCGCGCGCCCCCGGGCCTGAGGCCGTGGACTCCCTGTCGCTCCTCGCCCTGCCCCTCGTCGTCGCCGCCGTTCTGGCCGCGGTCTGGTTCCTCGTCCAGTATCCCCGCCTCGGTTACCTCCTTCTGGCCCTGGCGGCGCCGGTGTCCCACTTTCTCGAGGTGGGTGGCGGGCCGCAGGGGGACGTGAGCCTGAAGCTCGTTCACCTCGTGGCGTTGGGCGTGATCCTCGGCATTCTCCTGCGCATGCCCGGGCGCGGGAGCCTCCAGTTCAACCGGATGGTGGCGCCCCATGTCGCGATCCTGACGGGGCTGATGTTCTGGGCCTGGGCCACCGGTGGCTTTGGCGGCACGAAGTTCCTGATCACCCAGCTCGGGTCTCTGGCCCTGTTCGTCATCGTCTTCTGGATCTATGGCCGCGCGGAGAGCATCGAGCGCTGGTTGATCTGCTTCGCCGGCAGCCTGGGCGTGGCCAACGCGCTGGTCATGGCCGGCATCGTCCTGGCGCCGACCCACGCCCGGAGCCTGTTCTTCAGTGCCGGGTCGGAGGGGGTGCGGCTGCAGGGCACCTTCGAGAGCGCCAACCAGCTCGCCAGCCCCCAGATCCTGGCGGTGGCCATCTACCTCTACTTCGCGCTCCACGGCAGGGGTTGGATCCGCTGGCTCTCCCTCGGTGGGGCGATTCTGAGCTTCGCGGTCGTCCTGGGCACCCAGTCCCGGAGCGCGATCGGGGCATTGTTCATCGTCCTGGCGCTGCTGGTGCTCATCTTTCTCCGGGAGAGTCGCCGAGCGATGGGCCCGGCGTTGATCGGGACCCTGGTCGCCACCCTGTTCGTCGTCGCCTATCTCAACCTGCCGAAGGAGGTCCTGGGCTTCGAGCTGGCTCGGGTCGACAGCAAGAAGGTCGAGCTGTACGACGTCTCGGTCTCCGACATCGCCCGCGAGAGGTTCTGGATCTTCGGTCCCGTGCTGGCGACGCTCGCCAACAACCCCCTGGGCCTCGGCTACTCCTTTCACGCCGAGGTCCTGTGGGAGGAGCAGGGGACCTTCCGACAGCCCCACAACTCGATCCTCAAGACGATGCTCACGTACGGCATCGTCGGCGGCGTCTACGTCAACCTGCTCTACTACCTGCCGCCGTTGTGGATCCTCTGGCTCGCGTGGCGTCGACGACTGAGCCTCAGCTCGATGGCGGTCTTCCTGGCCGCGGGCATGCTGGCCTACCTGGCCTACGGCCTGTTCCACAGCGCCACCCAGTGGATCTACGTCTGGCTGATCTGGGGGCTGTCGGTCCGCCTCGCCCAGCTCGACCTGTTGCGGGCGAGAGCGGCTGCGTGACCGGAAAGCGGCTGGCGCGGCGGCTGGTCCTGTGCACCCAGGCCGTCGAGGGAGGAGCCTGGATGCGTCTGGTGGAGCTCCTGACGGGGCTGGAGTCGCGGGGATGGCGGAGCGACCTCGTGACCTGGGACGAGCCCCAGGTGCGGGCGCTGGGCGACCGGCTCGCCGGGGTGACGGTCCATCCCCTCGACGTTCCTCCCGCCGGGCGCAACCTGCTGCGGCTGGCCTGGGCTTCCGGCGGCGTCCTGGGAGCCCTGGCGCCGGCCCGGACCGGGTCCGATGGGATCGTGTGGGGCGGCAGCTTCGCCGGCGCCTCGGGGCTCGGGATGACGCGTTGGCGACGGGCGGCGGAGTCGAGGAGGATGTTCTCCTTTCTGCGCGGCGTGGAGCTGGAGCGCTCGCGCACCCGGGCGGCGGGTCGCGGTCGCTGGCTGCGGTGGTCGAGGGAGGTCGTCCACCGCCGCGCCATGGCCTCGATGCTCTCCGCCTCGGACCTGCTCCTGACGCAGACGCCCGGAGCCGCGAGCTCCCTGCTCGACGAGTACGGCGGTCGCGTACCGGCGCGCCGGGCGGTGCTCCCGAACAACGTGGATGCGGCGTGGATCGAGGCCCGGCGCGCGGAGGTGGAACTGCGCGGGCCGGTGGAGCTTCCCGGGCGACGCGCGGCTCTGGAGATCGCCTTCGTCGGCCGGCTCCAGTGGCGGGTCAAGGGGCTCGACACCCTGCTCGAGGCGGCCGAGCGGCTGCGGGATGCGGACGTGCGCTTCCACCTGGCGGGCGACGGCGAAGACGCCGGGCGGGTGCGCGAGAGCGTCGAGGCCGCGGGCCTGGGCGAGAGCGTCCGACTCCTCGGACCCATGGAGAACCCCCTCCGACTCATGGCCGCGGCCGACCTGGTCGTGGCCCCGTCGCGCTCCGAGGGGGTGCCCAACGTCGTCCTCGAGGCCCTGGCCGTCGGCCGGCCCGTCCTGGGCAGCGACATCGAGGGGATCCGCTCCCTGCTGGCCGGCGACGACCTGCTGGTGCCGCCGGGGGACGCCGAGGCGCTGGCCCGACGGATCCGACGGCTGGTCGGGGAGACGGCTCTGCTCGCGCAGTGGACCGAGCGCTGCCGAAGCCGCGCCGAGGCGCTGCGCTTCGACTGGGCCGGGCGTTTCGTGGAGATCCTGGAGGCGAACTCGTGAGCCCGGGGTCTCCCGCTGGCGGGGTCCGGACGGACCCTCGTCTGCCGACCTTCCTGATCCCGGGCGCCGGGAAGTCCGGGACCTCGTCGCTCTTCGCGTGGCTGGTCGAGCACCCGGACGTCGGCGGAGCACGCATCAAGGAGCCGGGCTTCTTCACTCGCGAACCGGGCTGGAAGGACGGCGGCGGCGAGGAGGCCGCGACCCAGTCCGGGCGCTTCGACCTGGGTCTCGATTGGTACCTGGAGCTGTTCGACGGCACGGAGGGGGCGGTCGCGAGAGGCGAGGCTTCCACGCTCTACATGCCGGCCGGGGACACGCCGGAGCTGATCCGCGAAGTGGCGCCCGAGGTGACCCTGATCCTCCTCCTGCGCGACCCGGTGGCCCGGCTCCACTCCCACTACTTCCAGGAGAGCAAGCACGGCTGGGACCTGCCGCCCTTCGACGAGCTGGTTCGAGGCGACCACCCGCGGTTCCGCCGCTACGCGCGGGTGAGTCGTTACGAGGAGCATCTCGAGCGCTACCTGGGCCGGTTCCCCGCGGAGCGGGTCCACGTCCTCCTGTACGAGGATCTGGTGGCCGATCCGCAGGCGCTGGTGGCCCGGGCGTACGAGGCGATCGGCGTCGACGCCGCCTTCGTGCCGCCGTCGATCGGCCGCCAGCACAACGCGGCGACGGCGCCACGCTTCCGACGCCTGGAGCGACTCCTCTCGGCCCCGCTGGGCCGCTGGGGCGCCCGCCAGATCCCCGCCTGGATCCGCCGGCCCGCGGGCCGTCTGCGTCGACGGCTGTCGCGGTTCAACCGCCGGCGGGCGCGCTACGAGCCCATGGCGCCCGAGTTGCGCCGTGAGCTGGTGGGGCGTTTCGAGCCCACGATCGCCTGGGTCGAACGACACCTGGATCGCCCGCTTCCCGAGTGGCGGCGGGTGGAGTAGGGGGGGAGCGACGTGGCGGACCACCCGGGTGAAGGGCGGACACGGAGCGACGAGGACGTGCGTGGCGGCGGCAGGAGCCGGCCCGGGCTGGTCCTCCTCGCCTATCTCAGCCGCTCGGGCTCGACCTTCCTCTGCACCCTGCTGGACGCCCACCCGGACGTCGTGGTGACACCGGAGGCCTGGTTCCCGCCGAGCGCCCTGGGCCCCTTGGCCGGCCGCGTCGTCCTAGCCGACGAGGACGACCTCGACGCCTACCTTGCCTATCTCTGGGACGACTACAAACTCCGCTCCTGGGGCGTCTCGATGGCCGAGCTCCGCCGGGCGGTCCTCGACTCCGGTCCGCCCCCCTGGCCGGCCTCCGAGCTCTTGCGTCTGGTGAGTGAGAGCTACGCCGCGGGCCGGCGCGGCGCGGACGAGCCCGTCCCGGCGTGGGTCGTCTTCAAGGAGGGGCGCAGGGCGCTGCTCCACCCCGCTGCAGCGCGCCGCGCCTGGCCCGACTGCCACATCCTCCACGTCGTGCGGGACCCGCGCGCGGTCTACGCTTCCCAGCGCCGTTCCCGACGCTCGCGCTATCCCCTTCCGTTCACGCTGTCGCCCGGGGAGATGGCGCGGGAGTGGGCCGCCGACGCCGCTCTGGCGGAGGAGATGGCGAGGGACCCCGCCTACCTGCGGGTGCGCTACGAGGATCTGGTGACCGATCACCGGGCGACGCTCCAGACGGTGCTGGCGTGGCTCGGATGCCGAGGGCTACCCGAGCTGGAGGGGGACGGTGCGATCCGCTATGACGACAAGATCCCTCGCGAGCAGCGCCACCTCCACGAGCGCCTGCGCAGCACCCCGGACCCGGCCCGGCTGACGGCGTGGCGCTCGCGCGTGGCGCCGGGGGAAGAGGCCCTGGTGGTGGCGACGGCGGGGGAGGCGATGGAACGTCTCGGGTACACCGCCGAGGGCCGGCCGTCGGTGGTAGGGGAGTGGGCGCAGAGGGCCGACCGAGGCAAGGAGTGGTTGCTGCGACTGGGTCTGCGCTGTCTCTCGCTCGCCGGGCTCCTCGCCTCCCCGGGCCGCCTACGCCGGCGCCTGGAGGCCCGCCGCCGCGGTTGGTAGCGGGCGGCCCGGGGATCCCTCCGGTCGCTCCCGGCCCGCTCTCCGGGGTGAACCGGGGCGGTGGCCACGGTCTCGGCTGGGCGAACCGTCCGCTCGGGCCTTCCCCCCGGGACCGGTTCGTGGCATCCTTGCGCTTCCGAGTCGCGGAGGAGCCGGAACCGGCCAGTTGGCCGTACGGGGCGGGGTGCCCCTGGTCGGCTGTCTCCGTGGCACGATGCCCGCTCGGGGCGTTCGTCGCGTCTTCGGGGCCGTCCGGTCGCGGCCGATTCCAGGCGTTCCGCCTCGCGATCCACTCCCATGGCAACCGGCCTCCACACCTTCGACCGCTGGCTGACCGCCCTGCGTCATCGCCACTCGGGTCTGCGGCACCTGCTCCCGTACGGGGCGATCCGCTGGGTGAACCTGTCGCGCTCGGCGCTCCTGCGCGCCCGGGCGACCCTCACCCGGGTCGAGCACCCGTCGCCGCTCGCCAACGTCTACCACTGCTGCGTCCACAAGACCGGGAGCCAATGGTTGACGGCGGTGCTGAGCGACCTCGTGACCTACCGCTACTCGGGGCTGCTGGGCTACCAGTACCAGATCCGGCGGCGGGAGGGTTACGATCCGCGGCCGATCACGAGCCGGGTCTTCCCGCAGGGCTTCCCGGCCCGGACGATCGTCACGCCGCTGTACCTGGACTACGGCAACTTCCGGTCCATGCCGAAGGCGGAGCCCTACCGCGCGGTCTTCGTGCAGCGGGACCCTCGGGACGTCACCGTCTCCTGGTACTTCTCGGCCCGCTTCTCCCATCTCGAGATGGGGGACATCCCGGCCATGCGCGAGAGGCTCACCGGGATGGACAAGGAGCGGGGGCTGATCGAGGTGATCCGCTATCTGGAGGGCCAGGGGCTGTACGAGGCGCTCGGCTCGTGGGTGACCCCCGAGGCCGCCGCGGACCCGACGGTTCTGGTCATCTCCTACGAGGAGCTGGCCTCCCCGCGTTCGGGCGAGCTGTTTCGGGAGGTCTACGACCACCTGGGGATCCCGGTGCCGGAGGACGAGATGGCGGAGCTCGTGGACGCCTACAGCTTCGCGCGCCTGAGTGGCCGCAAGCAGGGCGAGGTCGACCCGCGCTCCCACGTGCGCAAGGGCGGCGCGGGCGATTGGCGCAAGCACTTCACGCCGGCGGTCACGCGCGAGCTCGAGGAGCGGACGGGCGACCTCGTGCAACGGCTGGGGTACGAGTGATGTTGGGCAAGCTGGGACGCGCCTTCGGCTACGCCCGGGGACTCGCGAACATGGGCCGCGGCGACGTCCTCCTCGCGTCCTTCCCGCGCTCGGGGAACACCTGGTTGCGTTTCCTCCTCGCCAACACCATCAGCGTGGCTGAGCTCGACGGGCGCGAGGTGGACTTCGAGGAGCTCAATGCCCTGATGCCGGAGCTGGGGACGAGCGACCTCTCGGCGTCCTGGCCCTACCGCTCGGTCGGCCGGGTGGTGAAGACCCACCGGCCCTACTTCCCGCTCTTCGGCCGCCACCGCTCGGTGCTGGTGATCCGCGACCCGCGAGACGTCATGGTCTCGTACTTCCACTACGCCCGGGGCGACAAGGCGGTGCGCTACGCCGGGACCTTCTCCGACTTCGTGCGCTCGACCCACCTCGGCCTGCCGTCCTGGTTCGCCCATTGGCGCTCCTGGCGCGAGAAGGCGGACCTGGTGCTGCGCTACGAGGAGCTGCGCCGGGACACGACCCGGGAGTTCCAGAGGCTCCTGGGGCTCGCCGGGGCGCGGGTGGACGACGGGGTGGTGGACGAGGCCGTCCGCCGCTCCGACATCAGGAACATCCGGCGCATCGAGGAGACGCGCGACAGGCCTCACGGCGACCGCCACGTCGACGGCTTCAAGTTCGCTCGTGACGGCGGGTCCCGTCAGTGGGTCGACCAGTTCGACGCGGAGCTCCTCGAGCTCTACGGGAGGCTGCGGGAGGCGGAGGGCCTCGAGGGGTACGAGTGAGGCTCGACGGAGCGGACCTCTCCATTCTTTCGGTGGTCGTCCCCGTGCTCGACGGGGGCGACGTGTTCCGTCGATGCATCGTGGCCCTCGAACCGGTCCTCGCCGGAGGTGGCGAGCTCCTCGTGGTCGACGACGGCTCCCGCGACGGCTCCGCCTGGGCCGCCGCGGAGTCCGGGGCACGGGTGCTGGCGACGCCGGAGCGTCGCTCCGGCCCGGCCCGAGCGCGCAATCTGGGGGTCGAGGCGGCACGACGTCCTTGGGTGCTGTTCGTCGACGCGGACTGCGAGGCGGGTCCCGACACCCTGGCGGTAGCCGCCCGCACGGCGTTCTCGGCGCCCCCGGAGCTCGCCGCGTTCTTCGGCTCCTACGACGACGAGCCCGCGACTCCCGGCGCCGTGGGGACCTACAAGAACCTCATGCACCATCGTGTCCACCAGCTCGGTCGCGAGGAGGCCTCCACCTTCTGGGCGGGCTGCGGCGCCGTGCGCCGCGACCGCTTCCTGGCGGTCGGCGGTTTCGACCCCGAGCTCTTCCCGCGACCGAGCATCGAGGACATCGAGCTCGGCTACCGGCTACGCGAGCGGGGCTGGACGATCCGGTTGGTGAAGGAGCTACAGGTCAAGCATCACAAGGACTGGACTCTCGGCGAGCTCGTGCGCACGGACGTGCTGGATCGGGGGGTTCCCTGGACCGGGTTGCTCCTGGCGGGCCGGGCGCCGGCCGACGACCTGAACGTGGACCCGAAGGGTCGCGCGAGCGTCGTACTCGCCTGGCTCGCCGCCGTCCTGAGCCTGGCCTCGGTGGCTCGGCCCCGTCTCGGCTGGGCCGCGTTGGGATCTCTCGGCGCCTGGGTCTGGCTGCAGCGGGACGCCCTCGGCTTCCTCGGTCGCCGGCGCGGGGCCGCCTTCGCCCTGCTCGCGGCGCCCCTGCACCTCCTCCATTTTCTCTACTCCGGCCTGGCCTTCGCTCTGGGAGCGTTGAGGCACCTGGCGCGTCGACGCGCCTGACGGTCTCCTGACTCGACGCCGCCTATGCTCTTCGCTACCCTCCCGGCACCTCTACGGCGGTCGGCCAACCCGGCCGTGCGGCGAGAGGTCCTACTTCGCCTACCTGGAACATTGATGAGCCACCGGGGATCTCCATGGAAGATGTAGTCGTCGTCGGCGCCGGCCCGGCCGGTCTGACCACGGCCTGGGAGCTGGCCCGCCACGGCCGGTCCGCCCTCGTCCTGGAGAAGGACGAGCTGGTCGGCGGCATCGCCCGGACGGTGGAATACAAGGGCTACCACTTCGACATCGGGGGCCACCGGTTCTTCACCAAGGTCGCATCGGTCCAGAAGCTGTGGCAGGACGTGATGGGAGACGACTTCCTGCTGCGTCCGCGCCTGTCGCGGATCTACTATCGAGGCCGGTTCTTCGACTACCCCCTGAAGCCGATGAACGCCCTCCTGGGCCTGGGCCTGGTCGAAGCGGCGCGCATCGGGCTCTCCTACCTGAAGGTGCAGATCGCGCCGCTGCCCGAGGAGCGCACGTTCGACCAGTGGGTCACGAACCGCTTCGGGCGCCGGCTGTTCGAGATCTTCTTCCAGACCTACACCGAGAAGGTGTGGGGCATCCCGTGCGATGAGATCGGCGCCGACTGGGCCGCGCAGCGCATCAAGAACCTGGACCTCCTGACCGCGGTGCGCCACGCGCTGCTGGGTCGATTCGGCGGCGGCGAGGTGGTCACCACGCTGACCGACCACTTCTACTACCCGCGCAAGGGGCCCGGGCAGATGTGGTGGCGCTTCCGCGACCGCCTCGAGGAGATGGGCACCCACACCGAGCTCGGGACCGAGGTCGTGGGCCTGCGGCGCGAGGGCGGCCGGATCCTCTCTGCCCGGGTGCGGCGGGCCGGGGGGGAGATCGAGGAGATCGACGGCCGGCACTTCGTCTCCACGATGCCGTTGCGCCAGCTCGTCCGCTCCCTCGATCCGCCGCCGCCGGAGTCCGTCCTCGAGGCGGCGGATCGGCTGCGCTACCGGGACTTCCTCACCGTCGTCCTCATCGTCGACCGGGAGGACCTCTTCCCCGACAACTGGATCTACATCCACTCGCCCGACGTCATCGTGGGCCGGATGCAGAACTTCAAGAACTGGAGTCCCGAGATGGTGCCGGACCCGTCCCGCACCGCTCTGGGCCTCGAGTACTTCGTCCAGGAGGGCGACGAGCTGTGGACGGCGGCCGACGACGACCTGGTGGCCCTCGGCGCCCGGGAGACGGCGTCGCTGGGCCTGGTGCGCGAGGAGGAAGTGGTGGACGGCACGGTGGTCCGGATGCCGAAGGCGTACCCGGTCTACGACGGCGCCTACAAGGAGAGCGTCGCCACCATCCGGGGATGGTTGGAGAGCCTGGAGAACCTCCAGCTCATCGGCCGCAACGGACAGCACCGTTACAACAACCAGGACCACTCCATGGTCACGGGGATGCTGGCGGCGCGCAACATCCTGGGCGAGAGCCACGACGTCTGGGAGGTCAACGTCGAGCAGGAGTACCACGAGGAGAAGCGGGACGGCGAGGCCGCCGGCAAGGGCGATCGGCTGGTGCCCGGCCGAGTGCCGGAGCGCGACCTGGAGGGGCTGGTCGAGTCGGCCTTCGCACGCTACGATCCGGTGGCCCTGGGTGCCGCGCTCTCCGTGGTCGGCGCCCTGGGCATGGGCCTTGCCGCCGCGGTGCCCCTCCTGACGCAGGCCGACCACGTGGTGCCCATGCTGTCGCTGCTCGGCAACTACTTCCTCGGCTTCGAGGTCTCGTGGGCCGGTGTGGTCACGGGCATGGCGGAGGCGGGGATCGGGGGCTTCGGCCTGGGCTGGGTCATGGCGCGCCTGATCAACCGGCTGGTGGACGGCTACCGCGAGTCGATCCTGCGGCATCTCGAGCTGGCGGGGACGATGGATCCCCTCGCCTTCCCCGAAGAGTGATTCCCGGAACACCGACAGCGAGCGGAGCGACGACGATGCAGAACGAAGAGACGATCATCCGGAGGGCCGTCGCCCGGCTGCGCGCCGGCGTCATGGCCGTTGTCGTCGGATTGTTCTGCGGCACCGGCCTGCTGCTGGCTACCGTCTGGCTCCTGCTGCGGGGCGGACCCAACGTGGGCCTGCACCTCAACCTCCTGGGCAACTACTTTCCCGGCTACTCCGTGACCTGGTCCGGCGCCGTCGTGGGGTTCCTCTGGGGAGCGGCCCTGGGCGCCGCGGCCGGCTGGCTCACCGCGTGGGTCTACAACCTGGTGGCCGAGAGGCGCAACGGCGGCTCGATCCGGTGACCGGGGGGGGACGTTCCGCCGAGCCGCCGGGGGCCGCCGAGGTCGGTGTGGTGCTGGCGCTCACGCTGCTAGGGGCGGCGCTGCGCTTCCATCGCCTGGGGGAGTGGAGCCTGTGGCTCGACGAGATCCTCGTCCTCACCCACGACATCCAGCACAACTGGTTCCTCCGGCTCCTGATGGCGCCACTCCTGACCGACGGCGTCCGGGTCTCGGAGGCGACGGCACGCCTCATTCCGTGCCTGGCGGGGGTCGTGACGGTCCCCGTTCTCTGGTGGGCGTCCCGGCGGCCGTTCGGTTCCGCGATCGCCGTGACCGCCTCCGGCCTTCTCGCGATCTCGAGCTGGCACATCGGCTGGTCCCAGAACGCCCGGCCCTTCACCCTGGTGGCCCTCTTCGCCACCGTCGCGGGCCTGGCCTTCTACCGCGCCTTCGAAGAGGACAGCCGGCCCTGGCTGATCGGCGCGCTGGCAGCCACTCTCGCGACGCTTGCCGCCCACTACACCGCCGCCCTCCTGCTGCCGGTCTTCGTGGCCTACCTGGTCCTCGTGCCCCTCCTCGGGCTCGAGCGTCCGGCGGGCCTCACCTGGCGCAACGCCGCCCTGTTCTTCGCCCCGTTCGTGCTCGCGGGTCTCCCCATGTTGGTCCACGTGCGCAACTTCGTCCTCTGGTACGCGGAGAACCGGGGCTTCTTCGACCCGCTGCGCTCGCTGGCCCCGGCGCTCCATCTGGCCAAGGACCTGGGCGGCGCGCCCGTGCTCCTCGTCCCTCTCGCGGGCCTGGCGATCGACTGGCAGCGTCATCCCCGGCGGGCGCTCTTCGTAGGCCTCTTCGCGTTTCTCCCCCTGGTCCAGGCCTCCCTCCTCTCGACCTTCATGCCCGTCTTCTCCCAGCACGTCATCCTGGCCGTGCCGGGGCTCATGATCGCGACGGCCCTGCCGGTCGTGGGCCTCTGGCGGGAGGGCCCTGCCACCGCCCGCTGGGCCGCCGGCGCGCTCCTCGGAGTCGTCGTCCTCTCCTCGGTCACGGCGGCCTTCTACTACTTCGAGGTCGACCATGGCAACCGCCGTCGCTGGGACGAGGTGGTGGAGCGGGTGCTCGTCGAGCGGGGCCCGCACGACCGCGTCCTCACCCAGAGCCGCGTCGCGACGGAGTACTACGCCCCCGCTCTGGAGCGCGAGCTCATCGTCCCCATCCGCCAGCTCAGGCGGGAGCCGCCCCCGCCCGCCACGCGAGCCCCCGAGGCCGGTGGCCCGGAGTCGAGCTGGGTTGTGGTCACCGACTTCTACCTCCGCGACCGCGCCGCCTTCCGCGACTGGGTCCAGGCCGAGTGCCACCTGGCAGAGGACTTCCACCGCGAGGGCGCCCGCTTCCGTGACGGCTACTACCGCTCACGCCAGCAGGCGGTGAACCTGTGGCGGTGTCCGCCGACGGAGGTGGTGCGGGCGGAGGAGGAGGACGAGGAGGAGGAGGAGCGGGACGGGTGAGCGGGCGGGCTGCATCGATCGAGGAGGGTGCGGGTGAGATCGAGGAGGCGAGCCCCGCGGCGGCGTCGGTAGACTGACGAGGCCTCCCTGAACGACCCGGGCGTACGACCGAGCGGTCCCAGATTCGATCCCACCATGACCCGCGATACGAGCCTGTTCGAGATCTTCCTCGCCTCCCCCGGTGATGTGACAGAGGAGCGGGCGCGGTTGCGCGAGGTCGTCCGTGCATCCAACGCCGACCCGTGGATGCCTCCCGGCGTGACCCTGGGCACGACGAGCTGGGACGAGCCCGGGGCCGGCGTGCCGCTACTTGCGACCGAGCCGCCGCAGGCCTCGGTGGAGGCGTTCCTCGGCCGGGCGCGGGAGGCGGACCTGGTGGTGGTGGTGTTCGGCGGGCGGCTGGGGACGCCGTTGCCCGGATCGCTGCGCGGCGAGGACGGGCGAGGCTACGGCTCCGGCACCGAGCGGGAGCTGCTGGACGCCCTGGAGGGCTTCGCCCAGGCGGGCAGGCCCCAGGTTCTGGTCTATCGCCGGAAGCCGCGGGGCGGGGAGAACGAGACGGAGCGGCGGCGGATCGACGCGCTCTTCGCCCGCTTCTACGACCAGGAGGGCGCCGCCGTCCGGGGCCTCCAGAGCTACGACGACCCGGGCCACCTGGCGGAGCTCTTCGGCCAGCACCTGCGCTGGGTGGTGAAGCGGGCGCTGTCGCCTCCGGCGGGCCCGGCGTCGCCCCTGGCCTCGTTTCTGCGCCGGCGGGTGGAGGCCTGGCGGCAGGCCCCGAAGGAGCTCAACCGGCGCTTCGTCCGCATCACCTTGTTGCTCGAGGGGCCGGAGGGCGCGGTGCCGCGGTTCCAGGCGGCCCGGGAGGTGGACCACCTGGGGGAGGCGCTGGCGGCACGGCCCGAGCCGGCCGTGGTGCTCCTCGGTCCGCCGGGGTCGGGCAAGAGCACGCTGGTGCGCCATCTCGAGGCCGAGCTGGCGGAGGCGGCGCTCGATCCGCAGGCCGACTCTCCGAGCATTCCCTTCCGTCTGCGCCTCGCCGGCTTCCGGCCGGATGGCGACGGCCACTACCCGGAGCCTCGCTCCTGGCTCGCCGATCGCTGGGCGCGGCTCGCGGGCCCGGGCGCGCCGCCGTTCGACGACCTCCTGCGGTCCGGTCGCCTGGTGCTGCTCCTCGACGGGCTCAACGAGATCCCCGGCTCCCCCGACCTCGGCCCGTGGCGCGACGTGGTGGCCGAGCTGGCGGACTCTGGCGTCGGCAGCCGGGCGGTCTTCACCTGCCGCACGCTGGACTACAGTGCCGTGCTGTCGAGCCCCGAGCAGCCGGTGCCCCAGCTCCGCCTGGAGGCCCTGGACGACGAGCGGGTGCGCGAGTATCTCCACCGGACGCTGGGTGAGGAGGCGGAGCTGGGGGTGTGGAGCCGGCTCGCGGGGACGCGGGAGCTCGACCTGGTGCGCACACCCTTCTTCCTGGAGCTCTTCGCCGAGCAGGTGGCGGCGGCCGAGGAAGGGCCCGCAGGGGAGAGATGGGGACGGGCGTCGCTCCTGGCCGGGTTCGTGCGGCGGGCGTTCTTCCGCGAGTGCGAGAAGGGGGCGGATCGTTTCATCCTGGGACGGCTGGTCGACGAGCGCGACCGCCGGGCGCACCAGCGCCGGAGCTGGCTCCCGGGAACGCTGCCCGACCGCGGCCGTCTCTTCCCGGCCCTCGGACACCTCGCCTTCGCGCTCCAGCAGGACCGGGGCGAGGCGGGCGGCGAGGGCCGGGTGCGGGTGAGCCCCGAGGCGGCCGTGGCGGCGATCCGCGAGGCTCTGCCGGGGCTCGGGGAGGCGGAGGCCGAGGCGGTGGTGGCCGCCGGCTGCGACCTGCGGGTGCTCGACGAGGACCTCGAGGCCGAGCCCGAGGCGAGCCTCGGCTTCGTCCATCAGCTGTTCCAGGAGCTCTTCGCCGCCCGCGAGCTCGCCGCTCGGCCCGCCGAGGTCGAGCTCGCGCGCCCCTGGCGGGCGGTCGAGGTCGAGGAGCCGCTGGCGGAGACGGTCGCTCGGCTCGCCGAGGGCGACCCGCTGCCGCCCCTGGCAGCCAGCGGCTGGGAGGAGAGCGCCGTCGTCGCGGCGAGCCTGGCGCGGGATCCGGTGGCCTTCCTGCGCCACCTCGCGGAGGCGGACCTGGCGCTGGCGGGGCGGGCCGTCGCGGAGGCCGAGGTCGATCTGCCGGAGGGCCTGGTCGCCGAGCTGCGGAACCGCCTGGTCGAGCGCTGCCGCGACCCCGACGCAGACCTGAGGGCGCGCATCGCCGCCGGCGACGCCCTGGGCATGCTCGGAGACCCGCGCTACGAGCGCCTGAGCACGGCCGAGGGCGAGGTGCTGCTGTCGCCTACGGTCACGATCCCGGCCGGCGAGTTTCCGCTGGGGACCGAGGACGGGTTCTGGTCGGACGAGGAGCCGGTCCACCCGGTGCGCCTGGAGGCGTTCGAGATCGCCCGCTTCCCGGTGACGCGGGCGGAGTACCGCCGCTTCGTCGAGGCCGGGGGCTACGACGACGAGCGGTGGTGGGCCACCGAGCGCGATCGGGCCTGGTGGCGGGGTGAGGGCGTGGCGGAGGAGCCGCGGCGGGTGTACGAGCGACATCTGCAGAGGCTGCGGGAGGACGAGGCGTGGCGCGACCGGCCCGGCTGGACGCCCTTGGCAATCGAGCAGGCCGAGAGGCACCTCGCCATGAGCGGGGAGGAGCTGGGAGCGGTGCTCGCCGGATGGTACCCGGAGGGTCGCCAGCGCGAGCCCTGGGGTTGGCGCGACGACCCCTACGGCGGCGAGAGTCGGCCGGTGACGGGCGTCTCGTGGTTCGAGGCCCGCGCCTACTGCGCGTGGCTGGCCGCCGCCACCGGTCGCCCCGTGCGACTCCCCACCGAGGCCGAGTGGGCGGCGGCGGCCCGGGGCCTGGGCGCGCGGCGCTACCCGTGGGGCGAGACCTTCGAGCCGTCGCGCGCCAACACCTACGAGGGGCACCTGCGCCGCCCGACGCCGGTGGGGATCTACCCGCGGGGCGCCACGCCCGAGGGGGTCGAGGAGCTCTCGGGCAACGTCTGGGAGTGGACCTCGACCCTCTACCGACCCTACGAGTACCGAGCCGACGATGGCCGCGAGGAGCCGGAGGCGGAGGGCGCCCGGGTGTTGCGGGGCGGGTCGTTCAACGACGCCGCTCGTGACGCGCGTTGCGGCTGCCGCTACGGGTACTTCCCGGCCGGACGGTTCGGCTTTGTCGGTTTTCGTTGGTTGTGCGCGTCCCCCATCTCCTGATTCTCTGTTCTCTGATCGCTCCGACCGCCGCGCGGCCCGTGGAACGCTTGCCTGCCGGCGGCCGTCCATGGAAGACTCTCCCCGCTGGCCTCGGTCAGCGGGGCGCCTCGGTACGCGCCCGGGTGTTGCGGGGCGGGTCGTTCAACAACGACGCTCGTAACGCGCGTTGCGGCTACCGCAACAGGAACATCCCGGCCGAACGGAACGACAATGTCGGTTTTCGTTGGTTGTGCGCGTCCCACATCCCCTCTCTCCGTCAATGGGTGGCAGGGTCGGCTAGCGAGGTTGCCCACCGGTCCTGCGCCTGGTTCGGTTCCGGTCGCCACGGGTCGAGGTCTCTCGGCCGTCCGGCCGGCAACCGGGCTCCGAAGATGCCCGTCGATCACGGTTGGCGGGAACAGGCGACGGGGAGGTGATGGCGCGGGGTGGCCCTGTCCGCACGGGCTCCGCCCGTCGGCCGAAGAGTCTTCCCCTGGGGCGTCCCGCTCTCGCGTTTGCGTACCGCGGGGCGCCCACTTCTTCCGTCGGGAGCTCCGGGTCAGCGCTCCAGGAGGGCGATCTGGACGGCGGAGTCCGGGGTCTGCTGGAGCAGGGCACGCAGCGTTCGAGCGTGGTGGCCCGGCCGGGGAGACTCCTCGAGGTACAGGGCGGCCACCAGGTCGCGCCAGCGCAGCAGCTCTCGCCGCACCGGGCGACGCTCGGCGACGAGGACCGTGAGGTCCACCAGGTTGAGGACCCGCTCGTAGGCCAGGCCGCGGCTGGCGCCGTCGTCCGGCCCCATCAGACGCCGGGCCCGGTTCATCTCGTTGGCGATCATCAGGATGCGCTGAGGATGGGAGAAGCGGCTCCATCGCTCGGGCGTCAGGCCGGAGTGTTGGGTCACTCCAGGGGCTCCCCGCGCCCGATCAGTCGGTGGGCCAGCTCCCGGACGCGGGCACGCACGGCCTCGTCCTCGATCTCCATGCTCCGGTTCCCCTGCGACGGCCGGATGTTGATCAGCGAGGTGTACTCGAGGCACTCGGCGAGACCGCGGGCGGGGTAGTAGTTGGCCCCCCAGAGATCGGTCTGCCGACTGCCGCTCTCGAGGAGCGCGAGCTCCCCGTCGGCGTGCAACTCTCCTCCGACCGCCGCGATCTCCCGTTCGACGTCGACCACGAACTTCACCATGTCGCCGAAGAACCGGTGGACGAGCTCGGCGAGCGGGCGTGGGCCGATCCTCTCGCCGACCAGGATGACGTCCGGAATGGGCTTCGCCACGGTCCGTTGATGGTAGCAGCCCCGGGGCCCGGAGCCGACGCCGCAGGAGGTGTCGAGGACGGTCGGGACGTCCTGGCGGTGGACCGCTTGGTCACCTGAGCCGACGGCCGGAGGGGGCTCGGGCCTCAGCCGTCGGTCTGCAGGTAGCCGAGGGCCTCGAGCTGGCGCCGCAGATCGTCATCCGCCCCGGGCCCCTCCCGGCCCTCGCCGTCGCCCCGGGCCACCCAGGCGGCAAGGAGGCTTTCGAGCTCGGCCAGGGCGGGATCGACGGGCGCCTCGGCGCCGTCCGCGGCGGGCCGCGGCTCTGACTCCGGCTCCCGGGCTCGCGCGAGCGCCAGGAGGTTGCTCTCCTCGGCCGGGTCGGACCGCAGGTCGTAGAGCTCGCGCGCGGGCGGGAAGCGGATGTGGTCCATCCACCAGGCGGAGGTCCGGATCAGCTTGTGGCCCCGGTAGCGCACGGACCAGACGGACTTCTCGGGGAAGGCCTGGCTGCCGCGCACCGCGGAGAGGGCCGGCCGCTCGCGGACAGGGCCGCCGGCCAGCGCGCCCACGAGGCTGACGCCCTCGGGCTCGACGGGCAGCTCGACGCCGGCCAGCTCGGCGGCCGTGGGCGCCAGGTCGACGAGCCGCACCGGCGTCCGGACCCGCCGGCCGCCGCCCGCCCGGTCCGGCAGGCGGACGATCAGAGGGACCTTCAGCGACGGTTCGTAGAGACGCTCGCTGTGGTCGAACCAGTAGTCGTGCTCTCCCAGGCTCTCGCCGTGGTCGGCGGTGAGGATGACCACCGTGGAGTCGTCCAGCTCGGCCTCGACCAGGGCGTCGAGCAGCCGGCCGACCTGCGTGTCGGTGTAGGCGATCTCCCCGGAGTAGAGGGCCCGCAGGTGCTCGGCGTCCCGGGGCGTGGCCCGGACGCGGGCGTGCTCCGCGCCGTCGAACCAGCCGCCGTCGGCCTCGCCGTCGTAGCTCGGGTCGAAGCGCCGGTCGAAGGGCGCGGGCGGGTCGTAGGGCCGGTGGGGGTCGAAGTAGTGCACCCAGAGCAGGAAGGGGCGCTCGCCGTGCCCCCGGAGCCAGGCCGTGGCACGTCCGGTCGTCGCCTCGGCGCGGCGCTCCACCGGCCGCCACTCGTGGCCCAGCCGCGGGCCGAGCATGGTGGCGAGACGCGGCAGGCGGGCGTGGGACGCCGGCTCGGGCAGCCAGCTCCAGGGCGAGAGGTCGTCGTCGTAGCGGTCGAACCAGCGGCCCAGCCCGGAGGCCTGGTGGGTGAGGGTGAAGCCGCTGACGAAGGCGGCGGTGCGGTAGCCGGCCCCGGCCAGCGCCGCCGGCAGTCCGGCGCCCACACGGCGGGGCCGACGGCCGTTCGTCGTCGCGCCGTGGCTGACGGGGTAGAGGCCGGTGAGCATCGTCGTGTGCGACGGGCCGGTCAGGGGGATCTGGGAGATGGCCTGCTCGAAGAGGACGCCCTCCGCCGCCAGGGCATCGATCCGCGGCGTTTCGGCCTCCCGGTCGCCGTAGCAGCCGAGGTGGTCCGAGCGCAGGGTGTCGATCGTGATCAGCAGCAGATTGCGGGCGCCGGGCCCGGCTTCCGAGGCACGCTGCGCCCAGGCGGGGGGCTCCTGGCCCGCCACCAGCAGCAGCGCGGGGAGCAGGGTCGCGACCGCGAAGCGGAGGAGCCCGGGCGACGGGCGGCAGAGGAGCCAACCGCCCAGGACCGAGACGGCGACGAGGGCGCGCAGCGCCCAGACCGCCGCCGGAGCCAGCCAGGGATCCGGCGATCCCACCGCCAGGAGGCCCAGGAGGCCCAGCGCGCCGGCGGACCAGAGGGCGGCCGAGCCCGCGAAGGGCAGCCGGCCGAGGACGACGGCCGCCACGCGATAGACGCCCCAGCCGAGGGCCAGGCACGCGGGCGCCAGGAGCGCGAGCTGCGGGGTCGGGGCGCGGACGGCGCCCAGCGCCGCGGCTCCGACCCACAGCCCGGCCGCGACGGCCACGGCTCGTCGTCCGTCCCGGGGTAGGCCGCCGCTCAGCAGGGAGACGGCGGTCAGGAGGGGCACCGCGAGCCCGTAGGCCGCTGCGGCCCAGGCGAGGTGCTGGCGCAGGGCGTGGGGTGAGAGGAAGCCCTGGCGCTCCCGATTGAGGAGGGTCTCGGCGAGGGCGATCGCGACCCCCACGATGACGGCCGTGGCGAGGGGATGGGGACGGCGCTCGCGGCCGCCGCGGGTCGGCTGGTCCACCGGTCGGGCACTCCTGAGAGGGCGGCGGACGGCGGGTCCGCCAAGGTTCGTGGTTCGACTATCATAGGCCCATCTTGCAGCTCTGCCTTCCGGGCGACTGCCGCGACGAGACCGTGGAGGTCGGACCCACGCTCGCTGCCGGGGGTCGATGGGCGGGCTGGGTACCGATCGTCTCTCGATTCTCCCTATGCGCTGGCTCGCCTCACGCCGCTGGCGGATCTTCTTCGTCGGCTGGATCGTCTTCACGGCCCACTTCGCCACCAACGTGGTGCGGGAGCACTACCCCGCGTTCACCCTGGCGGAGCGTGGCAGCCTGCAGGTGGACGAGTACCTGGGCTTCCACGCCGACATCTTCCGCCACACGGACGGCCACTCCTACGTGGGCAACAACGTCGCGGTCTCCTTCCTCGCGGCGGCGCCGCTGTTCGTCTTCGACCCGCTTCTCGACCGCCTCGAGGCGTACCGGAAGAACCAGCTCGAGGGCGGCGGGTACGAGCCCTGGACCCGCTACGACACGGAGAAGCCCAATCGCAAGGCCTTCTTCGCCCTGGTCAAGGAGCGCGGCCTCGATCTGCGGTTCGGCGCGGCGACCGTCGTGACCTCCGCCTTCCTCATGGCGCCCTTCTCGGCGCTCTCCATGGTGCTGATGTACTCGGTGCTACGGCTGCGCCGTGTGGGCCGGAGCCACGCCACCTGGCTCGCCCTGCTCTACGGCTTCGGCACGCCGATCCTCTTCCGGACGGCGAGTCTCAACCACAACCTGTTCATGATGCACGCCTTCTTTCTGGCGTTTCTGCTCTTGTGGTCCCCGGATCGTCGGGGGGACGTCGCGAAGGAGGGTCTGCCGACGGCCCGCCGGGCGGCGGCCGGCTTCTTCGCCGCGGCCACCTTCGCCATCGACTACCTCGGGGTCTTCACCCTCGGGCTGCTCTTCCTGTACTGGCTCCTGCCGCGGCTGCGGAGCGCAGGCTGGGGGCCGGCGGCGAGGGAGAGCCTGCCCTTCGTGGCCGGCGGCATTCCGCCGGTCCTGTTCCTGTGGGCGACCCAGTGGTCGATGTACGGCCATCCCTTCCTGCCGGGGCAGGCCTGGATGCCGAACCAGAACGCGTATGTGGTGGAGGGGTGGCGGGGGATCACGTTTCCGACCCTCGACCTCTTCTTTCTGAACCTGTTCGACCCCTGGTACGGTCTCTTCGTGTTCGGCCCGGTCCTCCTGTTCGGCTTCCTGCCGGTTCCCGCCGGCGGCCGTGTAGCCGCCGGCGGCGGGTCGGCGTGGATCCTCCCGTCCCGGGAGAGGGTGTTCCTGTGGGCCACCTTCCTGATGGTCCTGACCTTCTGCGCGGCCAACCAGTACTCGCGGTTGCAGTACAACTCCGGGGTGCGCTACCTGATCCCGCTGGTGCCCCTGGCCTTTCTCGCGGCCGCGGACGTCCTCCTGCGCCTCCCGCGTTGGGCCCAGGGGGTGACGACGGTCGCGGTCGTCGCGCACAGCTGGGTGCTCACGGTCTTCCGGGAGCCGGTCTTCCTCTCGTGGCGGTTGTTCTTCGAGGAGGGGGTCCAGCTCCCGTGGCTGCGGGTCCTCCGCATGACCTCGCCGCCGGGCAGCCTGGTGCACGACGCCTGGTGGCTGGGTGCGACCCTGTTGACCCTGACCGTCGGGGCGTGTCTCCTGATCTGGGGTCTCGGCGCCCGCTGGGAGCGTGGGGAGGGCGCGGCGTGACGTCGTCGAACCCACCCGCGGCCGGCCGGCGGCTTCTCTCCGTGGTCGTCCCCGTCTTCGACGAGGCCGCCGTCGTCGAGACCTTTCACGAGCGGGTCGCCGCGGTCCTCGACGGGCTCCGAGGGGACGGCGGTGGCGGGCTGGAGGGTGAGATCGTCTACGTCGACGATGGCTCCTCCGACGCCAGTCTCGAGATCCTGCGCTCCCTGGCCGCGGCGGATCCCCGGGTGCGGGTGGTGGTCCTGTCGCGCAACTTCGGCCACCAGGTCGCCATCACGGCGGGTCTGGACGCGGCGGCGGGCGACGCGGTGGTGATCATCGACGCGGACCTGCAGGACCCTCCCGAGGTGATTCCCGCCATGGTGGGGCGTTGGCTCGAGGGCTTCGACGTCGTGTACGGACGGCGCATGGTCCGGCGCGGCGAGGGGGTGCTCAAGCGCTGGACGGCCCACACCTTCTACCGGCTGTTCTCGCGCATCGTGCGGTTCGAGATCCCCGTCGACGTGGGCGACTTCCGGCTCCTGAGCCGGCGCGCGGCCGACGAGCTCCGCCAGCTGCGCGAGCAGAGCCGCTTCGTGCGCGGGATGGTCGCGTGGATCGGGCTGCGTCAGACCGAGGTCCCCTACGAGCGGGACCGGCGCTTCGCCGGCGAGACGAAGTACCCCTATCGCCGGATGATGGCCTTCGCCGTCGACGGCATCTCGGCGTTCTCGATCGTGCCGCTGCGTCTCGCCACGTGGCTGGGCTACGCCGCCTCGGCGCTGGCCTTCCTCTATCTCGCCAGCGTGTTCGTGCAGAAGGCCCTGGGCTACACGGTCCGGGGCTGGGCGACGATCATGGTGGCCCTGTTGTTCCTGGGCGGCGTCCAGCTCATCTGCCTGGGGATCATGGGCGAGTACATCGGCCGCATCTTCCAGGAGGTGAAGGGGCGGCCGCTCTACGTCGTCGAGGAGCGGTTGGGAGGGCCGGGCGGTCGCCCGGGCGCGACCGACGACGACGGACCGGCCCAGGAGGAGCGGAGACCCCGTGGACCGGCTGCTCCTGACGGGCGCTAGCGGCTTCGTCGGCCGCCGCGTGCTCGCGGAGGCGGCGCGCCGCGGTGTGCCCGTGACGGCCCTGTGCCGCCGTCCGCCTTCCGGCGGGCGCCCGGTCGGCGACGTCCGCTGGCTGGCCTTCGACGTCGCCGGTGACGTCTCGGGTGAAGCCCCCCTCGGAGGCCTCCTCGAAGCCCCCCCGGAGGACCCGTGGGTCGGGGCCTTCGACGGGGTCGGGGCGGTGCTCCACCTGGCGGCGGCCACGGGGGCGGCGCCGGCGTCCGAGCATCGTCGGGTGAACGAGGAGGGCACGCGACGCCTGCTCCGGGCCGCCGCGCGGGCGGGCGTGGAGCGCTTCGTCTTCGTGAGCACCATCGGGGTGCGCTTCCCGGATCTCCGAGGCTACCCGTACGGACGGTCGAAGGCGGCGGCGGAGGGGGCCGTGCGGGAGAGTGGGCTCCGCTGGACCGTCGTGCGTCCCACCGCCGTCTTCGGCGACGGCTCGCCGATCGTGGCCTCGCTCTCCCGGCTGGCGGGCCTCCCCGTCCTGCCCCTTCTCGGCGGCGCTCCGGCGCGTCTCCAGCCCGTCGCGGTGGACGCCCTCGCGGCCACCCTCCTGGACGTGGTGGGGCAGCCGGAGACCGTCGGCGGGACGATCGAGGTCGGGGGGCCGGAGATCGCGACCATGGAGGAGCTCCTGCGGCGTCTGCGACAGAGACTCCGGGGCCGTCGCGGCCCCGCGCTGAGGCTGCCGCTCGGCCCCCTGACGCTGGCCCTGGGGGTCCTCGAACGGGTGGGCGTGCGACCGCCGGTGACGGCCGGTCAGCTCGTCTCGTTCGTCGAGGACGGGGTGCTCGACCCGGAGATCGGCCGGGTGGTGGGGGAGACCCCCCTGCCGCCCGCCGACGGGTCGGCCGACGTTCCGGCCGGCCGCGCCCGTGGAGGGGATCGGTCGAGGCGGCTCCGTCGGGAGGCCGGGAGTCTCTCGCGCGTCCTCGTCGGCTCGCCGCCCGGCGAACCGGTGGTCGCGCGCTACCTCGCGGCCCACGAACGGCTGCCCGGGCTCATGCCGTCGAGCCTGTTCGAGCGGGCCCAGGTCGGCGCCGCGCGACTCCATCCCTGGCCGGCGAGGATGGCCGACGCCTACGCCGCCCTGTTGGCGCGGGAGTCCGTTCTGCGGCGCAAGACCGTCCTCCTCCTGGCGATCCTGGAGTCGTCCGCCGGCCACCACCGGAGCATCGATCGACCGGACGCGAGGGGCCGGCTGGGCACCGTCGCGGCCCTCGGGCTCCGCGGCCTCTCCGCGCTGCCGCTCCTGGCCGTGGGCTTCGCGATCTTCGTGCCCGTGCACCTGCTGTCGACCCTGTTGTCGGTCTCCGGCCCACGGCGCGGGGTGGACCCGTGAGCCGCTCCCACGATGTCGTGGTGGTGGGCTCGGGCCCGAGCGGCGTCCACTTCGCCTGGACGCTGCTCGAGGCCGGCCGGGCCGTGACGATGGTCGACGTGGGGCGCCGGGGCTCCCCGCTTCCCCTGCCGGAGGCCTCGCTGCCCCGGCTCAAGGAGGAGCTCGACGACCCGGTCTCCTACTTCCTGGGCGACGCCTTCGAGGCGGCGCTCCTGCCGGGCAGCGGCGGCGAGTACTACGGCTTCCCGCCGGGCAAGAGCCACGTCTTCGAGCCGGCGCCGGGTTTCGGCGTCGAGTCCCGGGGCTTCGCGCCGCTGACCTCGTTCGCGCGCGGCGGCCTGGCCGAGGCGTGGACCGGGGGCTGCTATCCGCTGAACGACCGGGAGATGGCGTCGTTCCCCTTCGGCTGGGCCGAGCTGGGGCCGCGTTACGGCGAGGTGGCCCGGCGCATCGGCGTGAGCGGCGCCGAGGACGACCTGGCGGAGCTCCTGCCCCTGCACGAGCATCTCCAGCCACCGGTGGCGCTCGACGACCACTCGCGCCGCCTCCTCGCGACCTACGAGGACCGACGCTCCCGGCTGCGCTCCATCGGCTGCCGGGTGGGTCGCAGTCGCCTGGCGGTCCTGAGCCGCGACCACGACGGTCGGGTGGCGTGCGCGCGGCTCGGCCGCTGCCTTTGGGGGTGCCCCAGCCGCTCCCTCTACACGCCCTCGGTGACACTCGAGAGGTGCCTGGAGCGGCCCGAGTTCCGCTATCTCCCCGGGCTCGAGGCGCTCTCCTTCCGGCTGAGTGGAGGCCGTGCGGAGGCTCTGCGCGTCCGGCCGCTGGCGGGCGGCGCGGACGAGGAGATCCCCGTGGACCGGCTGGTGCTGGCCGCAGGCACGCTCTCGTCGTCCCTGCTGCTGCTCCGCTCCCTGGCGGGTGAGGGAGACCGGCGCCAGCTCGCCGGCCTGATGGACAACCGCCAGATCTTCGTCCCGTTCGTGAACCTCCGGCAGCTCGGCCGTCCGTGGTCGGCGGAGAGCTACCAGTACCACCAGCTCGGGATGGCCCTCGACGGGGGCTCGCCGTCCGAGGCGGTACACGGCCAGATCACCACCCTCACGACGGCCCTCGTCCACCCCTTCGCCCAGCGGCTGCCCTTCGACCTGGGAACCGCCGTCCGCGTCACCGCCAACGTCCACGCCGCCCTCGGACTCCTCAACCTGAACCTGGCGGACGAGCGTCGGGACACCTGCCGCGTCGGCCTCGCCGACGGGACGGAAGCCGCCGGAGTCGAGCGGCTGGCGGTGCGCTACGAGCCGCCGGTGGGGGAAGGGGCGCGGCTACGATGGGTCGTCCGCCGGGCCCGTCGGGCCCTGCGTCGGCTCGGCTGTTGGGTGCCCCCGGGCATGGTCCACATCCGTCCCATGGGCGCCAGCGTCCACTACGCCGGCACCCTTCCCATGACCGTGGACGGCGGCCCCGGCACCACCACGCCGGGGTGCCGGAGCCGCGACGTCGAGAACCTGTGGCTCGTCGACGGCTCCGTCTTCCCGGCGCTGCCGGCGAAGAACCTGACCTTCACCCTGATGGCCAACGCGGTGCGGGTGGCGGAGGAGGAGTTCGGGTAGGGGCGAGGGAGGACGAGGTGGGCGGCTCGAAGGTCAGGATACCGGAGGGCGAGCCGCCGCCACCAGCCGGCCGGCTTGGACGGCGGCAGACGGCGGACAGGATCCAGAAGAGTGCGACGAGGCCGGCGTCAGGGCGAAGCCTGGATATGGCCGTCGCTCTCCCATCGCCTCCCGGCGCCCTTCGAGATCCAGCGCTCTCGGCCGGGCGGTGGGCTCCGTGTGGGACAATCCCCGCCATGAGCGAGAGAGAGCATCCCTCCGAAGCCCAGCGGCCGGAACGGTCCAGGTCCGGCGTCCGCTCCATGGGCTCCCGCGCCTGGCTGTTGCTGATCCTGGGAGCTGCCGCTGGGCTGCTGGTCGAGCGCGCGGTGCAGCGGGCGCCGTCGAGCGACGACGAGCTGGACGCGGCGCGACGCCGCGCCTACGTGGGCTGGCTCGAGGGCGAGCAGGCTGCTCCCGGGGAGGCGCCGAGTGCGTCGGCACGGCGTCAGTTGGTGGTCTACGGGGACGACGACGTGGTCGAGTCCGTGGCGGACTACTGGCGCGACCACTTCGAGTGGCCCGTGTGCTGCGGCGGTTGGGAGGAGCTGCAGGCCGAGGGCGCGGTCTACCGGGCGATGCGCTCGGATCTCCTGGGCGCCGGGGAGTCGGTGGCCGCGGAGGACCTCTTCCTGCTCCTCTACGAGTGCCGGCTGCCGGCGTCCGCAGACGAGGTGGAGCCCTGTCCCGAAGGGGTCGAGCTGGCGGATCGGGCGGGCTCCGAGGCCGACCCCGGCTCCTGAGGCCCCCGGGCCTCGGCGGCCCGGTCGTGGATCCACTGGACGATCAGGCCGCGGACCGGTCGCGGCATCCTCCGAGGCTGGAGCGGCGTGAGGGAGGCGGGCCGCAGGCCGTCGGATCCGACACCGCCGAACACGGCGCCGTCGAAGTCGCGGTTGCCTCCCCGTTCGAGGGCCTCTCGCAGGGCGGCGTGGCTCTTCCAGGCATCCACCTCGTGCTGCCAACTTCCCGAGACCGCGAGGACGGGGCACGGGACGCCGCGCCACGCCTCCACCGGGTCGAGGGTGAGGTAGCGGCCCCAGCGGTGCCGGTGGATCCCGTGCGGTGGGGCGGGCGGGAGGCCGGCGTCGTCGAACCAGGGCCGCTCGGCGGCGGCCGCGAGCTCGGAGGTCAGGCGCCGGCCGCCCACGCCGGAGCGCTGGTAGGCGAGGAGCTGGCGATGGAGATCCGATGCCCGCAGGACGGCGGCCTCCGGGAAGCCCTCCTCGCGCAGCTCACGGGCCGCAAGGCGCAGACGCTCCTCACCGGGGCTCTCGTAGGGCGGCGAGACCACGACGACGAAAGCCACGTCGAAGGCTTCGTTGCGGGCCACCAACGGCGCGACGCGGGCGCCGTCCCGGCTGGCGAGCACTCCGATCGCCGCCGGGTCGACCTCCGGGTGCCGGCTGAGCCATCGCAGGGCCGAGGTGGCCACATCGGCGAGCTCCTCGTGCCGTGCCGGGGGCCCCTCCTTGCCGCCCGTCGACCGACGAGCGGCCGGTCCGTCGTAGATCAGCGCCGCGATGCCCTGCTCCGCGAGAATCCGCGCCAGGTACAGCTGCTCGGTGCGAGGCCCGGCGCCGGGTCCGGGCACGACGACGACGGCCGGGTGGGGACCGTCCGTCCGCGGCAGGTAGAGGGTGGCCTCGCGCTTCTCGGAGGCATGCCGGAAGGTGACCTCCAGCTCGCGGTGCACGGCCGCCACCTGCCAGAACGACGCCAGCAGCAGGGCGGCGGAGGCGACGATCCCGATCGGGCGGACCAGGCTGCCGGCTGCCAGGCCGCGCCGCCGCCGCCGCCCCGGCAGGGTGAACAGCAGCAGCGCGGTCGCGGCCAGGGCCAGCGCGGCGTAGCGGCCGTCGAACGCGACGGGCAGGAGGACCGCCGCCAGCGCGCCGGCTCCGGCCAGCAGCAGGAGGGTCGCGGTGAGGTTGCGCAGGGGCGTCACGGGGGGCGGCTCGGTCTCGCGGTGGTGGGCGTTTCGACGCTAGCCTGACCTTCTCACCGGATGTCGTTGCGAGAGGCCGTAGGTGCCTGGAGATGCAAGGCTTGCGACCGAGGGCGACGCAGTCGTACTGTCTGTACGTCGAGGAGCCCGAGCGGAGCGTAACGCCGCAGATTCAGGTACATACGGTCTCGTAGTAGACAGTTGGTGAGAA
>CAJQNK010000194.1 GCA_905479655.1 uncultured bacterium | reverse complement strand
CCGCGCCGCCTGCTGGCTCTCGAGTCCCACACTCCGCTGGTCCGCCTTTTCTACGAGAACGACCTGCGGCTTCTGTTGGCGTCCGATGAGGACGGCTGCCTATGGAGCGTCCTCCCCGACGGTCCTCACACAGCGCGTTTGATCGCCGGCGACCTGGGTGCTCCCTCGGCTGTGGCCTTCGACGAGGGCCGCCAGCGGCTCTACGTCGCCGACGGTCGAGACGGACGGGTCTGGGAGATACAGGGTGGCGCGACCAGCTCATTCAGTGAGGCCAGGCTCTTTTCCGGCGCCGGGGATCTGGCGACACCGGTGGGCCTTGCCGTCGGGCCCGATGGCTCGGTCTGGGTCGCCGATTCGCAGGCAGAGCGCGTGCTTCAGCTCGATTCTGACGGCACCCTTCGAGGCAGCCTCGGCAAGCTCACCGGCGCCGTGGCCTCGACGCCAGACTGACACCGATCAGGGCGCCCAGACCCGCCATTGCCATGTCCTTGTGCGCGTCCCAGATGTCGCCCTGCGTCCCCAGGTAGGCCATACCGAGCTCACCTCCGAAGACCATCGCCGCGCCCCACTCGATCAGCTCGTAGAGCGTCGAGCAGGTCGTGAGCAGCGTGATCGGGACGACCCATGACCACGCCCGGCTCTCGCGGGTGAGCCGGCGCGTCGACTCCCACACCGGCAGCGCCAGCATCAGCCCGAAGCAGAAATGAACGACTCGATCGAAGTTGTTCCGCTGCCAACCCAACAGAGCGTCCAGTGATCTCCCTGTCAACGTCTGCGCCCAGGCCTCATAGGGGACTTCGGCGTACGTGTAGTGCGCGCCGACCTCGTGCAAGGTCAGAAACAGGAAGACCATCGTGTACGAGTCGTTGGACAGGGCCAGCCGGCGACGGAAGAGAGCCAAGAGACAGATCGCGATGATGACGATCGCGTTCTCCAGCAGCCAGTCCTGGCGATGCCTCGGAGCGATCGCCAATGCGGCCCATTCGACCGCGAAGAGGGCGGCGAGGATAGAGACATAGCGACTCGAATACAGTGCACGGTTTGCCATTTGGGCTCGTCCCCCATCGGTCAGAGCAAGGCGATCGCTCCGGGCGATCCGAGGCTCACCTGTCTCGAGGCCCGGCCTGGGAGGTAGTCTCCTCGCCGTCTTCGACCAGGAGGCTCTTGCCAGACGACCTCAGGACCAGGACCGGAACCGGCGACATCTGGACGACTCGCTCCGCTGTCCTGCCGATGAAGAGATGCTCCACCGGTCCGTACCCATGGGTAGCCAGGACGATCAGATCGGCGTTGGTCTCCTGCGCGATCCTGATGATTTCCGGCGCGGCACGTTGCGCCGAGACGACGCTCGTATCGATGCCAGGCTCCGTGCCGAAGGTCTCGGTCACGAGCTCGCCCAGAGCCGCGGTCGCCCTCTTCTTGAGCTCGCCCGCCAGATCGATGGCGGGCAGCGTGTAGGCCGGGTAGATCGGCTGCAGTACCACGTGGGCCGCGTGCGTTCGGGCGCCGTAGCGCTCGGCCAGCTCCCGAGCCGCCAGCAGTGCTGACCGTGACTCCTTCGACAGGTCGACCGGGACGAGAATACTCCCGACCGTCGACGGAGAAGCGTCGCCGCCGCGGACCGTGAGGGTCGGAGTGGTCGCATGCCGGACGACCCGCTCGGCCACACTGCCGAGCAGGAAGTGGGCCGGCCCGCGTCGGCCATGCTTCCCCATGACGATCAGGTCCGCATCGGACTCGTCAGCGTACTCCAGGATGACCGACGCTGCGTCGAAACCGCACCTCTGCAGGCGGTGGATCTCGACGTCGTCGTCATCGCTGGCGCTGACAAGCTCGGCCATCGCCGCTTCGCCGAGCTCCTCCAGGCGACGGCGAATCTCATCGGGCTCTGGGAAATGATGCGCCGGGTCGTGCGGGTCGTCATCGTGGAGCACGACGGCGTGGAGCATATGGAGCTCCGCTTCGAACTCCCGCGCCAGCAGTAGCGCGGTGTCGAAGGCGTGCTCGGCACTGGGAGAAAAGTCCGTCGGGAACAGGATTCGCTGAATTCGGATCATCGTAACTCTCCTCTGTCATCGTTCGGCTGCAGGTAGTCCCCCGGTGATCATCTCCGCTTCTCCATGCCTCGACACCTGCCCCATCCTCGGGCTTCATCGCCCGGCCGACAATCCGAAGTTGTGCCTAGCTTAGCTAGCTAGGGCTTTCGTTGTCACGAGGGGCTGGGAGGGGGAAGAGCTGGAGTCCGGGAGGACTCCAGTAGCAGCGGGGACCCCGGGTAACGCTCGTCGCGCGCGGCGTCGAGGCGAGGCTCCGCCGGATCTCACGGTCGGGGAGAAGGTCGGGCTAGCCGCACCGACAACCGTCGTTCCCGTCAAACGGTTCGACGTAGTCACCAAGCTTGCAGGTCTGCCCCTCCGGGCAGTGTGTCCCCCCTCCACAGCCGTCCACAACGCCATCCGTCACGATGCAGTAGCAAGGACCCTGATCTCCGGGACAGGCGTCGCACGCTGCTTCGCCAAGGGCGGCGACCGTCTCGTCCGGTACCAGGTTCGCTGACTCGCGAGCGGCCTGCCCGGTCGGGTCGCTACCTCTCCACGAAGGCAGGTTCTCTGGCACTCCTCCGATCTCTCCGCCCGGGCCACCGGTGCAGACACCGGCGGTCTTCGTGTAGGCCAGCTCGTCAATCCAGCAAGCGACCGGCGGGAATCCCTGGTTCATGTCGAGGGTGCCGTCGAGCGAGTCGATGGTGAAGGTCCAGCCCGAACCGAAAAGCGCGCCACAGTCATCGAGGTCACAGACGATCGCCGCAGCGCCATTGCCGCCGCCACAGAGATTCGGGGCGTCGATGCCGACCTTACCGCCGGTCATCGGCGTGTTGCTGCCGGCGCAGTCGTAGCTGTACCACTGGGCGATGATGTTGCTGCAGCCTGAGATCGCGTCGATCTGGATGCCGTCGCAGAAGGCGTCCCACTTCAAGCACTGTTGGCCCGAAGCGGTCCCAGGAACGAGGGTCCCGATGGAAAGAAGAACGAGGCAGAGGACTGTTCGCATAGCTACCTCCCGGCGCGAAACGCGCCACAGTTGTGGGAGGCGCTGACTGTCTCCTTCTCGGGAGGGGCACGAAGCGGAGATCTGAGCGTAGCCGACGTGACCGCGGGACGCAAGAAGGCCGCGGCGCCCGGATGAATGGGCGCCGCAGCCAGGGGCCCTCCTTCTCAGGACCAAGTATATGCTACAACCCGCCTGCGACGGCCGCCCGTCGCCGGGGTCACATCCCCCGACCAAGCTACCCAGCCTGCTCAGGCCCTGCCCCCTGTAGTAGGACGATCTCCACCTCCGGTCGGAGCTCGGCGATCCGTTGCTCCAGCTCGGCGACACTCATCCCGTCCCCGACGTCGCCGAGTATGACTCCTGCCGCCTCCTCGTGGAGTTCCACGAACTCCACCGCCTCCGACGACGACTCCGCGGCAACGACACGGAGGCTCTGCCTCGTGAGAGTCCTCACGATCAAAGCTCTTACGGCCGCGTCGCACTCGACCACGAGGACCAGAGAGCCTACCGGCCAGCCGCGCAGGCCTCGAACACCGTCCGCCAACGATCACTCCCCCCGATAGAACAACCCCAACCCCTCCACGAACTTGGCCAACTGCCGCCCCATCACCTCCTCGTCCTGCCACTCGGAGAAGTCGAGGACCTTGTATTGCTCGATCTGGCGGCCTGCTCTCGCACTACATCGGGCACCTCTGTCCGATCCGGAGCATTCCTGGAGGTTACATCACTTGAGAACATTCCATCGCCCTCCGCTCCTGAACGCCGGGACCGTGGCCGCGCTCCATGAGCTGCGAGCCTTCCGGCATTTCGTGCGACATGCCTATGCCGTAGAGCTGGACGCCGCCTGGGCGAGGCGGCTCCGGTCTGCCCCGGCGCAGAGGTCGATGGCTCCGAGGTCGTCGAGCCATCGGCCGAGAGAGGAGCGATCGCTCCGGATCTCCGCACGGAAGCGCTCCAGGGACGGGCTCACAGGCGTCGGCCCTCGGCGCGGATCCGCTCCAGGAGGCTCTCCGAGGCCTCCTCGAGACGCACCAGGTCGACATCGGCCGGGAGCTCCCACATGAGCTGCCCCAGGGCCCCGAAATACGCCTCGCCCGGCAGACCCTCGGTGGCCAGGTCGAGATCGCTCCGAGCGCTCGTCTCCCCCGTCGCCACCGACCCGAAGACCCAGACGGCCGAAGCCCCCCGCTCGCGAAGGATCCGCGTGGTGGTCGAGAGGCAACTCTCGAGCTCCACGCCCCGAGCTCTCCCGCGAGCCGCCCGCTCCTCCGCCCGCCGTCGCAGGTGCTTCACCGTCTCGGCGATGTCGATGCTCATAGCCGGAATCTACCAGAGCACTCGAGCCCGGTCGGCAGGTAGGTTGGCGTCGGCGCGCAGCGATGCGGTAGTCCCCACTTCTGCTCGCGACCTAGCCTGACCTTCTCACCAAATCTCTACTGCGAAGCCGTATGTGCCTGAACCTGCTGCGTTACGCTCCCGTCGGCCTCCTCGACGTACCGACAGTACGCCTGCGTCGGCCTCGGTCGCAAGCCTTGCATCTTCAGACAC
>CAJQNK010000193.1 GCA_905479655.1 uncultured bacterium | reverse complement strand
CGCGGCTCGACCAGGTACTTCTCGAGGTAGATGGAGCCGTCGCCGAAGGCCGCCAGAGCCTCCTCGCGCGCGGTCCGCCACTGGGACTCGACGTTCTCCGCCCCGAGCGCGATGCGCATGCCGCGCCCGCCGCCACCCGCGGAGGCCTTGAGGATGACCGGATAGCCGACCTCCGACGCGAGTCGCTTGGCCTCGTCGAGCCCTGACAGGGGCTCCCGGCTGCCGGGAAGGACCGGGACACCCGCCGCCATCGCCCGCTGCCGGGCCTGCGACTTGTCCCCCATCAGCCGGATGCTCGCCGGGCGCGGACCGATCCACGTCAGGCCGCACTCCTCCAGAACCTCGGCAAAGCCGGCGTTCTCCGCCAGGAAGCCGTAGCCTGGATGGACCGCGGTCGCCCCCGTGATCTCGGCCGCCGAGACGATGCTCTGGATGTTCAGGTAGCTGTCCTTGGAAGGGCCGGGCCCGATGCAGACGTCCTCGTCGGCGTAGGTGACGTGCAGGCTGTCGGCGTCGGCGGTCGAGTGGACCGCGACCGTGGGGATGCCGAGCTCACGACAGGCATGAATCACCCGGAGGGCGATCTCCCCCCGGTTGGCGATGAGGATCTTGTCGAACATCGGCGGCGCGTCAGCGGACCCGGATGACGAACAGCGGTTCACCGAACTCCACGGGCTGCCCGTTCTTCGGCAGGATCTTCAGAACCTCGCCGGCGACCTCGGACTCGATCTCGTTCATCAGCTTCATCGCCTCCACGATGCACAGGATCTGCCCCTCGGAGACCGTGTCACCCACGCCCACGTAGGGCTCGGAGTCCGGGCTCGGCGCCGTGTAGAACGTGCCGACGATGGGTGACGTGAGGATGTGGCCGTCCTCGGGCAGCTCTTCGGCGGAGCCTGCTGCCGGTTCGGCGGACGCCGGCTCACTGTCCGCCGCGGCCACGGGACGAGGAGCGGGGGTCGGAGGTGCGGGTTCCGCCGGGTAGCTCGGCGCGGGAGCCGCGAAGGTCATCGGCGGCGCCTTGCCCTCGACGTGGAGGCGGAATCCGGAACGCTCCAGGGTCACACCCTGGAGTCCCTCCCTGCCTACCAACTCGATCAACTCCTTGATTTGCTCGTAGGTCAGCACGAATCCCCTTCCTTCCCTTGTTCGCAAGCGCCCGGCCTTCGAGGCCCCGGACCCCGATCGGCCCGGTACCGCCTACGCGAGATCGGGTCCGAGTCGAAGACGGGCTCGTCGCAGCTCGAAACGCGCCCGCCCCTGGGCGCCTCCGCGGTCGAGGACGAGCATCATGTAGTAGTCGTCGCTCAGGGAGCCGACGAGCACGATGTGTCGTCCGGTCGTCACGCTGAGCTCCTCGACGTCGCCGCCGCCCAACTCCCGCTGCCCCGAGGCGAGCGAACCGAGCTGGCTCGTGAGCTCGGCGGCGAGCGCCTCGGTGTCCGCCCCCGTCAACTCACCGGCGGACTGGACGACGAGGCCATCGCGCCCCACCACCGCGGCGAGCCGGGAGCCCTCGAGCCGGTCGTTGATCTCGCGCAGCCTCGTCTCGAACATCGCGGGTCACGACCTCCCGGACAGACGGGCGAGGTAGGCGCGGAGGGTCCACACCTTCCGCTCCTTCGTCGACAGTTCGGCGGGCGCGTCGGCCAGGAGCGCGGCCGCCGTGAGCGGCCCCCCGCGCCGGGTCGAGATGGCTTCCAGACCCTTGCGGGCTGCCGCGTTCGTCGGGTCCGCCGCCAAGGCCCTCCGGAAGATGACCTCCGCCTCCGTCAGATGTCCCTGGTCGAGATAGAGCTGCGCCAGCGTGACGGTGGCCGGCGGCTCGGCCTCGTCGAGGATCGATCCGGGACCATCCGGCCACTCCACCAGCGCGGAGGACCTATCGGGAGGCGCCGGCGTCGCGATCGTCGCCGTCTCGACCGTCGCCGTTCCGACGGGGGCTTCGTCCCGTGCCGGGTCGTCCGAGGGCTCCTCCACCGCGGCCCGCTCGCGAATCGTGAACAGGCCCCCGGCCAGGAGCGCGGCCAGGTGCGCCTCCCGGTCGATGGACAACAGGACCGGGAACGGCGTCGGAGCTCCCACCCGGTGCACCCCACGCCCGTCTCCGTTGCCCGAGAAGCCCTCGCCCCCCCTCTCTTCCGCCCCACCGAGCGCCTCTTGCGAGGCGGTCTCCGCGTCATCCTCGGCCTCTTCGACGACCTCCGGGCTCCCCGCCGGCGGAGCCGCCTGGGCGCTTCGGATAGCCTCGCCGAGCGCGGCGATCTCCGGATCCGACTCGTTCAGCAGGGAGTAGAACTCCAGACGGTCGAGCGCCTTCGCCGGCTCCCCGAGGTCGAGATAGGCCCTGACGAGGAGCTTGTTGGCGACGAGCTGGGTCGGATCGTGACGCACCACCCACTCGAGGGCTCGCGCCGCGGCCGCCGACCTGCCGAGGTCGAGCCGGCAACGACCGAGTGCGACGCGGGCCGCGAGGTAGTCCGAATGGACGTCCACGCCCTCCTCGAGGAGGTTCACCGCCTCCTGGAGCTGGCCCCGGCTACGGTACTCGTCCGCGAGCTTGAGCAGCAAGCGGGGAGATCCGTCCTCCCGCCAGCTCGCCTCCAGCTCGCTCAGATCCCCTGCGCTCGCGTGATTCTCTGCGTCAGCCATGGACAACGGGATTCTATCCGATCCCGGCGCCGCCGTCGCCCCACCCGTCGCGCGAGGCGACGACGGCCGGGGACGGGAGGGGCGCGCGACCGAGCGACCTTCTCGGCAACTGTCGGCTGCGAGACCGCAATCGCTCGAGTCTGCGGCTCCTAGTTCGGATCCACCGTGACGGTCTGGACGTCGGTGTCCATGCCGAACTCGATGCTCTCGGCGGTCAGCGAGACAGTGAACGTCTGACTGTCGTCCGTGGCGGGCGTATCCAGCGGCAGGTCGGGGTCGTCGGGACAGGTCGTGCCGTCACCGTCGGTGTCGGCGATCAGGCCCGAGTAGTCGAAGCTCGGGTTCCGCTCGCTGGAGTCGACCGTCCCGTTGCCGTCGAAGTCCCAGGTGAACGTCAGCGGCTCGCGACCCGTGGTGGTGTTGGTGAAGATCACGGTACACGTGCCACCGTCGACCGCCTCGAAGGAGGCGACCGGCGCCAGGCGCTGGATCGCGACGTCGAAGACCGACTCGATCAGGACGCCGTCGGCCGCCGCAACCTGGGCTCGCACGGCGAAGGTCTCCTGGTCCACTCCGTCGAGATCGTCTCCCGTGACCGTCAGCACGTCGCGGGCGGCACCGCCGGCATCCGTGAAGATCGCGGCGCCTCCCGAGGCCAGGCTACCCAGCTCGGTCAGAAAGTTGACCGCCGCGTCGGGCAGGAGCTGGCCGCTGTCGTCGCGGACCAGCGAGAGAAGGGTGATGTCGGAACCCAACTCCGTCACCACGGTCGGGGTGGCCTGGAGGGTGATGGACGCCGCGAAGGAGCCGACCTGGACGTCGACGGCCACCTCTACCGCGGCGCCGGAGAGCGCCTGGACGGTGGCGATCCCCAAGCGGCCATCCCCGACGAGAGTGGCGCGAGCCACCCCCAGCTCGTCCGTGCGCACCGACGGCTCGATGTTGCCGAGGGTCGCGGAGAGGATGATCTCGGTCCCCGGGTTGACCGGCGTACCGGTCTCCTTGCGGGCGACGATCGTGATGTTGGACGAGCCCAGGGGGGCGATCTGGGCCGGGTTGGCGCTGATGGTGAGCACCGCGCCCACCGGGGCGACGGGGCTGGCCTTGTCGCAGCCGGCGGTCAGCAGAGGGACCACGAGCAGGAAGAGGCAGACAGTGGCGGTTTGGAACCTCTGCATGGCAAGGGAGTATACGTCCGGGCGCCGCCGACCGTCTAGAACGGCGGCGGCGCCGGGGTTCCTCCGAGTAGCCGGGGCTGGTGCGTCAACCGCCGTCGTCCGGCGGGACCTCCGTCGGGTCGGGGAGGTCCTCGGAACTCACCGCGGCAGGGTCGCAGGCGAGTCCGCAAGACGCGCCCTCGTCTCTGAACGCCGTGGTGAAGGCGATCGCCTCCTGGTTCCCCCGAGTAGCCACGAGCTGCACGTTCCACTCTCCGGGCCCGAAGAACTTGTGATAGGGGCTGAGGCCCTTGCTGCTTCCGCCGTCCCCGAAGGTCCACTCATGGAGGTTCGAGTTTTGGCTGGTGTTGACGAACCGCAGCGTGTTTCTGGCGTTGCCGCAGATACAGCGGAACTCGGCTCGGACGCCCACCTCGATCTGCTTCACGACCTCGCTGGAGAACAGGGCGCTGGACGCGGTAAGGGTCACCACGTAGTCGCCGACAACGGAGTACTCGTGAACCGGACTGGCGTCGGTGCTGGTCAGCCCGTCGCCGAAGTCCCACTCGAAAGAGCTGGCGCCGTTCGACTGGTTGGTGAAGACGACCGTCGTCGAGCTGGCCAGGTTCTCGGATGAGAAGGAGGCCACGGGCTGGTTGTCGGTGGGCGGCGGGCCCGGCTGCTGCACCGGGGCGGTCGGAGAGTCACCGGAACACGCCAGGGCGACTCCCAGGCCGAGAACGAGCAGGAGAAGGGCACCGTAGGAGCCCTCGATCCTCTGTCTGGTTCGCATCGTGAATCTCCCCACGCGACTCTATGGAATGAACTCTATGGTGAACTGGGCGGGCGCTGTCGAGACGTTGTCCCCGCCGAGCGTGCGGCCGAAGAAGCGGAGGCTGAAGTTCAGCAGGATGGTGTTGCCCCCGGTCTCCGGATCGAGGCCCAGCGCAGCGAGGTCCGACAGTGGCTCCTCGAGGAGCTGCTCCAGGCTCATCATCGGGAGGTTCTCGACGTCGAAGGTGCCCCCGATCGGGGCGACGCCGAACAGGCCACGGACCAACGGAGTAGGTATCCGGGTTCCCGTGTCACCCCGAGTGTAGATGACCTCGTAGGACTGGATCTCCACGTTCATGAGATCCGACGTCAGGCCATTCGGATCCAGGGGCAGGTTCTGCACCGTGAGCTGTTCCACGGAGATCAGGCCAACCCCGGTCGCGAGGGTGACGGAGACCTGCACCGGTAGTCCGTCGAAGTCCGAGATGGACAGGAGGACTCCCCCCGTATCCGCCTTGTCGGTGCGCGACGAGCTGCACGCCGTCACGATCAGACCCACGAGGGCGATCGCGAGGAGAGCTCGGTACCTTGATCTCATGATGACTCGCTCCTCTATTGGGCGCTCAGAGCTTGATCACTCGGGGAGTGATGAAGATCAGCAGCTCTTCGTTCTCGTCGGTGCGTCGTTTGTTTTTGAAGAGATGACCCAGGATCGGCACGTTGGCCATCCCGGGAACACGGTCCTCGCCCTGGTCGGTCGACACCTCGTAGATGCCACCGATGACCGTGGTGCCGCCGTCACGGACGATGACGCGCGTCCGCGCCTCCTTGGTCGCGATGGGCGCGTTGGTCGCGCCCACGACCGCGAAGGCCAGCTGGGGCTCACGCTTCTGGATGTTGATCTGCATGAGAACCGTCCCCTCGGCGGTCACCTGGGGTGTCACGTCGAGGCGCAGGGTGGCGTTCACGAACTGGACGCTCACCGTGTTGTTGGCGACGGTCTGGATGGGGATCTGGAGACCGCTCTGGATCGAGGCCTGCTCGTTGTTGAGGGTCGCGACGCGCGGCGCCGAAAGGATGTTGATCAGGCCCTCGGTCTCCGCGGCCTGCAGGGTGGCGTCCAGGTTGAAGGTGTTCAGCACGTTGCCCATGCTCACGTTGAGGATGCCGTTGGCCGCGCCCGTGAGCAGGTTGACGCCACCGTCCGCATTGACGTTCGCCGGGAACTGCAACCCCGTCGGATTGCCGGTGGCCGGGCTCGCGATGCCCTCGAAGCCCCAGTTGACGCCGAGGGTGCGGGTGAAGCGCTTCGTGGTCTCCACGATCCGCGCCTCGATCATGACCTGGGGCTCCGGCGTGTCCAGGTTCTCGATCAAGGCGATGACCGTGTCCATGTAGTCCGGCAGCTCCTTCACGATCAGGGTGTTGGTGCGACCGTCGACGATCACCGAGCCGCGCTGCGAGAGGACGCTGCGTCCCAGGATGTTGGCCAGCTCCTGGGCATTGGCGTAGCTGACCCGCTGGATGACGGTGCGGAGCGGGATCGCCAGGGACTGGGCCGCCTTGAGACGCTGAGCCTCCTCGGCCTCCTCGCGGAGCTTGCCGAGGGGCGCGACCCGCATGATGTTGCCCTCGAGCTCGTAGCCCAGGCTGTTGATCTTGAGGATCTGCTCGAGGGCCTGATCCCAGGGCACCTGACGCAGCTCCACCGTCACCGATCCGGTGACACCCGGCTGAACGACGACGTTCAGACCGCTGATCTCGGCGAAGACCCTCAGGATGTCCTTGATGTCGGCATCCTTGACGGTGAGGGTCATGAGCTCGCCAGCGTAGGTCTTCTCCGGGGCACCCAGACTGACGCTCCCGCTCTGCCGCCCGACGGGGCGCGTAGCGGAGGCGGGGGTCTCCGGAGTGAGTTGAGCGGCTTCGTACAGAGCGACGTCGGTGACTGCGACGTCCGTGGCGGCGCTGTCGGTGACGGCGCTGTCCGTGACGGCGATTTCTGTCACCGGGGCGGGGCGCTCCGGGGACAGGTCGGGGGCGGGCACAGGCGTCGCCTCGACGACCCGCGGCGCATCGACGACCTCCTCCTCGAGGGGCTCGAGATCCTCCGGCTCCGTTGCGGCCGCCTGCGCGACCGTGGCCTCGGCCTCGGCCATCGGCGGCTCGGAGGCCACGACACTCGCGGCGACCGGCTCAGCCAGGGGCCGCACGGCCTCCGCCGCGGCCGGCGCGTCCGGCGCGGGCGCGTCGGCGATCTCCAGCGTGCTCTCGACCTCGGCCTCCAGCTCGGCGGCCGTGACGGCCGCGGGCATCGCGGCGCCGAAGGCGACCTCCAGGCCGTCCGAGGTCCCGCGGATCACCGGGACGGCGGGCTCGGCCAGGTCGATGACCACGCGGGCCACCCGCTCCGGGTAGGACTGGAACTGGGCCATGCGCACTCGGTCCACCGGGCCCGAAGCCACCTCGACGGAGGCCTGGGGAGAGGCGTCCACGACGCCCTGGAGGTCGATCACCACGCGTGGCGGATCGTCCAGGTAGAAGGTCTCGTACTCGAAGGCGCCGTCGCCCATCACCCTCAAGGTCGACTCGCCGCCAACAACCTCGACTCCGGCGAGCCGGGTCGCGAGAACGCCGGAGGGCTGCACTCCGGGTTGCGGCTCCTCGGCTGTCCCCAGACGCTCCAACGCGGCCACGACCTCCCGATCCGGCGTGTCGGACGGCGGTGCGGAGGCCGATCCTCCGGCGGCTGCGGTGGTCACCCGCGCCGCTTCCATCGGCAGGGGCGCGGCGACCGGAACCAGGTCGATCCAGAGCTCACTGCCGTCGGCGGTGATGACGTGCTCTACCGCGGCGCGGCTGGCGACCACGAGCCGCGTCACGGGGCGCAGCCCCGTGTCGTCATGCTCGATGCTCACCGAGCGCACCAACGGATCGGATGCGTCGGGCAGGCCCGTGAGGCCCGCAGCCGGCAGGCTGTTGGGCAGTTCGATGACCAGGTCGCCCGCCGTATCGCGAAAACTGGTCCAGGTGACCGGCCCGTCGGCCTGCAGACGCAGCCGCGAACCGGGACCCTGGGCTTGGAGCTCGAGGCTCTCGATCGTCAGCCCGGACGGGTTCTGCGCGTCCGCCGGAACAATCCCGACCGCGGCCAGAAGTGCGAGGCAGGCGATGGCCACCCAGACTCCGTGACCGGTCGCTCGCACATGTCTCAGCATCTCTCCCATGGTGCTCGCCTCCTCCCGCCGGGCGTTGAGTCGCCCGGTCACGGGTTGAGCTCCTTCACGACCTCCCGAAACGGCTTGAGATTCAGATCCGCCCTCTCGATCCGCTGGCGGAACACGACCCGGTCGATCTCCACCGAGACGACCTCGCCATCGAGAAGCTGATCGCCCACGACCAGCAGGAACGCCCTGTTCGCTTCGCTACCCCGGGCCTGGGCCACCGCCTCGCTTGCCGTCATGTAGACGCCGGTGATCTCCACATCGTCGATCGGGACACAGCGCAGCTCGTCGGCGTTGGCACAGGGCGTCGGCGTCAGCGGGCCAGCGCCCCCCAGCGGCACGAACGGGTCGCGCCGGATCCCCCGGTCGTAGCCGTAGCCCTCGCCGGCCAACGCCTCCTCCTCGCGCTCGATGAGCGAGCGGATCGTCTCGGCCACAGCGGAGGAGGACCCTTCGTCCACCTCGTCGAACGCACCCGCGGTCGCCTCCCCGGTCTCCTCGGCTACCGCGGCGGCCTCCTCCTGCGCCACCGCGGCAGCGGGCAGAGCCCCGAAGAAGGCGAACAGCAGCAGCAGGGTCAGGGATGGTGCGGCCAGGCTCTCGAACTTCATGGAGCGACTCCTCCGCCGGCTTCTTCCTCCGCGGCCTCGTCACCCAGGTAGACGAAGGTCACCAGATTGAAGGTCGCCTGGATGCTCGCATCGCGCTGGTTCGCCGCGGTGATGTTCAGGTCTTGGATGTTGATGATCCTCGAGAACCGCGACACGCGGTCGAAGAAGAGTGCGAGCTCGTGGTAGCCGCCCTGGAGATTGATCGCGATCGGCCACTCGGCGTAGAACTCCCGGTCCACGAAGCCACCCGGACGGAATCGCTGCAGCTCGAAGTCACCCTGCTGCGTGAGGTCGCGGATCCGCCGCAGCAGATCGGCGGTGTTCCGGCGCGAGGGGAGAATCCGCAGCAGGCGATCCAGATCGAGCTCGAGCCGCCGGACGCGCTCACGGAACTCCGGCAGCTGACGACTGGCCGCCCGCCCCTCCTGGATCCGGGCCTGGAGCTCGGCGAGTCGCGCCTCCTGGTTCTGGATCTGCACACCCATATCCTTGAAGAACACCACGTGGCACAGGACGAACACCGCGATTGCCACCGCGAGACCCACCAGCGTGCCGACGTACCACGGTTTCCCCTCGAGACCGGTCTGGAAGGCCATTTCAACCCTCCTCGGGCGGCGTCGACCGCGCGTAAGAGTAACTCAGGGAGATCGTGAAGACGTAGCGGTTGTCACCCTGCTGGCGAATCTCCTTGAGGATCGGCTCCTGGAACTCCTCGACGGCGTCCAGGTTGTCGATGAAGTTCGCCACGGCGTTGGGATTCGTCGCGGTGCCGGTGAGGTCGAGGGTCGTCGCCGAGGTCCGGGCACGGCTGAGCCAGAGCAGCTCGGGCACAGCCCGCGAGACGGCGTCCATCAGCCGGACCGGTCCCTCCTGGTTGTCGCGCAGGACCTGGATGATCCCGATCTTCCGCTCGAGCTCGACCTGCGCCAGCTTGAACTGCTCCACCTCGCGGATGATCGGCCCGAGCTCGTCCGCCTCCCTCTGGGCCTCGGCGATCTCCCGATCCTTGCTCGAGAGCTCGCTGCTGAGCGTCCAGTAGCGGAAGCCGGTCGCCAGAAGGCCCACGGCGATCGCCGCTAGCAGCAGCCACAGCCCCACGTCGCGACCGTTGGGCGATCGGTCCTGCTTGGAAGGCGCCAGCTTCTTCCGCTCGGCGATGAGGTTGATCCGGATCATGACCGGTCCCCTGGGGGGAGCTAGTCCCCTTCCTTGCGCAGCGCCAGCCCCACCGACACGGCGAGCATCGGCCCGACGTCCCGCAACCACTCCTCGTGGATGTCGGAGCCGGCGTAGTGGATGTTTCGGAGCGGGTCGAAGAGGTCCGTCGGAACCCCGAACCGATCCTGCAGCACGGCTCTGAGATTCGGTGTCAGCGCGCACCCTCCCGAGAGGACCATCTCCTCGACCGCGCCCTCGGCGGAGGTTGCCCCGAAGAAATCGAAGGTCTTCTGGATCTCCGCTGCCATGTCCCCCGAGACGGCGTCGAGCACCATCTGGGCGTCCGCCAGCGTCTTGCCCTGGACCTCCTCCCCCCGCTTGACCCGCTCCGCCTCCTCGAAGGACAGGTTGAACTCCCGCTGCAGCGCCTCGGTGAACTGGTTGCCACCGAACGAGATGTCCCGCCAGAAGACCGTGGTCCGCCGCGCGAGGATGTTGATGTTGGTGACGGCCGCCCCCATGTTGATCAGGGCCACGACCCGACCCGAGTCCACCTCGTAGTTGGCCTCGTAGGCGTTCTGCAGCGCGAAGGCGTCGACGTCGACGATCTTCGGCTCGTTTCCCGACTGGTTGATCACCCACACGTAGTCGTTGACCTTGTCGCGCTTGACCGCGACGAGCAGGACCTCCATCGTGTCCCGAGCCGACTGCACGTCGGTCAGGGGCACGTAGTCCAACCGCACGTCGTTGATGTCGAACGGGATGTACTGCTCCGCCTCCCAGCGGATGGACTCACCGAGCTCGTCGGGCGCCATTACCGGCACCTCGATCTTCTTGATGATCACCGAGTGACCGGACACCGAGGTCGCGAAATTCCTGTTCTTGGTCCCCGAATGCTCCACGAGACGCTGAATGGCCTCGACGACGAGCGACGAGTCCATGATCGAGCCGTCGACGATCGCCTCCGGCGAGAGGGGTTCGATCCCGGCGTGGAGCAGCTGGTACTCCCCCCCCTTGCGCTCCTTCAGCTCGACCAGCTTGAGGTGGGAGCTGCCGATGTCCAGGCCGACGACGCTTTTTTGTCTGGAGAAGAACATGACCAGATCAGTTCCGCCGTGAAAGTCGTGTTTTCATCGATATTTGGAGACTGATCCTTAAAGAACTGCATGCAGCCTAGCCCGAAACTCGCGAGCCTGTCAAGGAGCCCCGCAACACTGGGTTTGCCCCCGCTCTCTTCTCCTGCTACACTCCGTCGTCTTGCGACAAGAGGAGAGTTGCGCCATGGCCAAGCGATGCGAGATTTGCAGTAAGGGGACGGTCACCGGCCGTCAGATAAGCCACGCCCACAACGTCAGCGCCCGGACCTGGAAGCCCAACCTGCAGCGCGTCAGGGCCTGGGTCGACGGTTCCGTCGAGCGGATCTGGGTCTGCACCCGGTGTCTGAGGGACGGTCGGGTCGTGAAGCCCCCCGTCCGGAGTTGGGATCCGGAAGAGGCAGCGAACGCGGAGACAGCGAAGAGCACCGCCGGCTGACCGGACCGGGGCACCCTTGCCGGCGACTGCGACCGCGGACCGGCACGAGGATCCCCGCCTCGCCCTACCCCGCGTTCCCCGCGCGTCCTCCGGACATCTTCCGGTCGACACCGATCACGCCCGAAACAGCCTCCAGGCGCTGCTTCAGCCGCTGGAGCTGACGCCGGTTGCGGACCTCCAGCACGACGAGGATCACCCCGCGACCGGTCTCGGTCTCGGCGCCGATCTGCCGGATGTTGCCGCCGTTCTTGGCGATCACCTCGGTGAGGCGGGCCAGCATCCCGGGCTTGTCCTCGGTCTCGATCTCGAGGGAGACGGGGAAGACCTCGTCCTTGGGGCTCGCCCAGCGCACCTCGATCTCGCGCTCCGGATGGTAGAGCAGGTTGCGGACGTTGGGGCAGTCCTGCGAGTGGACCGAGACACCCCGGCCGCGTGTGATGTAGCCCACGATCGCCTCCCCGGGTAGGGGGCTGCAACACTTGGCGAGGAAGGCCATCAGGTCGTCGTGGCCCCTGACCTCGATCGGGCTGGGGCCGCCGGTGGGGAGGATCTTGCGGACGACCTGGCTGAAGCTGCTGCGACTGCCGCTCCCCATCTGCTCTTCCGTCAGAACGCGACCGACGACCTGGCGAGCCGCCACGCGGCCGAAGCCGACGCGCGCGAACAGCTCCTCCAGCCTGCCCAGACCCTCTTCCTTGACGTAGGTCTCGAGCTGCTTCTCCACCCCCTTTACCTGGAGGCGGAAACGGCCCAGCTCGCGCTCGAGGGCTCGACGTCCGATCTCGATCGCCTGCTCGTTCTGCTGGGTGTTGAGCCAGTGGCGGATCTTGCTCTTCGCCCTCGAGGTCACCACGAACGACAGCCAGTCGCGACTCGGATGACGCGACGGGTTGGTGAGGATCTCCACCATGTCGCCGTTGCCGAGCGGCGTCCGAAGCGGCACCAGCTTGCCGTTCAGGCGCGCTCCCTGGCAGTGGTGTCCGACCTCCGTGTGCACCTTGTAGGCGAAGTCGAGCGGCGTCGCCCCTCGCGGGAACGACATCACGTCGCCCCTCGGCGTGAAGGCGTAGACCTCGTCGGGGTACAGGTCGATCTTGAGGAAGGAGAGGAAGGAGCGCGGGTCCTGGACATCCTTCTGCCAGTCGACGAGCTGCCGCAGCCACCGGATCTCCTGGGTGCCGTCGTCGCCCGAGCCGCCCCGGCCCGCCTTGTAGCGCCAGTGAGCGGCGATCCCCTCCTCGGCCTCGCGGTCCATGTCCTTCGTGCGGATCTGCACCTCGAAGGTCCGGCCGTCGGTGTTCAGCACCGTGGTGTGCAGGGAGCGGTAGCCGTTGGGCTTGGGATTGGCGATGTAGTCCTTGAAGCGGCCGGGCACGGCCCTCCAGGCCGGATGGGTGTGGACGAGCCCGAGAGCCGCGTAGCAGTCGGCCTGGCCGCCCGTGATGATCCGGAACGCAAGGTAGTCGTAGAGCTGCTCGATCTCGATCCCCCGCTTCTTCAGCTTGCGGTAGATCGAGTACGGGCGCTTGATCCGATAGCCGATCTCGGCCTCGATGCCGGCCGCCCCCAATGTCCCGGTCAGCTCCTCGCGGATGGCGTCGAGAGCGCCTCGGCCGACCCGCCTGCGCTCCTCGATCTTGGCGACGAGGGATCGGAACTCGTCCCGATGCAGGTGGTAGAAAGCCAGGTCCTCGAGGTCGCCCTGCACTCTTGACATCCCCAGGCGGTGGGCCAGCGGGGCGTAGATCTCGAGGGTCTCGCGCGCGATCCTCCGGCGACTTCCCTCGGCGAGGTGCTCCAGGGTCATCATGTTGTGCAGCCGATCGGCCAACTTCACGACGATGACCCGGACGTCGCGCGCCGAGGCGAGGATCAACTTGCGGAAGGTCTCGGCCTGAGCGTCGCCGCGGCGCACGTACTCGTGACGACCGATCTTGGTGACCCCGTCGACCAGCTCGGCGAGCTCCTCGTCGAAACGGGTGCCCAACTCCTGGCGGTCGACCCGCGTATCTTCCAGGACGTCGTGAAGCAGACCGACAGCTACGCACATCTCGTCGAAACCGAGGTCCGCCAGGAGGTACGCGACGTACAGCGGGTGGTGGTAGAAGAGCTCGCCCGAGCGCCGCTTCTGGTCGCCGTGCTTCTCGACGGCGAACTCGAGCACCGAGCGCAGGAAAGCCTCGTCGACAGCTCGCCCGTGCAGCCGTAGCCGCGCGATGATGTCCTCGAGCTGGATCCTCTGGCTCACCTCGACCGGTGGGCGGTCTCGACGGAGGCGGAGTGGCGGGCGCATGGCTAGCTAGCTAGGCGGTCATCAGCTCTCGAGTTCGCAGCGAACTCATCTCCGGACCGCCCGAACGGCCCTGCTGGCACGGACGGTCCGCGATGGCCACAGGATACCGCGCACGGGCTCGGCAACCGAGATTCCACACGGGCAACCGCCGAGCCCCGGGCTCGGCTCGACGGACTCTACCCGGGCGAGGCTGACGGGCGGATGGCCGAGGACGTCCGCCCCACGCCCCGGCGGCCGCCGGTCAGCCGGTGGCCTTGGCCGGGCGACCGCCGCTGCGGCCACGGCGCGAGAAGTGCTCCCAGGCCAGGGCGAACGGGCTCGCGACGTAGACCGACGAGTACGTGCCGATGACGACCCCGACCGTCAGGATGAACGCGAAGCCCCGCAGGACGTCGCCGCCATAGACGAGCAGGCAGCCCACCACCAGGATCGTCGTGCCGGAGGTGAGAACCGTCCTGGACAGGGTCTGGTTGAGGCTGACGTTCATGGTGTCGACCAGCTCGGCTCGCGGGTTCCGCCGCATGTTCTCCCGCACGCGGTCGAAGATGACGACCGTGTCGTTCACCGAGTAACCCACCAGGGTCAGGAAGGCCGCGATGGTGGTCAGGTTGAACTCGAAGCCCGCGAGGGCGTAGAGGCCCAGGACCACGAAGACGTCGTGCAGCACCGCCACGAGGGCGCCGATACCGAAGCGCAGCTCGAAGCGGTACCAGATGTAGAGCAGCATCCCGACCAGGGAGAAGACGACGGCCAGGATGCCCTTCTGGCGGAGCTCCGCACCGATTTGGGGTCCCACGTTCTCCGCGCCGACCACCGCGAAGTCGCCCAGCAGCGTCTTGCTCCTCAGCGTCTCCAGCGCCTCGGCGCTGACGCCCTCGGCCGACGCGACCTCGTCCCAGCTGTCGAAGAGGCCATCCTCCTTCCGCACGGCCATGATGTCCGCGGCGACCGCCTGGTAGTGCGCCCTGGCGACATCCTCGTCCGCCGCGCGCAGACTGTCCGGATCCTCGCCGAGGAGGAAGTCCGCCAGCCCCTCGGTGCCGGTCTGATTGAGATCGAAGGCCTGGAGATCCTGGCCGAACGAGGCGTGGAGCGCGGCCTCGATCTGACGCTGACTCCCCTCCTCACTGTCCTCGACCGTCGGCGTCTTGATCATCACCTCGTTGTCGCCCTCCTCACCGAAGCGCTGGATCATGGCCTCCTGGATCCCCGCCCCGTTGACGATGTCCCGCAGATCCTCGATCGAGGGCTGCTCGGCGAACTTCAGGGTGAGCTGGGTGCCACCCGCGAAGTCGATCCCCACGTTCAGCTTGCCGTGGACGAAGATCGAGACGAACCCGATGAGGATCAGGATCGACGAGAGGAGCAGGAAGACCTTGCGGTACTTCATGAAGTCAATTTTCGGATCGCGGAAGAACTCCATCGCGAGACTCCTTCGGGCCAGAGGGTGAGAGCGGCGTCAGATGGACAGCCGCTCGACCCGCTGGCGACGCGAGATCACCAGGTCGAAAAGCCAGCGGCTCACCACGATGGCGGTGAAGAGCGAAGCCAGGATGCCCACGGAAAGGGTGACGGCGAAGCCCCGAATGGGACCCGTGCCGAACTGGAACAGAAACAGCGCCGCGATCAGCGTCGTGATGTTGGCGTCGACGACGGACGAGAGCGCCTTCCCGAAGCCGGCGTCGATCGCCGACTTCACCGTCCGGCCGAAGCGCAGCTCCTCCCGGATCCGTTCGAAGACCAGGACGTTCGCGTCGACGGCCATGCCGATGGTCAGCACGATACCGGCCAGACCCGGCAGCGTCAGCGTGGCGCCGAAGTAGGCGAGCGCCCCGAAGATCAGGACGATGTTCAGCGTCAGCGCCAGGATCGCGTTGAGCCCGCTCAGTCGATAGACGAGCAGGATGCACAGGATCACCAGGGCGCCGCCGAACAACCCGGCACGATAGCCCTGGTCGATGGAGTCCTGGCCGAGGGAGGGGCCCACGGTCCGCTCCTCCAGGTAGGTAATCCCAGCGGGAAGAGCACCGGAGCGCAGCGTGGTCGACAGGTCCTCGACCTCCTGCTGGGTGAACGAACCCTCGATGATCCCGGAGTCCGAGATCCTCTGCTTGATTCTCGGCGCGGAGACCACGTTGCCGTCCAGCACGATCGCCAGGCCCTTGTTGACGTTGGCGGCCGTGGCCTCGGCGAAGCGCTGCCCGCCCTCGTGAGTCAGGCTGAAGTTGACCACCGGCTGGTTGAACTGGCCGAGGCCGGGCCGCGCCGTCTTCAGGTCTCGGCCCGAGACCACCGCGCTCTTCCCCACCGCGTAGTACTGCCGGCCGATCACCCGCCCCAGGTCGTCGGAGATGGTGCCCGTCAGCAGCTCGACGTTCGACGGCAACCGGCCGCCGTAGTTGCCGAGAATCTCGGCCTCGGTGGAGGCGCCACCGCCGCCCAGGGGAAAGTCCACCAGGCGGAACTCGAGGAACGCCGTGCTCTTGATCAGGTTCTTCACCCGCTCCGGATCGTCGACGCCGGGCAGCTGCACGACGATGCGCCGGCTGTCGAGCCCCTGGCGCTGGATCACGGGTTCGGACACGCCGAAGGCGTCGACCCGGTTGCGGATCGTCTGCAGGGCCTGGACGACGGCGAGGTTGCGGATATCACCGAGGTTCTGCGGCGTCATGTCGAAACGCAGCTCGTCGCCACTCCGGCGCCACGCCCAGCCCGGGAGGTACTCCTCCACGATCTGGTGGACCTTGGCGTCGTCGAGGGACGCTGCGCTGGTGACCCGGAACGACGAGTCGCCGACGCGCTCGCCGACGGCGCCCGACGCACCCGCGTCCTTGGCCTCCTCGACGAAGCGGTCCAGGTCCTTGTTGGTCTCCGAGCGGACGGCGTCGTCCGACTCGACCTGGAGGACGAGGTGGATGCCGCCGCGCAGGTCGAGACCCAGGTTGATGCTCTCGTCCAGGGGTATGGCCGAGAACGCGGCGGTCGCCACGACGGCGGCGATCAGTACGCCGCGCCAGAGCAGGCTGCGGTTCATTTGCTTTCCTCCTGGCCCGGTGTCTCCTCCAGGCCGGCGATCGACGAGCGGGCGATCCGGATGCGCACCTTGTCCGCGACCTTCAGATGGACCACCTTGTCCTCCAGCGCGGCGATCTCGCCGTAGACGCCGCCGTTCGTGACCACCTTGTCGCCCTTCTTCAGGGACTCCACGAGCTCCTGCAGGGCCTTCTGCCGCTTGCGCATCGGCGCGATGAGCAGGAAGTAGAAGATCACGAAGATGATCACGACCGGACCGAAGGCACGGATGAAGTCCGCGGTCCCGGCCCCTTGGGCGAAGGTCAATAGCGAGCTAGCGAGGTTCATCGGAAGTCTCCAAGGGTGCGGTGCTCGAGGACGAGAGGGAGCCTCTCGAAAGGCCGGACACTATCGGAATCCGCCGATCGAGGTCGAGACTCGACGGAACTCCTCGTCAAGCCCCCCGTCTCGGCCATCGCCAGCGCACCGCCCCAGCGCACCGCCCCAAGACACCGACGGGGTTCGAGCTGTCAGCACGGATACGTTACTCTAGCGGGGATGAAGCAGGTCGTGACCGGAGGCGCGATCGAGCCGTGTCGGACGGCCCTCAGTCTGACGTCGGAGCGACCGAAGGAACCCCTACGTCCGTCAGCGTCCCGGACGCTGTAGCTTCTCTGAGTTGCCCCATGAAGTCAAGGTAGAAGCGGATGTTGTGCAGGGTGGCCAGGACCTTGCCGGTGACCTCGCCCGACCGCACGAGGTGATGCAGGAAGGCGCGGCTCACATGCCGACAGCAGGGGCAGTCGCAGCCCTCGTCGACGGGTCTCGGGTCTCTCTTGTGAACGGCGTTCTTGATCCGCACGGTTCCGCGACGGGTGAACAGCAGGCCGTGGCGGGCATTGCGCGAGGGCAGCACGCAGTCGAACAGATCGATGCCATGGCGCACCGCGTGCAACAGGTCCGCGGGCGTGCCCACACCCATCAGGTACCTCGGTTTCGCGTCCGGCAACAGCGCCGCCGTACGCTCCACCACGGCGCGTCGCTCGGCGTCCGGCTCGCCGACGCTCACGCCGCCGATGGCGAGACCGTCGAAGTCGAGCTCCGCGAGAGCCTCCACCGCCCGCTCGCGCAGGTCGGGGAACACGCTCCCCTGGGCGATGCCGAAGAGTCCTCCGGGCATCTCTCCCGCCGCCTCCCGCGAGCGCCGAGCCCAGACCAGCGTCCGCTCGAGGGAGGCCGCCGCCGCCCCATGCTCCACCGGCCAGGGGGGGCACTCGTCCAGAACCATGGCCAGGTCCACGCCGAGGCGACGCTGCCGATCCACCACCCCCTCCGGCGTGAAGCGCAACCGGGCGCCATCGAGGTGCGAGCGGAACGTCACGCCCCCGTCGTCGACCTCGGCGAGACGAGAGAGGCTGAAGACCTGGTAGCCGCCCGAGTCCGTGATCATCGGCCCGCGCCAGCCGACGAAGCGGTGTAGACCCCCGAGCTCCTCGATGGCTTCGATGCCTGGACGGAGCGTCAGGTGGTAGAGGTTCGAGAGCAGGATCCGGGCCCCGGCGGCCTCCAGCTCGTGGGGCCCGACACCCTTCACCGCGCCCAGCGTACCGACCGGCATGAAGGCCGGCGTCTCCACGACGCCATGGGGGGTCGTCAGCCGCCCCAGTCGGGCGGCGCCATCCCGAGCGAGGATCTCGAAGCGCAGGGCCACCGAACGATCCGGCCGTCGCTCAGGGAGCGCCCGGACGGGCGCCGGTCGTGATCTCCCGCACCTCGACGCCGTCCGGGATCTCCAGCACGAAACGCTCCGCCGGCAGCTCCGCGTTGAGCCGGATGTCGTCGAACCGGTACTCCGTGACGTCTCCGTCCGCCTCTTCGTAGCGCAGCCGGATCGGAAGGAACCTCTGGCGATCGATCCACAGGCTCATGGAGCGCACACGGCGCTCGACGCGGGCGAACCGCGGGTCGAGGTCGAGCTGGTAGGGCGCGGCGGGATCCACAGGCATGCGCAGGGCCACCTCGAAGTACTCGAGGAGCGCGTCGAGGGAGCCTGAAGCGCCGAGGTACTCGAGCACCTTCTGCGACTGACGCCCCACCGAGATCCGCTCCACCTGGTCCATGTCCCGATACCAGGTCGTCATCTCCCCATCCTCGATGAGCAGGGAGATCGGGTTGGGGGTCCGGTACTCCCACCGGACCCGGTCGGGCGCCGCGTACGAAAAGGCGCCGCGGGCCTCTTCCGGCTCCTGAAGGAGAGCGCTCTCCTTCTTCTGGACGAACTCGGCCTCCAACGTCTCGATCCGCTCATTCTCCCACCGAACCCGCCGCACCAGGGCCCCGAGCCGTTCGTCGGCCGAGAACGAGGCGTCCTCCGGCGGCAAGGGGGCCGTCTCGGTCGCGATAGCAGGCAGCGCGGCGCCGAGCAGGAGCAGCGTCAACGTGAGGATGGCGATCTGGCGCACGAGGGTTGTCGATCGGGGATCGTGTTTCGCGTCGGCGCCCGGGAGGGGCCGGACGAGAAGGAGGGCCTCGAGGGGCACACCCCGAGGTAGCCTTTCAGTTTAGCTCCGGCTGGCGCCCGAAACAAGGGGACGAGCTGGCCGGGCTGGGCTGGGCTGGCCGGGCTGGGCTGGGACCCGCCGCGGGGAACGGCGGCGAAGGTGCTCCGCGAGCCTGCCGACCGTCCGCCCCGGTCCGTTGACACCCCGCCCCACCTGCTGCTACCGTCCCGCCGCCGGCGGAGCGGCCGAGCGGTCGCTTCGGAAACGTGAGGAGAAAGAGGAGCCAGAGATGCCGGATCTGGGGAAGAAGCACGAGTGCTCGAGTTGCGGGGCGAGGTTCTACGACCTCGGCAAGGCGGAGACCGTCTGTCCCAAGTGCGGCACGCACCCCACGGAGCCGGAAGCGGAGCCCGAGCCGGCTCCCGCGCCGAAGCCGAAGGGGACCGCGAGGAGTCGTTCCCCGAAGGAGCCGCCGGACGAAGGGAGCGACGACAGCGACGACGACGACGAACTCGAGGACGAGGACGATCTCGACGACGAAGAGCTGGAAGAGGACCTGATCGGCGCCGACCTCGAGGACGACGACGACGACGACCTCGACGAGGACGACGAGGATTGATGCCCAGGACCCGGAGGCCCTGAACCCGGAGACCCTGACGCTCCGGAGCCCGGGCTCGGGGACGCGCCTTGCACTGGGCCTCGGGTCCAACCTCGGCGACCCGGTCGCCCAGCTCGGCTGGGCCCTCCACGCCCTCCACGGGTGGATCTCCGACCTGACGGTCGCCTCCCTCTACCGGTCCCGCCCACAGTCCCCCATCGAGCAGCCTGATTTCCTCAACACGGCCGCCATCGGCAGGACGCTGCTCGACCCCGGGTCGCTCCTGGCCATCGCCAAGGCTCTGGAGCTGGCGGCCGGACGCGCCAGGGGACCACGCTTCGGCCCGCGAGCCCTGGACATCGACCTGTTGCTCTTCGGCTCCGAGCGACGGCGGGATCCGGAGCTGACCCTCCCTCACCCGCGCCTCCGGTGTCGTCGCTTCGTGCTCGAGCCCCTGGCGGAGATCGCGCCCGACTGGGTCGTTCCGGGTTCGCGGCGCACCGTGACGGAGATGCTCGCCGCCGTGGGCCAGGCGGACGAGGTCGAGCGGCTGGCCGACCGCCGCTGGTGGCTCGGCGCCGACTAGCCCGACCTTCTCACCAATTGTCTACTGCGAGGCCGTATGTACCTGAATCTGCGGCGTTACGCTCCGCTCGGGCTCCTCGACGTACAGACAGTACGACTGCGTCGCCCTCGGTCGCAAGCCTGGCATCTCCAGGCACCTACGGCC
>CAJQNK010000192.1 GCA_905479655.1 uncultured bacterium | reverse complement strand
GCCGCCGTCCGCCGGCACGAGGAGGGCGGCCGGGTGCCCGGCACGCGCCACGACGACCTCTCCCGCCTCGGCGTCGAAGAACGCGTACACCGTCGTCACGACCCTGGGGAGATCTCGGCGCGCAGAGTTGCGTGCATCCCGGCCAGCAGGTCGGCGGGCCGATCGACCCTCTCCCGGTGGGCCTTGATCGCCACCTTGACCATGGAGGCGACGAGGGCGGCCGGAACGCCGTGGCCCGAGACGTCGGCCACCAGCACGCCGAGCCGCCCTGGACCGGCTTCGAGCACCTCGTAGAAGTCTCCGGCCACCGCCGAGCTCGGTCGGAAACGGGCCGTCAACTTCAGCTCGCCGGCCTTTGGCAGGCTGGCGGGCAGGAGTGACGCCTGGATCCGCCGGGCCGCTTCGAGCTCGCCCTCGGTCGCAAGCCTTGCATCTCCAGGCACCTCCGGCCTCTCGCAACGACATCCGGTGAGAAGGTCAGGCTGGCGCCCGGCCCGGTGTTCCCACGGGCGAGCCCGCGAGGCGCCGGGAAGCGCCCTCGGGATCACGGCGCTGTGGGCCGGAACCCTGCGGAGAAGGACGACGACTACTTCTTCGTCTCGTCCTTCTTCTTCTCGGCCTTCTTGCCGACCAGCTGGACCCAGTCCAGGCCCTCGATGCTCCGTCCGTCGAGCACCGAGCCCTCGAGCTCGAGGCGGTGCTGACTGAAGCGCTCGAGGGAGTCCAGGGTCGAGAACAGCTCCTCGCGGTCGAAGTAGAGCAGCAGGTCGGTCTCGCCGTCCTTCTTCGCCGCGGTACCCTCGAGGATGGACGCCTTCGCGAGGTAGGGTTCCCAGGCGGTGGAGACGTCCTTGTAGCGGACCTTCTTGGGGCTCACCCCCGCGATGTGGAGCGTCGCGACGTCCACTTCGAACACGTCGAAGTCCGGCGTTCCATTGATCGCGATCCTCACGTCCTTCGACTTCCTCACGTCGAGCTTGTTGGGGTACACGCCCGGGTTGATGTCGAGCGGAACCGCAATCGACGACCCGAGGATCGTCGCGATACCGCCGACCGCGATGGCCGCGCCGTTCTTGGTGCGTACGGCCAGCACCTGGAACGTGTCGGGCACACCAGAGATCTCGTCGTGCCAGCAGCAGACCTCGAACACCTCGTTGAGTCCGATCCGGACCCCATGCAGCGTGGGAGTCAGGAACCGAAAGGCGTGACCGGTCTCGACGACGAGCGGGAGCTCCGCTTCGATCCACGCGTAGGGGTTCGAGAACCCACCCTGCATGAAGGCCCAGAGGCCGCCGCCCGCGTTCACGAAGCTGGAGAGGTCCCGCTGGCGGTCCGCGAGGGCGTCGTTCTCCTCCTGGGTCAGGCCGCCACGCGGCGTCTCCACGTCGTTGCTGGCGATCACCACGAGGGCGTACTCGGAGAAGTCGACGCGCGAGATGGCGTCGGGGCCGTTGATCAGAGAGATCTCGCGATCCGTCCAGCGGGTCATCCTGCCCCAGAAGGTCGTCACGTCGTCCTCGGCCGCTTTGCCAGCTCCGACGACGAGGATGCCGGGTTCCTCCGACCGGACGTGGTCGAGGATCGAGTTCAGCATCGTCCCGTAGGCCGAGAGCGGGCCATTCCGGTTGTCCGGCCCGCCGTCCTCGGCGTCGAGCGACATGAGAATGACGGGTCCCTGGGCGGCTGCGGGACCGCCCGGGGCCAGGAGAGCGATCAGGGCGAGGAAGACGACAAGGGCGTTCGAAAGCAAGCGCATCTGGGGGTCCTTTCAGGATCGAGACGAGGGCGACCTTGGCTTGGTGTCTGGCCGCCTGTCCCTTCCTTCAGCAAACGTCGTACCAACTTGCCCAGATGGGGCCTGAGTGCGAGAAAGTGTATTGATGCTAGCTACTTATCCAGCTCTCACAGGGCCGAATGGCCAGCATGGAGAGGAACTTATTGGTGCGTCTATGCGCCGCTATTTTCTTCCTCCAAGAATGTGGTCAAGAAGATCCGACGCGGAGAGGGGAGCGCCGTGGGCGGGGCGCCCCGTTCCTTCAGTGCGGGCGCCGCCGCCCCCCCGTGCCCTTGCTAGGAGCCGTCCGCGGCGGGAATCTGGATCCGATTCTGGACCTCTCTCACGCCACGCGTCTCGAAGGCGATCATGCCGGCCTTGGTCTTCGTGGCCTTGTCGTCGACCTCGCCCTGCAGCGTGACGACTCCGTCCACGGTCGCTACGAGGATCTCGTAGGTGCTGACCTCTTTGTCGCGGGCCAGTCGAGCCTCGACCTTGGCCGTGATCCCGGCGTCCTTCTCAGCGTCAACGGTCTGGGCCGACACGATGCCTGCGCCGAGGATGAGAACGACGAGTGCGAGGGTCCAGGCGGTCGCCTGGCGGACAGAGCTGTTTCGCATGGTGCTCTTCTCTCTGGCGGCCGCTTCGCCGCCGGTGACTACGGAAGGGGTGGCGCGCTGGAGCCTCCGTCTTCCCGGGTCGTCGGACCCGACGGAGGATGGAGCCGTGAGGCTCGCCAGGAGCGTCACCGGTGAAGTCATTCTACAGCATTCGCGCGACCCGTGCTCCGCGGGCTCGAGATCGTGGGCAGGCCGGAGGCCCCCCGGGCTAGAGCCGGAAGGTGACCCCGGCGTTGAGGGCGGGGCCGGAGAGGTCGAGACCGACGTCGTCCACGAGGGAGGCATGGCGGCGTGTGCGGGGTGGGAGATCCTGTGCGGAGCAGGACGAGAAGCGGGCAGCGCGGTCCCGTCGCCGGCTGGCTGGGAACCGCGCTGCCCCGGAGGATGCGCCGGGCAGGCTGGGCTGCCGGTCGCGCTTACTCCTGTGGCACCCAGAAGTTGGTGCTCATGGTCTCCGTCAGGGCCTGGGACCAGAGGTAGCCGCGGGGCCACAGGAAGCCCTGGGGCCACAGGTAGCCCTCGGTCTCGAGGTCACCCAGGTACCAGTCGTAGTTGCCGTTCGACCACAGGTAGGCCTGGGACCAGAGGTAGCCGCGGGGCCACAGGTAGCCGTCGGACCACACGGTCGCGCGGGGCCAGAGGTAGCCGCCGGGCCACAGGTAGCCGTCGCCCTCGACCTCCATGAGGCAGTAGTTGCCGTCGCCGTCGACGTTGGCGCGGCCACCATAATGCTTCTCTCCGGCCAGGTCGGCCGCGAGGTCGAGCCCCTGGTTGGCGCAGCCGGTCACCGCCGTCTCGGCGGCGCCCGCGACGTCGATCAGGCCGGCGCCCTGCTGAAAGACGGTGTAGGCCAGCTTGCCGTCACTCGTCGCCGGCCGAGCGGTCGCCATCAGGCGGCACTTGACCTCGTCCGGCGTGAGGCCGGGGTTGGCCTCGAGCAGCAGGGCCGCGGCGCCGCTGACCACGGCGGCAGCCTGCGACGTGCCGGACATGTAGAAGTAGCCGTCGCCGTCGTGGAAGATCTTCTTGTTCTTGCCCAGCCAGCTCTCTCCGTCCGTCAGGCCGAGAATGTGGCCGCCGGGGGCCACCACCTCGGGCTTCACGAAGCCCTCGTAGGTCGGCCCCGTGGAGGAGAAGGTGGCGAGGAAGTCGTCGGCCTCGTAGCTCGTGGTCGTGGCGTCGGACATGGCGCCGACGGTGATGACGTAGGGCACGTTGCCGGGGACGCCGATGGTCATCGGGTCCGGCCCGCTGTTGCCGGCCGAGGCGACCACGACGATGCCGGCCTGCCACGCCGCCATGACGGCCTGGTTCAGCGGGTCGTTCCAGTAGAACGATATGGGCGTGCCGGAGAACGACAGGTTCATGACCCGCACGCCGTAGGTGTCCCTGTGGTTCACGACGAACTGGATGCCGCGGATGGCGTCCATGTAGGTGCCCTTGCCCTCGGAGTCGAAGGCGCTGACCACCAGCAGGTCGGCGTTCGGTGCGACGCCGTTGTAGCGACCGTCGTAGCCGTTGCTGCCCCAGGTCTTGCGCGCGGAGGCGGCGATGCTCGTGACGTGGCTGCCGTGGCCGAACCCGTCCTTCGCCTTCTTGGTGTCGGTCTCCAGGATGTCGTTGACCGCGTCGTAGACGGCGAGCACGCGGTTCTGCTCGTGGCCTCCGTGGCGCAGGTGCTTGTCGCCGCGACCACCCACCCAGAGGCCGGTGTCGACCACGGCGATCGTCGTCCCCTCGCCGGTGTAGCCCTGCTCGTGCAGATCGTCCGCCCGGATGGTCTCCGGGTAGACGGTCTGCCGGGCCTTCTTGTCGCCCTTCAACGCCTCCGGCGGTTCTTGGTAGTTGGCCACGAAGGTCGTGGAGCACCCCTCGGCGAACTCCACAGTGACGAGATAGGCTTCCTCGTCGATCGAGATCTCGTTCTCGAACTCGAGCTTGAGCTGGCCGTCGTCGCCTGGCTTGATCGTCCGTCTCGAGAGGTCCCCCAACCACGGGCCGACGACGGTCGCGACGGGAGGCTGGACGAGGTCCTTGTAGAGCTCGCCACCCTCGTGACGGATCATCTCGATCCAACCGTTCCGTTCCGGCCAGTTGATCGAAACGGCCTGGATGCTGATGGCTCCCGTCCCCGTATTGGTCATGTCCCACTCGAACTTGTTGCCGTCCAGCTTGCGGTCGCCGGTCCCCTCCACGCGACAGGACAGCTCGTCCGGCCGGAAGACGACGGTGCAGGTCTCGGCCTCTTGCCACCACCTTTCCGTCTCCTCTTCGAACGTCAGGACGATGTAGTAGTTCGCCTGATTGAAGTCGGGGAGGTCGTCCCCGAACTCGAGTTCGAGCTTCTCCGTCTTGCCGGGCTCGAGGGTCAGGTCGTCAGGATTGGAGCTCAAAGGACCGGTCAAGGTGAGCGACGGCCCGTCGGCTGCGCCATTGAGCAGGTCTCTGCCGCGGAACTTGGCCTTCTGGATGAACCCGTTCGCGACCGGCCACTGGATCTCGACCTGGTCGAGCCTCAGGTCCGAGGACCCCGGGTTGGAGACGGACCAGGTGAACTTGTCGCCGCTGATCTCGCGCTCGCCCGCACCCGACAGGCCGCAGGTCGAAGGGTCGGGCAGCTCACTCTGGACCTTCACCACCCGATCGGCCTGCATTCGGATCTCGGGATGGGCGGTCGCGATCCTGGCCCGCTGGTCCTGGGTCAGTGTCGCGCCTACCGAACGGATGATGCCGAGCTCGTGGGTCACCGTCCCGCCGACGGCCAGGACGGCGTCGCGGGCCGCCTCGAACGTGGGGCCTTGGACGATCGTGCTCTCGGCTGCCGGTTCGGCGACCGCGGAGGGCTCGTCGAGGGTGGCACAGGAAGTCCCGATGAGGACCAGGGCGATCAGAATGAGGGGAAGAGTTTGGGCTGGCGGGGTCCGTTTCATGGGTCGTCTCCTTGGTCTCGGCATCCTGGATACGCAACCATGGTGCCAACCGTTTCTTTCTCTTGCGGGTTGATTTTTTCACTGCACCGTAAGTGATCTCGATTCATGCTCTTGGGGCCTGTTTCGTCGCCCGGTGCCTTCTGGTTGGACAAAGGAAGCCTGAGTCGTGTTACCCCGGGCGACGATAGAATCGGTGCCAATGGCGTAGCCACTCCTTGCCGATGACCGTTTCTTTCCCTGAGGGAAATTTTCGAGGAGCCCTTCGGCGACCCATGCAGGGACGGCGGCACCTCCTTCGGAGAGGGCGAGTTGGTCGCGCAAGATCGACGGCTGCGAAGGGAGCAGGGTGCTGGTGTGAGCGCCGACTCTCCGGGATCGGTTCCGCAGAACGAAAAAGAGGGCCGGCCGGGGGTGACCCGGCCGGCCCTCGAACGAGGATCCTGGATCAGATCAGTTGATGGTGACGACGTTCGACAAACCGCAGGTCGAGACGTCGAGCACCTGGAGCACCGTGCCGCAGCCCGCGGACGGAACGGAGGGCGAGACCTCGATCCGGCCGTCGGCGTCGTAGGACACGCCCTTCAGCAGGGAAACGCCCGAGAGGCCGCTGACCGAGCCGGCGCAGGGGCCGCCCGGCAGAGCGTCCGAACCGGTGCCGGTGCCGCGGAGGATCGCCGCGAGACCGCCCGGCGTGCCGCCCTCGATCACGATGTCGACAGGGCCCGGGCAGCTACCCGAGACGCTGATGCCACCGACGACCGGGACGATCGAGCCGTAGGTGTGGAACACGGTCACGTCGGTCGGCACGCCCGGCATCAGGGTGAGCTCCCAGTCGAGACCGGTGAAGGCGTCACAGCCGTTGCCCACGTCGCAGCCGGCGGGGGTCGAGCCGCTGGTGCCGTCGGTGTCGTAGCCGAGGCCCGCGATGTTGTTCACCCAGTTGTCGGGCATGCCGAAGTTCTCCCACACCTGGACGTCGGTGCCGAAGCCGTACGGAATGCCGCTGCCGTCTCCGGGGTTGATGCCGTTCTTGCCGCCGAAGTAGCTCATGGCGCCGGGGCCGTGAATGGTGACGCCGGTCGCCGAGTCGCCGGGCTCGCGCTGGAAGACGAACAGGCCGCGGCCGCCGGCGTTGGTCAGCGTGCCCACCTCGTCGGAGGTGAAGTCGCCGTCGTAGAGCAGATCGCCGTCGAACACCCGGGTCAGGACGACCGTGACCATCGAGGCGCCCTCGTTGGTGAAGGTGTAGTCCTGGCGAAGGGTGGCGGCGCCGCCCGCGGTGTGGACGGTGGACCGGAGGTCCGCGGCGATGGCCACGTCGACGCTGTCGACCCGGAACGAGCTGTCGATGGTGTCGGGGGTGCCGTCACCGTTGGTGTCGCTGGCGACACTGGGGGCGACGATGCTGGGGACGAGCGGAACGGGATCTCCGGGGAAGAGGGACTGCCAGATCATGTTGTCCGACAGCAGGGCCCGCTGGGAGAGCGCCGGCACGGACAGGAAGAACGCGTCGGTGAAGGTGACCTCGGTGTCGAGGAGCGGGCCGACCGGGTTGTAGCTGTCGCGGCCGAAGCCCGGGCCGTAGCCGAAGGCGCCGAACCCGCCGTACTCGTCGGGCTCGGTCTCGAGGTGGCCGTCGACGCTCGAGTCGAGGCCGGTGGCGATGAACGTGAAGGAGATCGGGTTGGACTCGGCGCGGCTCTCCTGCGCCCGCGGGGTCTCGGCGGCGACGAGGGGCGCCGCCACCAGGGCGACGACGGCGAGGGTGGTCAGCGCGGCTGACAGGACTCTTCTCATGGACTCCTCCTCTTTCTGGTTTTCGAGATCAAAGGACCCGGTAGATAAGGCGAGAACCCGGGCGATCCGCGAAACAGGATCGCGCCGGTCCGCCGTGAAGCTCCCGGGCTGGCCAAGTAGCCAGGCTTTTCTCGAGATCGGGGGTATTATAGCGGGAAACCGTCGGCAGGTGTAGTGACGCGCTCGACAGTCGGACACGGTCCGGGTGCGGCCCGGTCGAGGATACGACCTCGCAGTAGAGACTTGGTGAGAAGGTCGGGCTAGCAGCCCGTGGTGGAAGCCGGGCGCGAGCGAGAGCGCGCAATCTTCTTCGGAATCAAGGCGGGAATCCGCACTCGATTCGGTGAATCGGGGAGGATTCCCAACGAAGAGTCCGGAGAAGAGGGCCGCTCGTAGCG
>CAJQNK010000191.1 GCA_905479655.1 uncultured bacterium | reverse complement strand
TCCGCCCGCGATGCATCTCGGCTGCCAGCGTTCCGCCTCCTCGACAATGTCCCTGCATTGCCTGCGTCGGCGCGCCTCGGCCCCCGAGCGCCTCCCGTCCGGCCATTGTCGCCGGACTTCGGAAACGCTGGTCTAGCCTGCCCCCCGGGTTCGCCACCGTCCGCTCGATGGCCGGGTTCCACGAGACCTCGGGTACGATGGCGTCACGAGGAGCCCTGGAAAACGGTGCGTCGAGCACCGCGGGGGCGCGGCCCGCGATCCGCACGGCGGGCGGGGCCGCGAGAAGGAGGTCGATGAGGAGCAACGCCCGGAGCGAGCGGCGCGGCGGCGTCGGGTTCGAACCCGGGGAGGTGATGGCTGCACTCTCCGGGGACGAGGACCGGCTCGCCCGCCTGATCGACCACCTGGCGCCGGTGGTCCAGGCGCGGGTCGCCCGCCGTCTGCTCGCGGCCGGCCGCGGTGCCTCCGCGATCCGGGAGGAGGTCGAGGATCTGACCCAGGAGATCCTCGTCAGCCTGGTGGTCGGTGACGCCTGCACGCTCCGACGCTGGGATCCCGAGCGTGGGCTGTCGCTGGCGAACTTTGCCGGCCTGGTGGCGGAGCGTCACACGATCTCCCGTCTGCGCCGGCGCCGGCCGCAGCCCTGGCCGGACGACGACGAGGTGGAGGGAGCCGATGCCGGGCCGGTCGACGAGGCACCCGGTCCCGAGCGGGTCGTCGCCTCCAGGGAGCGGTTGCGACTCCTCTTCGACGAACTGGTGGAGCGGCTGAGCCCCCTGGGGCGCCACCTGTTCGAGCTGCTCTTCGTGGAGGAGCGCTCCGTGGCGGAGGTGCAACGGGCCACGGGGCTCAGCGCCGACGCCGTCTACGCCTGGCGCAGCCGGCTCCGCAAGCTCACGCGGAGTCTGGTTTCCGATCGGATGTCAGAAGCGAAGGGCTAGAGTCGAACACCACCGTAGGGGAGACCATGGGCGAGGACGATCTATTGAAGGCGCTGGGCCGATTGGGGCGCGAGGACCGCGAGTCCGAGGCGTCGGCGCTCGACGAGCGCTGGGACGCGCTGGCGGCGGGCGAGCTCTCCGCCGAGGAGGTCCGGGCCCTGGAGCGGGAGGCGGAAGAGTCCGAGGAGGCCGCGCGGGCCTGGGCCGCGTTCCAGCCCCTCGGCGCCGATCGACGCCGGGCCGTCCTCGACGCGGCCCGGGCCGCCCACGACGCGGCTGGCCGGGAGGAGGCCGGCACGTCCCCGACGGTGCGTCCGTTTCGTCCCCGGTCGGTGACCCGGCGGGCGATGCGGTGGCTTCCCGCGGCGGCCCTGGTCGCGGCGTCGCTGGTCCTGCTGCTGCGGACTCCGGCGGAGGTCGCGCCGCTGCCGGGCTATGTCCTGGAGATCCAGGGCACGGCCCGCGAGGTGCGGGGCGCGGGGGACGCGACGCCGGCCCCGGAGGTTCTCCGCCTGGCGCCCGGCAGCCGGCTGCGCCTCGGGCTGGCCCCCGAGGTCGCGGTCGACGGCCCGGTGGAGGCGGCCGTCTACCTCGGGAGCACCGGCGCGCTGCGCCGTCTCGAGGAGGCCGGGCTGGAGGTCGCCGAGTCCGGCTCCGTCCGCCTGCTGGGAACCGTCGGCCGGGATCTGGACCTGCCCGCCGGGGCCGCGGAGCTCGTCGTCGTCATCGCGCGCCCGGGCGGGTTGCCGTCCGCGGCCGAGCTGGAGGCTCTGGAGCCGGGGGAGTCGAGGGCGGAGGCCGGCGACTGGGTCGCCTGGCGACTCCCCGTGTGGGTCGAGGCCGACGGTTGATCCCCGCCGTGCGAGGATCGCGAGTCGGCGTCGTCCTTCTTGCCCTGGCCGTCGGGGCGTGCGGCGAGCCGCGAACCGCGGAGCGACCCGCGGAGCGACCCGGGCCGCCGGCCCCGCGGGTGGAGCTCGCCGGCTGCAACTCGGTGCGCCCCGGGCCGGTGTGCGTGCTCCGGGACGGGCGGGAGCTGCGCCTGTGGATCGAGGCGGCCTCGGATCTCCCGGCCTCCGGGCTGTCGCTCGAGGTCGACGACGAGCCCATCGCGATCGACCCCAAGGAGGTCGACGGCGGCTGGCGGGTGGCCGTCGAGCTCCAGCCCGGCGCTCGACGCCTGGAGGTGTCGGCGGGGGGTGGCCCACCCTGGGTCGTCGGCCTCGCCGATCCGACGCCCGCTCCCTGGGCGGAGACGGTCATGCCTCTCTACCGCGCGGGAGATCTGGCCGGAGCGGCAGCCGCCCTGGAGACGGCCGCGGCGACCCTCGAGGGCTGGGAGCGCGCCCGCGCCCTGGCCAACCTCGCCCGCCTGGAGCAGGCGCAGGGGCAGGCCTCGGCCGCCGAGGCGCACCTCGGCGAGGCCCTGGTCCAGCATCGCGCGGCCGGACGCCCCCTGGACCTGGTCCGGGACGCGACCGTCCTCGTCTACCAGCGAATCGAAGAGGGGCGCTTCGGTGAGGCGCGGACGATCCTGGACTCCCTGCCCACGGCGGAGGAGACGGGGGGCGTGGCCGAGGCCTCCTACTACCTCTCCTACTACCGGGGTCTCCTGGCCGAGGAGGTCGGGGACCTCGGGGGCGCGCTCTTCCACACCGAGAACGCCGTGGCGCAGGCGCGGCGGCTGGCGCTCGAGCGGGAGCGTCTCCTGTCCGAGCAGCTCCTCGCCCGCCAACTGCAGACCGTGGGGCGGTCGGCGGAGGCGGGCCGACGCCTGTCGGACCTGCTCGACGAGTCCACCGGGTTGGCGCCGTGCGAGCGTGGACAGCTGCTCAACAACGCCGCCTGGTCGGCCCTGCTGGCGCTGGAGGCCGGGGAGTCGCCCTCGACCGATCCGCTGCCCCTCCTCGAAGAGGCGCGGGGGATCTTCGCGGGGACGTGCCCCGAGGCGGGAGACGAGCCGGCCAACGTCGAGGTCAACCTGGCGCTCGCCCGGCTGGTCCGCGGCGAGCCCGCCCGGGCCGCCGAGCATCTGCAACGGGCGGCGGACCGGTCGCCGTCCCCGCGCCCCCGGGTCGCCCTCTGGCGACTGGCGCTCGAGGCGCGGGTGGCCCTCGCCGAGGGCCGGGCGGCCCGCGCCGTCACGCTCTGGGACGAGCTGAGGGAGCGGGCGGACCTCCTCGCGGCGCCCGACCTGGGCTGGCAGGCGGCCGCCGGACAGGGGGCGGCTCTCGTCGCCCTGGGCCGAACCGAGGCGGCGATCGAGTCCTACGGTCGCGCCGAAGGGCTGCTCGCGGCGCGGATGCCGAAGGTGCCGCTGAACGCCGGCCGCGCGGCCTTCGCCGCCGCGCGCGAGCGGGTCACGCGACAGCATCTGGAGCTCCTGCTCGCGGCGGATCGCCCGGACGAGGCGCTGGCCGTGGTTCGCCGGGCCCGGTCTCGTGTGTTGCAGGGAGGATGGCGGGAGGAGCGGTTGCGCGGGCTGAGCGCGGACGAGCAGCGGGCCTGGGACGCGGTGATCGAGAGCCAGCGCCGCGAGCGGCAGGCGATCGAGGTCGAGGCGGAGGCCGCCTGGGAGCTGCCGTTGGACGGCCGCCGCCGCCTGGCGGCGACGCTCGAGGAGCGGGGTCGTCGCCTGGACCGGGAGCTGACGGAGGCGCTGGCGAACCTGGAGGGCGGCTGGGGAACGGTAGTCTCCGGGTCTCCGGCGGCCGGCGAGGCGCTGGTCACCTACCACCCCCTGACGGGTGGTTGGGCGGGTCTCGCCCAGCTCGACGGCGACGTCGCCGCGGCTCGGCTCGAGTGCGACCCCACCCTGGAGTCGACCCGCGAGGTCCTGGCCGCGTGCCTGCTGGAGCCTTTCCACGAGCTGCTGCGGACGGCGGCCCGGGTGCGGTTCCTGGCGCCCGGCTCGCTCTCCGCGCTCGACCTTCACGCTCTGCCTCTCGCGGGCGAGCCGCTGGTGTTCGGCCGGCCGGTCGCCTACGGTCTGGACCTGGATCTGGATCTGGATCTGGATCTGGAGGTGCGGGGCCGCGGGGCACCGGCCCCGCCTCGCCGTCTGGCCCTGGTGGTCGCCGACCCGACGGGCGAGCTCGCCGCCGCGCGGCGGGAGGCCCGGGAGGTGGTGGCGAGCCTGGGGGCCTCGGAGCCCGCCTGGACGGTGCGCCTCCTGGCGGGCGAGGAGGCCTCGTCGGCGGCTCTGCGTCAGCTCCTACCGGCGGCTGGCTTCTTCCACTTCGCCGGCCATGCGACCTTCGGGGGTCTCGACGGCTGGGAGGCCATCCTGCCCCTGGCCCGCGGGGGGCGCCTCGGCGTGGCCGATATCCTCACGCTGGCCCGCGTGCCCGACGACGTCGTCCTGTCCGGCTGCGAGACCGCGAGAGCCGGGGGCGCGGGGGGAGCGCCCGGCCTGGGGCTCGCCCAGGCCTTCCTGGCACGCGGGGCGCGGACCGTGATCGCCGCGGTCCGCCCGGTGGGAGACCGCGAGGCCGAGGCCCTCGTCACGAAGCTCTACCGCTCCCTGTCCACCGGCATCCCCCCGGGCGAGGCGCTGCGCCAGGCGCAGATCGCGCTGGCCCGGGAGGAGCCGCTCTCGGACTGGGCTGCTTTCCGGCTCCTCGAGCCTTGACCGATTCCATCGCAGGAGACGCGCCATGAAGCTCCCGATTCAGTTTCGATCCTCTCGTTCCGCCGAGTGGCTGTTGCTGCTCCTGGTCGCGACCGCCGTCGGGGCCTCCGCCGCCCCCGTCGACCCACCGCTGGAGGCCTTCGACGGCTGCCCGGCGTGGCGCTGGGTGGGTATCACGCCCGAGGGCGCGGGGAGCTGCCCCGTTCCCGACAGCCGCCCGGGCTTCGACCCGTGGACCGTGCGACGGCTCTTCGATCCGGGGGGCGGCGGGCAGATCCCGCCCGGGCTGCAGGCCTTCTGCCTGTACGAGAACCCCGGCGTCGCCGACGCCGCCGCGGTGCGCGATCTCCTCCTCGGCGGGGCCCTGACCGACCTGGGGAGTGACTGCATGGCCATCGCTCCTCTCGGCGAGCTGGAGGACCAGACCTGGTCGCCCCTGGCGGGCCATTTCCTGCTCCAGGCCGGCCAGTCGCCGCTGCCGGTGACCGCGGGTCCGCCGACCCGCCTCGCCCTGCTCGACTCCGGGGCGACCCGCGAGGCCGACGCCGAGAGGTTCCCCGGCAACTCACCCCACGGCTGGACCCTGGCCAACATGGCCGCCGACCTGCTGTGCGACGGCGGGACCTGCCGGGCCGACGTGACCAGCCAGCTCGCCCTGCCCTGGCTCTCCTTCGACCGCAAGAGCCGTTCGGCGAGCCAGCTCAACGAGGTCGACGGCGGGTTCGTCGGGACCCTGGGCGACCTCGCCCAGGCGCTGCGTCGCGAGGTCCGCGCCTGGCTCGCGGAGCCGCCCCCCGGGCGCCGTCTCGTGATCAACCTCTCCCTCGGCTGGGACCGCCTCTTCGGCGGCCTCACCGGTCCCGTCGCCGACATGCCGGCCCCCGTCCAGGCCATCTACCGCGCCATCGAGGACGCGGTCTGCCGCGGCGCCCTCGTCGTCGCCGCCGCCGGCAACGGCTTCGGTGGTCCCGAGCCCAACCGCGGACCCCTGCTGCCGGCCGCCTGGGAGCTGCGGCCGGCGCCGACGGGCGCCGCCTGTGTCGCGGCCCTGGAGGTCCTGCCCGACCCGGCCGACTTCCCGCCTCCCGGCCAGCCCGTCTACCGGCCCCTCGTCCACGCCGCCGGCGCGGCCAGGGCCGACGGCACCGCCCTCTCCAACTCCCGCTTTCGCGGCCTGCCACGCCTTATGGCCTTCTCCGACCACGGCGTCGTCGAGTCCCACCTGACGGACCAGCCGACTGCGACCCTCACCGGCTCGTCGGTCGCGGCGGCCGTCGTCTCGGCCGCCGCGGCCGCGGCCTGGAGCTACCGCTCGGACCTCCGCGCCGACGAGATCATGCAGACGCTCTACGACGGCGGCGTCGACCTGGGGGTCGAGGCGGACTTCTGTCTCGACGGCCGCCGCGCCGACCTGTGCCCGCCCCAGGGCGGCCAGACGGTCCAGCGCAAGCGGGTCGCCGTGTGCGACACCGTCGTCGAGCTGTGCGCCTCCGGCGGCGGCGACTGTCCCGACCCCTCGGAGCTGCCCGTCTGTCCCGCTTGGCCGCCGGCGCCGCCGGATCTCACCGAAGTCGACCTGCCGTTCGCGGAGGTCGTCGACGCCGGCGACCTCGCCGCCACGCTCCTCGACCCGGTGTGCCAGGGCGAGAGCCTGGCCTACGACCCGGCCTTCGTGCCGGCCGACCCGTGTCCGCACCACCAGTACTGGGATCTGGCGCGGGAGTCGTGGCTCGGCCCGCAGCCGGGGTCGAATCCGTGCCCGAACTGCGGGCTGGATCCCGGGGCGGCCGGCCCGGCCGAATCGCGGCCCCAGGGTGGCGGAGCCGTGCTGCTCCTCGAGATCGCGGACGACTTCGAGGGGGTGCTGACCGACGCGACCCTGAAGGCGGACGACGTGACCTACAACCTGTCCGGGGTCATGGGGTCGTTGAAGGCGGGCGACCAGCTGAAGGTGATCGGCCTGCCGGTGACCGGCGAGGAGAAGATCTTCCTGTCGGTCACGCTGGATGGCGAGCGCTCGGCGGTCGCGCCGTTGGTGGTGAAGTAGCGGGGCGGTCGGGTGAGCGGCGGCCCTCCGGTCGCCGCCCACGCTCCGGTCAGAAGTTGTTGGCCGCGTCCGTCCCCGTGCCCAGGTCGACGGGCGCCACCGTGACGTCGTTGCCGACGACGTCGGTGTCGATGGCCAGGACGTCGATCAGGATGTCGGCACCGACGTTCCCGATGGAGGTGTTGCGGGCGACGCGCTGGGCGGCGCCCGAGATCACGTGGATGCCGTCGGTGCTCGCCTGGCGCACCTCGTTGTTGGTGACGACCGAGCCGTCGGCCGCGTCGAGGGCGATGCCGGCGGCGCCCAGGCGCAGCACGCGGTTGTCGTTCACCAGACAATCGATGCACTCCTTCAGCACGAGGCCCTCGGCGCCGGTGCGGGTCACCACGTTGCCGACGAAGCGTTGGTGGGCGCTGTCGGTGTCGACGATGCCGGCGAGGTTCGGTCGGTCGATGCGGTTGTTCTCGAGGGTCACCCGCTCGGAGGACTCGACGAACACGCCGTTGGCGCCGCAGGCGGTCAGGGCGAAGCCGGCGACCAGCACGTCGACGCTGCTCGTGATCCGGACGCAGTCGCCGATGCCCGAGGCGTCGATCGTCACGGGCCAGGCGCCGAAGAGGGGGGCGCCGACGCCCTCGGTCGCGGTGCCGAAGAAGCCGGCGTCGGCGGCGATGACGTGGAGGTCGGTGCGGGTGGCGATCTGGACGCTCTCGGTGTAGGCGAACGGGGCGATGAGGCAGGTCTCGACCACCACCGTGTCGCCGTCGGCGGCGAGCGTGATGCCGGCGTTGATGGTGAGGGCGTCCGGGCCGGTGGCCGGATCGCAGTTCACCGTCCAGGTGGCGGCGGCGGCCGGGGTGGCGGCGAGAGTCGCGAGGGCGGCCAGAGTGGCGAGGGCGAGGAGGGTGGCGGCGGTGGGGTGGAGGCGCGCGATGCGGAACATGGGTCTCTCCTTCCGGGTCGTTCTGCGGGTGGCTCGTCGGGAGCCGGGTTGGGTCTCGACCGGGTATTCGCGCGCGGAGCCGGATCTCTGACATCGGAGTAGCATGGTCCGGTGATCCCATCTCGCGTCCGAACCCCCTTCGGGGCCGTCCTGCTGGCCGTCTGCGTCACCGCGGCGGCGGCCGGCGCGTCGCCGACCCGCCCCGCCTTCCCCGGTTGTCAGGGCTTCGGCTGCGAGACGGCCGGAGGCCGCGGCGGGAAGATCCTGCGCGTGACGACCCTGGCCGACTCGGGACCGGGTTCGCTGCGGGCGGCGTTCGAGACTCCCGGGCCGCGGACGATCCTGTTCGACGTGGCCGGCGTCATCCGGCTGGCGAGCCCGATCTTCCTGGGTGGGCCGCCGGACCCGCGGGGCGATGGGTCGCGCTTCGGATCGGTGACGATGGCCGGGCAGTCGGCGCCCGCCGGCGGGGTGACCGTGGCGGAGTACGGCCTGATCCTCACGAACGGGGTCTCGGACGTGGTGATCCGCCACCTGCGCTTCCGCAACCAGAGACGGGACCTGGGGCGGGAGCCGATCCCCAGCGACGCGCTGCGACCCCGTGTCGGGCCGGGGGAGGACCGGCCCCTCGACGCCCGCGGGCGCCCGCGGCGCTACCCGCCGTCCGGTCGCGAACGGCCGCCGCGAGGTGTCCGCCCGCCGCGGCCGGAACGGCAGGCACCGGAAGATCGGGGTCTGCGCTCGACCGGCGACGGCATCGACATGCTCGGCGCCCACCGTGTGGTGATCGACCAGTGCTCCTTCGCCTGGGCGACGGACGAGAACGTCTCCGCGGAGCGTTTCGACAACACCGACATCACCATCTCCCGGTCGATCCTCGCGGAGGTGCTGGCGGAGGGGGGACACGAGGGCGGCGACCGGCAGAGCCACGAGCACTCCCGGGCGATGAACTTCTCCCGGGGCGCGGACCGGGTGACGGTACAGCGCAACCTCTTCGCCTCCAACATGCGGCGCAACCCCCATCTCGTCGGCTGCTCGGGCCAGGCCGACCGGTGCCGGCCCGAGTGGCCGGAGCACCCGGTCTTCGACGTGCGCTGCAACGTCGTCTACAACTGGGGAGAGAAGGGGGTCCACGCGGCCGGCGGTCCCCACGCCAACGTCGTCGCCAACCTGTTCGTCCCGGGCCCCGACACGCCGCCCGGCTCCCGGCCCGTCGAGGTGGAGGACCGGGACCCGTCGTGGGGGACCCGCCTGTGGGTCGAGGGCAACGTGGACCTGGTGCTGGGTGACGAGACCCGCCGGCTGGTCGGCGGCAAGGGCGGGCCGCCGGTGCTGGCGGACGCGCCCTGGCCCACGCCGTCGGTGACGCCCTGCGCGCCGCGGGCCCTGCGCGACCAGGCGAGGGCCTGGGGGGCCCTGCCCCACGACCCGGTGGACGTCCGGCTCCTCGGCGAGCTCGCCTCCGGCAGGGGGTCGGTCGGCGGCGGGCGGCGGACGCACGACGATGCCGTCCCGTCTCCCGAGGTCGGCGAGCGCCGGGGGGACCGGGACGGCGACGCCCTGCCCGACGCCTGGGAGCGCTCCCGGAGCCTCGACCCGGGCGTCTCGGACGACCCGTGGGCGGACCCGGACGGGGACGGCTGGTCGCTTCTCGAAGAGTGGCTGGAGGAGCGGGCGGCCGACGGCCCCGGAGGCCCGGAGACAGGGGGGGAGGCCGACCTCCCGAGCGCTCCCGATCCGCTACGATAGCCGGCGTCATGACCCGCATGTCGTTCTCCATCCCCCCCGATCTGGCGGGCGAGGTCGACGAGGTCCTGGAGGCGCTGCGCGGCGAGGAGCCGCGCCGCTCCGCCTTCCGGCTCGTCCGCCTCGTCCAGGCCCTCACCGAGACCGGGCTCGAGGCCTACTTCCTGACGCCCGTGTTGCGGATGGGCGTCAACCCGGTGGCCCGCCAGTCCGTGCGCATCGGGCTCGCGGCCGCCACCCGAGCCGTCTTCCCCATCATGAAGAGGATCCTCGAGTCCCTCTCCGACGAGCAGCTCCGCCGGCTGGCTGAGTCTCTCGAAGAGATGCTCGTCGACGTCGTCGAGGAGGAGGCCGCTTGAGCCGCCGGTACCCGGGTGACCCCTGGCTCACCCCGCCGCCCGCGGAGCCGGGCCGCCTCCTGCTGCTGGGCTTCCCGTACGCCGGGATGGGGCCCTCGGTCTTCCGGGAGTGGGTGGATCGGCTGCCCTCCGGCGTGGAGGTGCGGGGTGTCCGCCTTCCCGGCCGCGAGTCTCGCTTCGGCGAGCGTGCGCTGGGCACGATGGAGGAGCTGCTGCCCGCTCTGACCGCCGGCGTGACGCCCGCCCTCGATCGGCCGTGGGTCGCCTACGGCCACAGCATGGGGGCGATCGTGGCCTTCGAGCTGGCCCGCCGGCTGACCGCGGCCGGCCGTCCTCCGGCGGCCCTCTTCGTCGGGGCCTTCCGCGCGCCGCAGCTCCCGGACCGCTACCCGCCGCTCTACCAGCTGCCGGTGGACGAGTTCCGGGACGAGCTGCGCCGGCGCTACGGTCTGCTCAACGAGGCCCTCGACCACCCCGAGATCCTGGAGGCGCTGGAGCCCACCCTGCGGGCCGACTCGAAGGTGTGCGATACCTACACCTTCCGACCGGGGGCGGCGCTGACCTGTCCCCTGGTCGTCTACGGCGGCACGGGCGACACCCATATCGAGGAGCTCGAGTACCGGGGTTGGCAGGAGCACACGACCGGTTCCTTCGCCGTCGAGCCGATCGAGGGGGACCACTTCTTCATGACCTCGTCCGGGGAGCGCCTCCTCGAGCGGCTCCGGCCCCGTCTCGAGGAGCTCCTGGCGTCGTGAGGCCGTGGCCGCGCCGGGCTGGCGGGGCGGCAGGGGAGGACCCGTGCGGAGGCGGGGGACCCGGAGGCGCTGATGGATCTCGACTACCCGCGCCGCCTGCGAACCGCGCCCTCCTCCAGATGAAGGAGGGCGGGATCCGCGGAGCCAAGGTCCTGGTCGTCGGCGCCTGAGGCGCGCCGGCCTCAGCGCTTCTTGCCGCGCTTCTTGAGCAGGGCGAGCCGACGCTTGTTGGGCACGCGGGCACCGCCCGGGACCACGTCCACGTTGGTGAGCTGGCAGCTCGCGATGTCGAGGGCCTGGATCGAGACGCCACAGGCCATCATGGGCGCCGTCACGGTCAACGACGCCTCGCCGCTGGCGTCCAGGCCGACCGGAGCCAGGAGGCCGACGTTCTCCAGGCCGCTGACCAGGCCGGCGCACGGACCGCCCGGCAGCGAGTCGGAGCCCGGGCCGGTCCCGAACAGCAGGGCCGCCCGCTGGTTCGGGGTGCCGCCCGCGATGTCCAGGGTGACCGACCCCGGGCAGGTGCCGCCGGTCGTCAGGGTCGGGGCGCCGCCGTCCACCACGGTGACGTTGCCGATCATGCCGAGGCCGATGTGAACGTCGCAGACGTAGTCGATGTCCGCCGGCGCATCGAAGGTGCGGCTGAAGCTCCAGAGATTGTCCGCCGGGTCGCCGTCGCCACCCTCGCCGTCGCAGCCGTTGGCACAACGGAAGAGCCCGGGCGCGTTCACGTTGTGGAAGCCGGACACGTTCGTCCAGGTGACGGTGTCGCCCACCTGGATCGTCAGCGTGTCCGGTAGGAAGACGAAGTTGTCGACCAGGACCTCGTGCTCGGCGGCGGTCGCTGGGATGACGAAGAGGAGCGCCACGAGGGCGGAGGCGGCGATTCGAGACATCGGGGAGGCTCCTGTGGGTGCGGCCGAGCGCTCGGGGGCAAGCAGACCGGCAGCTTGGCGGCGAGCGGCTCCGGGAGACCCGGCGCCGCTCGCACGATCAACGAATTGGGACGACTGCTGTGCGGATTCTAGCAGCCGTGGAGTGGGTGACAAGGGACGACACCGCGAACCGGGACAAATCCGAGCTCTCGGGCGGCGTCTCGCTCCGGAGCGGGCCTACTGCACCGTCGTCTCGATCCAGTTGCTGGTGTGGCCGGTCTCGGCGGCCTGGAAGACGATCGTGCGGCCGGCCGCGCCCGGCGGAACCTGGATCACGAGCAGGGCCTCGCCCGAGCCGTCCGCCACCGCCGAGCCCACCGGGCGCGGGGCGTCGAGGCTCAGGACCGCCTGCAGGATCGGCACCTCCGTGAGAGCCACGCCGGTGAGGCTGGCGGCGAACCGGACGCTGACTCCCGGGGTGGCGCCGGTGATCCGCAGCGTCGCCGGGCTGCCGGCGACCAGCGGATCGACGCTCAGGCGCATCGCCTCGGGACGCAGGTCGTAGCGCGCGACCCAGGTGCGCCAGGAGCTCAGGGCGCCGTCCGTGAACTCGTGGTGCCCCCAGAAGCTGTCCGGCTGCACCGGGTCGGCCTGCGTGCCGCTGTAGTCGCCCCACCTTCCGCTGGTGTGGGCGTTCCGGCTGACCTGGACCACCTGGGTCGGCCGTAGCGTGCTCGGCGGATCCCCGGCCGATCGCAGCGAGCGGCCGATCGAGATGTACTCGTCCGCCGACGAGCGGGCGTAGGTGATGGCGACGTTCTCCGCGGCGTCCACGTGGATGGACGGGAAGTAGGTGTGGAGGTCGCCTCCCAGGTCGATCTCACCGGTCTGGGCCAGCGACGGGGTGCCGCCGGCCGGCCAGCCGCCGAGGTCGATCTCGTACCAGCGCACCCGCGCCCGGGTCGAGTTCACGTGGTGGACCGCCCACAGGGAGCCGTTGTGCTCCGCGACGCTCCAGAAGCGAGGCTCGAAGAGGAACGGCCGGGAGGAGGTGCCCTTCTGCGGCGGCTGGTTCGGGTACGTGTACTCCGGAACCGAGAGCGTGAAGGTCTGGCGGTTGTAGGCGGTGAAGGGGTCGGTGATCGCGTGCACGATCACCGTGTCGTTCAGCCCGCTCTCGGTGGACTGGAGGATGTAGAGGGTGGGGTCGTCGCTGTACACGACCGGGATCCCCATCGACTGCTGCGAGAAACCGGTGATCAGGTCGTCCACGACGATCGGAGTGCCACCGTCGATCACCGACGCCTTGTCGATGACCAGGATGAGGTAGGCGTCCGGGACGAAGAAGTCCGCGGTCAGGAGGATCGCGTCGGGGCCGACGGCGAGGTTGGGGGAGTCGATGTCGTTGCCCGCCAGGTCGGTCACGTCGAGGCGCCACTTGTGCCAGTCGTCCCGGTCGTCGGGCGAGTCGTCCTTCGAGATGGCCAGGAGGAAGGTGGATCGGTTGTCGTCGCTCCGCTCGCAGGCCATCGCCACGAAACGGTTGGCGTGGGGGTCCCAGGTCACCTCGGGGTCGAAGACGAAGTTGTCCGCGCCGAGCTCGCCCCAGAAGCCGAAGCTGTTTTCGATCTCGTCCTGCCACTGGAGCGCGCCCAGCCGGTCGAAGGCGGCGATGGCGCCGTTGGTCATCACCAGGATCCGGTCGGTGCCGACGGCCATCTCGGGGTCCGGGGGCGTCCATCCGGTGCCCGGGATGGCCTCGAAGCCGAAGTCGCCGCCAGCGGCCACCGCGCGCCGGGCCTGGGGCCGGAAGTCGGGGTTCCACAGGGGCGGCGAGGCCGTCAGGAGGTCGTCCGACGAGGTGCGCCGGGCCGGCCGATCGGTCCCCGGACGGGGCGGCTCGAGGGCGGTCCGGGCCGCGACCCGGGGCGGCAGCAGCAGGCTGACCCGCGCCGCCGTGGCGTCGTGGTCGTGCGCGTCATTCGGCGCGGCGCCCGCCCAGGCCACGGCCAGCGCGCCCGCGGGAGTGAAGGCGGCCCGGGCCGCGCCGCCCACCGTCATCGCCCGGCGTCCGGTCGCCGTCGGGTGGAGGGCTCGGGCGGGACCCGTGACGCGGCCGTCCGCGTCGAAGCGACGGACCCGGAGCTCCCCTCCCTCCGGAGAGTCGTCCCGGTTCCAGGCCACGGCCCAGCCGCCGTCGGGGGCCGAGGCGACGGTGACGCCGCTGTTCCAGCCCCCCGCGGAGGAGGCGGCGACGACCGTCGGCGCGAGGGGCTCGCCGGTGTCCGAGAAGAGCCGGGTCACGGCGGCCCAGCCCCGCCCCTCCCGTTCGAGCCAGGCGGCCACGAACCGCCCGCCGTCCAGCGGGGCGACGGTGGGCTCGATGGCCTCCCGTCCCGGCTCGGAGAGGGTCCACTCCGCCCCTCGGGGCACTCCCAGGGCGTCGACGCGGCGGGCGAGGACGCCTTCACCGGCCCGGCTCCAGGCGACCACGAAGCCGTCCGCGCCCAGCGGCGCCACGGAGGGGTGGCCGTCCGCGGAGGACCCGGACGCCGAGACCGTCGCCTCTGCCGTCCCGGACTGGGGTCGGCGCGCGCGGATCACCGACGGCTCGACCCCCGTGTCGGTCCAGGCCACGAGGGCCCCCGCCGGACCCGCGGCGACGGCGGGTTCCGCCTGGTCTCCGGGGCGCGTCGAGTTCAACCCGAGCTCGGGACCGGCCGGCGCCAGGTCGTGGTCGAACCTGCGGGCCACGACGGAGGAGCCGCTGCCGTCGCGACCCCACGCCTCCCAGGCGAACCAGACGCCACCCTCTCCCCACGCCACGGCCGGCCGACGCTGGTCGCCGCGCACCGGGTCGTGGAGTCGCACCTCGGGGCTCGCGGGCCGACCGGCGGCGTCCAACAGACGAGCGTAGACGCCGGTCCGACCGGCCTCCTGACGACGGCTCTCCCAGGCCGCGACCACCTGTCCGTCGCCTGCCACGGCGAGGGAGGTCCACCCCTGTTCGGAGCTCTCGAAGACGTTGGCCCGGGTGTCGATCCGGGCGAGGGAGGGGCCGGCCGGCGACAGGAGGCTCGCTGCGCTCAGGGCCAGGGTCAGGAGAGCGAGGACGAGGAGCGGTGCTTGGATCGGGCGCATGGGACCTCCGGGAGAAGCGGGTTTCGGTGGGCTGGTCCGGATGGTACCGCGAGTTGGGGCAACGCCGCCAGGGGCGAAAGGGGGCCGAAATCGGTGGATCGAAAGGGTCGAGCGTCAGGCTACGGGTAGTAGCCGCTGGGCGCCCTCACCTCCAGCTTTCGACCCGGTCGGTCGGGGTCCTCGACCTCGACGACCACCCGGCGGAAGCTCTCCGGATCCAGCGAGCTGCTGGACTGGTAGGCGAGGAGGTAGCGGGATCGCAGGTCCTCCTCGATCCGGCGATAGATCGCGGGCATCTTCCGGGCAACCGTTCCAGCTCGTCTTCTTCCGCCGGGCGTAGAACCAGATCTCCAGCTCCACGTCACGGTCCCAGCAGCGCTCGATCTCGCGGCCGTCCCGCAGGACGAAGCCGCCCGGCTCGCCGTTGAAGAGCAGGGCCCGCGCGCGGTCGTCGTCGGTCGACCCGTAGTCGAGGACCGCCAGGTTCACCCGCTCCTCCCAGCTTCGGCGCAGCTCGTTCGTCCGGGTGCGGGGATCGGGGTCGCGCGAGGCCCAGAACGCCTCGATGAACGCTGCGCGCCGGAACTCCTCGCTGAGCGTCCCGAAGAAGGAGCGCTCCTCCGCCGTCAGCAGGATGCCGGCGTCACGAAGCCACCGGGCGTGTTCCTCGGAGAGGGGCGGCTCGAAGACCTCGCGGTCCGAGGTCCCGGTCGCCGAGAGCGCGGTTTCCCCTCCCGGGGTTCCCCCTTCCGGAGCTGCGCCTCCCGGGGTCGCGCCTCCCACCGTCGCGCACAGGGCCAGGCAGCCCGCTATCCGGGCCACGGGGGACAGCCTGCGGAGGGCTCGGCGGAACCGGGGCGAGGCGGGCTACATCCTCTCCGGCAGGGGCACTCCGAGGAGCCCTGTCAGCGTCTCCAGACCCCGGTCGAAGCCCTGGGTGGTGGCGAGTCGGACAGCGCGCAGAGCCTCGTCCTCCTCGTGGAGGATCGGGTGCTTGTGGTAAACGGCGTGGAACTTCGAGGCCAGGTCCAGGGCGTGGCGGGCCAGCAGGGACAGCTCGAGGGTCTCGCCGGCCCGCTCGACCGTCTCCTGGATCTGGGCCATGGAAAGGAGCAGGTCCCAGAGGTCGTCCGAGAACAGCTCGGCGTCGAGCTCGGCGACCGCGGCGGGCTCGATCGTGTCCGGCATCCCGGCCTCCCGCAACTTGCGGCGGATATTGCGGCAACGGACGCTCGAGTACTGGAGGTAGGGTCCGGTGTCGCCGTCGAAGCTCGTGGCCTCCTCGAGGTCGAAGGCGATGATGCGGGTGGTGGTGGCCCGGACCATGAAGAAGCGCAGCGCCGCTGTGGCGATCTCCGACGCGAGCCGGTCGAGGTCGGCGGACGACAGGTCCCGGTTGCGGCTGCCGAGCTCCTCGCGGCTCTTCGCCTCGAGCTGGTCGATCAGATCGTCGGCCTTGACGCCGATCCCCTTGCGGCCCGACATCTCGATCGAGCGCCCCGGGTCGCCGTCGTCGAGGAACCCGAGCCGGCGCGCCGTGGCGGTGGACAGGGAGACCATCTCGTAGGCGAAGTGGACGGAGTGGGCGGCCTCCTCGTGGTGCCCGAGCGACTCGAGGCCCGCGCGCACGATCTTCTGCAGATAGCTCTGCCGGGCGTCGATCACGTTGACCACCCGCTTCGCCGAGCCGAACGGCGGATGCTCGCCCCGGCCCTGCGTGGTCGTCTCCCAGAGGCCCTCCTCCTCCCACCACGCGTACTCGAAGTCGCGGCCGAGAAGGCCGAACTTCCAGAGCTGGTAGGCGATGTCCTTCCCGACGTAGGTCACCGTGCCGTCGGAGCGGACGATCACCTTGTCCGGGTCCTCGAGGCCGGCGAACTCCTCGCTGGCCGAGAGTGGCATCACCCAGCAGCCCTCGTTCTTCCCGTCCTCCTCCAGCTTCACGGCGCCGCTCGCCTCGAGCTTCTCGAAGGCGGTGGAGAAGAAGTCGAGGCCGAGGATCGCGCTCTCGTGGGTCAGGAGGTCGTAGCCGACGCCGATGCGGTTCATGGTGCGCAGGTGGCGCGACACGATGCGCCGCGCGACCAGGTGGCCCATGGCCGCCCGCTCGCCCTCGTCCCGCTCGAGCGCGTGGAGGGTCTGGCGGCGCAGGGCCTGGCGGCCGGGATCGCCCTCGTACCACCGCCCGACCTCCGCGTAGAGGTCCCAGCAGAAATAGTCGAAGGGCTCCGGCAACTGCTCGACCTCGCTCACGGTCAGGCCGCGCAGGTCGATGAATCCGACCACCACGTCGGCGAGCTGGACACCGGTGTCGTCGATGTAGTTCTGCACCTCGACCGGGCGTCCGAGTCCCCGCAGCACCCGCACCAGCACGTCGCCGAGGACGGCGTTGCGCAGGTGTCCGATGTGGGCCGCCTTGTTGGGGTTGATGTTGGTGTGCTCCACGATCACCTTGCCCTGGGGCGTCTCCGCGGGGCGGAGGACGGCGCCCGCCAGCAGCCGGGAGGCGATCCGGGGTCGGTCGAGGAAGACGTTGATGTACCCGGCGCCCTCGACGCGGGCCTCGCGCGCCCAGTCGGGGAGCTCGAGACCGTCGAGGAGCTCTTGGGCGATCTGGCGGGGGTTGCGCCGCAGCTCCCGGGCCAGGTGCAGGCCTGCCGGGAAGGCGACGTCGCCCAGCTCCCTGCGCGGCGGCACCTCGGCGTTCGGCTCGTGGTCCAGGCCGTACGCCTCTCGGATCCGGGCTCCCACCCGTCGGGACAGCTCTCGCTTCAGGATGTCCAGCATGGCCGGTGAGTCTACCCTGGGGAGAGGTCCGGGGACGGCCCGGTACCGGCTTCTTGATAGAATCTGCGGTGCGCGTCAACTGAGCCATCAAGGCGGGTTCTGCGGAAAGGGTAGCGAACGATGGTGGATACCAAGGTCTCGATCAAGATGAACGGCACGTTCCTCGAGCTTGCCCAGGGAGACATCACGGAGCTCGAGGTCGATGCCATCGTCAATGCCGCCAACGAGGAGCTGAAGCTCGGTTCCGGCGTCGCCGGCGCGATTCGGGAGAAGGGCGGTCCCTCGGTCCAGCAGGAGTGCGACAGGATCGGCGGGACCCCCGTGGGAACGGCAGTGATCACGGGCGCGGGCGATCTGAAGGCGCAGCACGTGATCCACTCCGTCGGCCCCGAGATGGGCGAGGGTGACGAGGATCGAAAGCTGGCCTCGGCGGTTCGTTCCTCGCTGGCGGTCGCGGATCGTCACGGCCTGAAGTCCATTGCCCTGCCGGCCATCTCGACGGGCGTCTTCGGCTTCCCGATGGACCGGTGTGCGCGCATCACCCTCACGGAGATCCACCGCTATCTCCAGGGCGGCACGAAGCTGGAACGGGTCGTCGTGACCCTCTTCGACGAGGAGGCCTTCAACACCTTCCGGCAGGAGCTCCGCCGCGGCTTCCGCTGAGGGCTGCTAGACGACCAGGTAGGCGCCGGCCCGGACCTGCAGCCGGGCGCGGGGCTCGAAGCCGCTTCCCGAGACGGCCAGCGCCGTGCGGCTGCCGAAGACCGGCAGCACGATCCAGCCGTCGAACCGCTCGGCGCCATAGGGCGGGACGACGGGTTCGAGCTCGGCCAGGGTGAACCAGTGGTCGTTCGAGCCGTCGAAGGACGCGCGCACCTCCACGTAGGCTCGATCCAGGTCGATCGAACGCGACGCCGACGGGTGCCAGATGGACGCGACGAGCCGGATCTCGTCGTAGTCCGAGGTCGCCAGCGGCCCTTCGCCCTCCTGCGCCAGACGGAACTCGAACCCGCCCTGGGCGTCGGTGGCGAAGATCTCCGGCGTCGGGTCGAAGTTGACGTGGAGGGAACCCGGGGTGGTCATCCGCCCCCCCGGGCCAGCTCCAACGCTCGACCGATCGACGCTCCGGGGTCCGGGGCGCCCACACCGAGCAGCGGGGCCCCGATGCCGAAGGCCGAGGCCCCGGCCCGCCGGTACCGAGGGATCTCCTCGACCCCGAAGCCCCCGGCCGCCAGCATCGGCAGGTCGCCCAGGGGCTGGCGCACCGTCTCCAGGTAGCTGGGGCCTCCGACCGATGGCAGGGGATACACCTTGACGATGTCGGCCCCCGCTTCGACCGCGGCGACGATCTCGCTGCAGGTCAGGGCCCCCAGGACCAGGAACCGCCCGGCGTCGCGGGTGGCGGCCGCCACCTCTCGCGAGACGTTGGGCGAGACGACGAACTCCGAGCCCGCCGCCAGCGCCCGCCCCGCGCGCTCGCCGGTCGTGATCGTCCCCATGCCGATGAAGGGCGGGCCGTCGCCCGCGCGCTCCGCGATCAGGGCGCGCACGAGATCGGGCCCGTCGGGGACGGTCCAGGTGACCTCGATCAGCTCGACCCCGCCGGCGATCAGGGTGCGAGCCCAGGCCCCGGCCTCCGCGGCCGAGCCGGTCCGCACCACTCCGATCACCGGAGATCGAGCGAGGGCTCCAGCGACGGCGGAAGGGGCGTCCGGTAGAGAGGCCATGGGGTGGGACCTTATCACCGGGCGCCGGCCCCGCCCGCGCCGTCCCCGACTTCCGGCAGCCGGCGCGAGGCGTGCGACGCTCGCCTGCAGATGCCCCGCAGCAGCGTCACCTCGCGCGGAGTCAATCGGGCGCGGGAGGCCAGCCGGCGCAGGTCGCGCAGTGCCGTCTCCGCCGTGCCGTCGCGCGCGAAGCCCACCGCCTCGAGGGTGCTCCGCACGTGCCCCAGGAGGCCCTCGACCTCTCCGGCCGTCGCCGGAGGCGACTCGGGCTCTGCCCCGTGTGCGTCGGCGTCGGCGTCGCCCCCGGGTCGGGTCAGCCGGTAGGACCAGATCTCCCACGCCACCAGGACCACCGCCTGGCTCAGGTTGAGCGTGGGCTGCTCCCTGGAGCAGGGTACGCGGACCACGGGATCGAGACCCGCCAGCTGGTCGTTGGTCAGGCCGGAGGACTCGGGTCCGAAGACGATGGCGGTCGTGGTTCCGGGCTCGGCGGCGAGCCGTGGCGGAAGCTCCCTGGGTCCGATGGGGCTCGGGAGATTCCGGTCGCGGGTCGAGGTCGTTCCGACGGCGCGGTGGAACGGTGCGAGGGCCTCCTCGAGGCTGGCCGCCCGGTGAGCCTGGAGCAGCACGTGGCGCGCCCCCACGGCCCGCGCCAGCGCCACGTCGCCGATCTCGACGGCCGGCTCGACCAGGATCAGGCGATCGAGGCCGAGGTTGGCCATGGCCCGAGCCGTCGCTCCCACATTGCCCTCCTCCTGGGGATGCACCAGCACGACGGCCGGACGCAGGGGGTCGCGGATCGCCTCGGGTTCTGCGACGGGGCGGGGGGGTCGACTCATGGTCTCACTGTATCGAGGCCGGACACGCCCGGGCAGCCCGGTGCTCCTTCGCGCCCTCGCGTCTTCGCGTGATCAGCCCTCGCCCCCCAGCACGGCACCCCCGGCACGCCTCTCCGGCACGCCGCCCCGGCGCCGGCGGCGCTTGACACCCCAGGAGGGCGGGCGCTACCGTGCCCGGGAGGGGGAACTGCGATGAGTCAGAGAGCCGACCTGAAGGCCTACCTGATCTTCACCGGCACCGGACCGATCCTCGTCCTGTCCACCTACCCCGACCTCACCGACCCGCGTCTGGTCGAGAAGCTCCGCTTCAAGGGCATCGACAAGTTCATCGCCTACGAGGTGGACCTCGACGCAGTTCGCGACCGGTACGCTCAGGCCTACCGGAACATCTCTCAGGACCTCCAGGAGGTGGAGGACATCCGCGTCCTCGACTTCAACGGTCACCAGATCATGGCCAACTTCTCGCTCGGGGAGTTGGGCGAGGCGATCAAGGTCGGCTAGGTAGCGCGTAAGGGGATCGTCACGGGCGGGCTCTTCCAGTCTCGCGGGTCAGGAGTGCGGCCGTGGGGTTCGACCCGTCCGGCGCTGTCGGCGCTCGCGCTCGTGGTTCTCGCGACCCTCGGCTCGGAGGCCGGGGCGCAGTCGACGCCCACGCTGGGGGAGCGGTTCCGCGTCCGCGCCTGGGGTGCCGAAGACGGCCTGCCCCAGGCCTCCGCGACCGCCATCGAGCAGACCCGCGACGGCTATCTCTGGGTCGGCACCTTCGGCGGCCTGGCCCGGTTCGACGGGGTCCGGTTCGAGGTCTTCGACGTGGCCTCGCCCGGTCTGCCGATCCAGCGCATCCTCTCCCTGCACGAGGATCGCGCGGGGGACTTGTGGATCGGGGGCCAGCTGGGCCTGGCCCGGAGGCGCGGGGGTGAGTTCGAGGCGATCCCGTTGCCGGGGACGCCCGAGGTGTGGGACATCGCGGAGGATCCCGACGGACGGATCTGGCTGGCCACCAGCCAGGGTCTGAGGGTTCAGGACGGTGCCGGATTCCGGGAGGTGGACGTCCCCGGCGCACCCCCGGACGCGAAGTACCTGACGCTGTGGATCGATCCTCGCGGGGTCGTCTGGGCCGGCGGTAGCCCCTCTCTCCTGGTCCGCATCGAGGGCGACGACCAGCGGCTGCTGCCGGCGCCCGAGGAGGCCCGGATCGTCTGGTCGATCGCCGGCGACGACCAGGGCGCGCTGTGGATGAGCGGCGACGGCGGCCGGCTCTATCGAGTGGAGGAGGGCGGGTTCCGCGAGGTCGGAGGACCCCTGCCGAGCGCGGACCAGACGGATCCGCTGTTGGTCGACTCCGACGGCCGTCTCTGGCTCGGGGCGGCCGATGCCTGGTTCGTCGACCCGGCGGCGGACGGCGCCCCCCGCCTGGTGCCGGCGACGGTGGCGCGGAGCGGAGTGCGATCGTTGTTCGAGGACCGGGAGGGCCATCTGTGGGTCGGAACCAACCTGGAGGGCCTCCTGCGAGTGGACCGATCCCCCGTCCTCGAGCCGAGAGACCTGCCGGACAAGCAGGTCGCCGGCCTGGACGCGGATCCCGACGGCGACGTCTTCGCGGCTTTTCTCGGACAGGGGGTCTGGAAGATCGCCCCGGGAGTGGCCGCGCCGGTGGCGCTGGCGGTGGGGAGCGAGGAGATCACGGGACCCCTGATCTTCACGGGCGCGGGCACCCTCTGGGTGGGTGTTGGCGAGCGCCTGGCCTATCGGCGTCCGGGAGGGGGCGAGGGTGAGGTCGCGCTCGGCGATCTCGGCCTCGCCTTCTCTTTCCTGGAAGATGCCCCGGGTGGCCTCTGGGTCGGTTGCGCCCTCGGTCTGGGCTACTGGGACGACGAGAGGGGCTCTCTGGAGAGGGTGCCCGGGGTCCCTCGGGTCACGATCCACGCGCTGGCGGAGATGCCGGACGAGTCCCTGTGGATCGCGACGGACTACGGCCTGCTCCGGCGAGATCCGACGGGAGCCATTGCTTCCTTTTCGGTCCGGGACGGCCTCCCGCGCGGTCAGATCCGGTCGCTGCTCGTGATGCCTGACGGCAGCCTGTGGATCGGCGCGTACGGCGGTGGGTTGGCGAGGTACGCGGAGGGCCGGTTCCATCTCTCCACGGCCGAGGACGGATTGCAGGAGAACGTCGCCTCGAGCCTCCTGTACCGGCCCGAGGACGACGACCAGCCCGGCGTCGGGGGGTTGTGGATCAATGGCAACCGCGGCGTCAGCCGACTGTCGCAGGCCGACCTGCGACGCCATGCGCTGCAGGTCGACGAGCCGCTACGGGTCCGGGTGTTCCCGACCGGCGAGGGGACGGGCGGCTTCTCGCCGAGCTCGGCAGTGGCCTCCGACGGCACGCTGTGGTTCGCGACCATCCATGGTCCGCGAGGTCTCGAGCCGCGGGTTGCGGTGGCGTCGGGGAAGCCACCGCCGGTGGTGATCGAAGGGGTCTTCCAAGGAGGGCGCCGGCTGCCGTGGAGTGGGGGTGCCGTGGAGCTTCCGCCCACGGCGCCCCGGACGCTGGAGGTCCGCTACACCGGTTTCGACTTCACGATGCCGGAGTCCCTGAGATTCTCCTATCGCCTGGTGGGGCGCGACGAAGGATGGGTGGAAGCCGGAGGCCGACGCTCCGCCTACTACAGCCATCTCGAGCCCGGCGCCTACTCGTTCCAGCTCCGGGCGCACAGCGGGGGCTCGTATACGGGCGATCCGGCCCAGCTCGCGATCGTCATCCGCCCGCACCCCTGGGAGCGAACGGGTCTGCAGGTCGGCGGAGTGCTCTCGCTCCTGTTCCTGGTCGGTTGGGCGGTGGCCGCGCGGCTCCGTTCGGCGGAGCGACGAAACCGGGCCCTGAGGCGCGAGATGGAGACGCGGCAGCAGATGCAGTCGGAGCTCCTGGCGAGCCGGGCGGTCCTGGCGGAGTCTCGCCGCCTGGAGGCGATCGGTCGGCTGACGGGTGGAATCGCCCACGACTTCAACAACCTCCTCACGGTGATGACCGGCGTCTGCCAGTTTCTCGACGACGACTTCGACGACAAGCAGCGGCTGACCGAGGACGTGGATCAGCTCCGTCGGTGCGTCGACCGAGCCACCAACCTGACCCGCCAGCTCCTGACCTTCGGGCGGGGTCAGACCCTGACGCCCAAGATCGTCCATCTCGACCGCTTCCTGTCCGACTTCGTCGCGATGCTCGAGCGGGTGCTTCGCGACGACATCCGGGTGCGTCAGGATCTGCATCCGGCGGGGCCCGTCCTGGTCGATCCCGGGCAGCTCGAGCAGGTCGTCATGAACCTCACCTTGAACGCGAGGGACGCGATGCCCCGGGGGGGCACCCTGACCTTTTCGACGGGTGTCGTCTCCCTCGTCGCGGGAGATTTCGACGACGGGAGCCCGCTCGAGCCGGGGACCTACGCCCGACTGGTGGTGCAGGACACGGGCGAGGGGATCGATCCGGAGGTCCAGAAGCACATCTTCGAGCCGTTCTTCACCACCAAGCCGCAGGGCGCCGGCAGCGGGTTCGGCCTCTCGATGGCCTACGGCTTCATCCTGCAGAGCGGGGGCGCGATCCGGGTCGAGAGCGAGCCGGGCCAGGGAGCGCGCTTCGAGATCCTGCTGCCCCTCCACGACGTGCTCGGGGGACCTCCGCGGCGCGCGGAGGAGGCGGACCGCTGAGCGGCGGCGTGGCGCTCAGTCGGAGGCGCCCACCCGGCCAATCGTCGCCTTGAGGTCCCAACCGGACTCCGCGGCCAGCCGGTAGACGGTCCGCAGCGGCAGGCCCACCACGTTGGACCAGCTCCCTTCCAGGCTCTCGACCAGGAGGGCGCCGAGGCCCTGGACGGCGTAGGCGCCCGCCTTGTCCGCGGGCTCGCCGGTCGCGACGTACCAGCGGATCTCGTCTGCGCTCAGGCGGGCGAAGCGGACGCGGGTCGTCTCGACGGCGGAGACCTCGCTGCCGGCGGTGGGCTCGAGCAGGGCGACGCCGGTGAGCACCTCGTGTTCGCGGCCGGAGAGTCGGGCCAGCATCCGCTCCGCGTCCCGGTCGTCGTCCGGCTTGCCCAGGATCTCCCCGCCCACCACGACCGCCGTGTCGGCGGCCAGCACCCACTCGCCGGGGCGCGCCGCGGCGGTGGCCTTCTCCCGGGCGAGGCGCTCGACATAGGCTCCGGGGCCCTCACCGGGGCGCGGGCTCTCGTCCACGTCGGCCGGCCGCACCTCGAGTCGCAGGCCCAGGGCGGAGAGGAGCTCCCGACGCCGGGGCGAGCCCGAAGCGAGGACCAGCCGTCGAGGTCCCGGCGGTGTCATGGGTAGTACCCCTTCACCGTCTTGGCCTCGGCCTCCCGGCGGGAGATCCGCACCTCCACCTCGCGGAAGCCCTCGCCCTCGGCGCTCGACTGGTACGCGAGCAGGTACTGGGAGCGGATCTCCTCCTGGATCCGCTCGTAGATCTTCTCGAGCTCGTTCACCCTCGAGATGAAGAAGGACTCGCCGCCGGTCTCGGAGGCCAGGCGTTGGAGGGTGCTGCGGGCCGTGACCGCGCGCGGGTTGATGTCGAGACCGATAGCGTAGATCGCCACGCCGGCATAGCGGGCGTACTCCAGGGCCTCCTCGAAGCTGTAGCTGCTGTGGGAGTCCTCGCCGTCCGAGAGCAGGATGAGGGCCTTCTTGCCGCGCACGCCGCCGAAGCGGTAGAGCGCGAAGATGACGCTGTCGTGGAGCGCGGTCTCGCCCTCGGCCAGGAGGCCCGAGAGGCCGCCGGCGAGCACGCCGAGGCTGTTCGTGAACGGGACGACCAGGCGCGGCTGGTCCGAGAAGGTGATCACCGAGGCCCGGTCACTGGGTGTCAGGACCTGCTCGAAGAAGCGCAGCGCGGCCCGCTCGGCGTCGACCAGCTCCTTGGCCATGGAGGTCGAGACGTCCAGGAGGACGGTGGCGTGGACCGGCAGGTCGCGAACCCGTTCGAAGCGCCGCAGCTCCTGGCTCTCCCCGTCCTCGAGGACCGTGAAGTCGGAGACCGTGAGGTCCTCCACCGGACGGCCCTTCCGGTCGAGGGCCGAGACGTAGAGCTCGACGAGGTCGATGCGCATCTCGTCGATCCAGTCCGGGGCGTTGACGATGGCGACGTCCTCCGCCGAGGCTCCGTCCTCCAGGTAGGCCACGGCCCGAACGTAGAGCAGCTCCGGGTTCGGCGGCAGCAACACCACCTGGGTCCAGGGGGGCTGGTACAGGGTGGCCAGCAGCGTCTCGTTGAGGTAGATCTCCAACCGGTCGAGGCCGGCGCCCGGAGGCAGGTCGACGTCGGCGCGGGCCCGCAGGCTCTCCTCGTAGCGCTTGCCGGGCCGTGGCTCCAGGAGGCGGACGGAGAAGCTCTGGGCCCCGGCGTTGATCAGGATCTCGTCGCGGGCGAGCTCACGCCCCTCGGCGTCCTCAGCGACCGCCGCCAGCGTGTGGGTGCGCGGGCTGCGGCCCAGGTCGAGCTCGACGCTGAAGGGGGGACGGGTCTTGCTCAGGGTGGCCTTGCCGTCCAGCAGGAAGCCGACGCGGGCAATCTCGGGCCCGGAGGCGAGCGCCTCCACGCGCAGCGGTCCGGTGTGGAGCTCGCGGGGAGGCGGCAGGATGCGCACGGTGTGGGACGACTCGCTCCCGAGCTCGGCGTTGGCCTCACCCAGGCGGCGGGTGACGGCGATCGCGGCGTCGCTCGCCGCGGGTACGGCCGGTTCGGGGTCGGCCGGGGCGGGCGCCCCGGCTCCCGCGGTCGGAAGCGGCGGCGGACCGGGGCGGACCCTCGGCACGGAGAGGTCGAGCTCGCGCCGGAAGTAGGCCTCCGAGTTCAGATCCTCGACCCGCAGCACCAGCTTGTAGTCGCCCGGACGGAGATGGCGCTCCAGGACCAGGGGAACCGCTTCGCCGCGCATCTCCGCGGTGGGCAGATCGAAGCGGTAGCGGAAGTGCTCGAACAGCTCGCCCTTGCGCAGGACCTCGCCGTCGAGAAGGAAGCTGTAGGCCTCGCGCCCGCCGACGACCCCGACGGCGGCGGCCGTCAGGGGGACCGTCACGACGCCCTGCACGACCGTGCGGCTCTGCCGTCGGCCCGGGTAGTCGATGCGCACCGTCGCCGGGAACGTGGCGGCGTCGGTCGGCAGGTCCGTCGACCGGGCACGGAAGGCGGCCACCCACTCGGGCGAGGGCCGGGGCACGAGGTCGGTCTCCTCCTCCACCCTCTCCCAGTCGAGGGCGATCGACAGGGCCGCGACGAGGTCGCCGCCCCGCGGACAGGTCTCGGCGACCTGACGCAGCGCGTCGGTCTGCTGACTAGGTCGTGCGAACGGCATCAACCGGCCGATGCCGACGACGGGGGACCAGCGGCGGTACGGGTCCCCGCCGCCGCCGCTGCGCTCGAAGATCAGGGTGAAGCTGCTGGTGAAACGCTCGTGCCCGTCGAAATACCAGATCTCCAGGGTAGAGAGCAGCTCGGGACAGGTGAGGAGCTCGACCCGTGCCGGCAGGCCGTAGAGCAGGAGGCTCCGGGCCCGGTCGCTGTCCAGCGATTCGAATCGCAGCCTCGCCTCGGCGAGGCGCGCGGACCAGGAGGCCTGGAACTCGTTGCGACCGGTCTCGGGGAACGGGTCGCGGACCTCCCAGAAGCGGCGGATGAAGGCCTCGCGCTGGTAGGGGCGGTCGAGCGCGAGAAAGGCCTCCCGCTCCTCGTCCAGGAGGAGCGGGGCCACCTCTTCGAGGAAGGTGTCCTGGGAGCTCCCGGTCTCCTGGGCCACGACCGACGGGGTGGCCGCCGTCGCCAGCACGAGCCACACGAGCGCGACGACCGCACGCTCTGCCGGAGCTCTCCGCTGGGTTTCGTCGGCGGCCATGCCTGGGCTTTCGGGAACTGCGGGGCTCTCGGGACCTGCGATCAGGGTGGCGTGAGGCGTGGAGCGGATGTCGCTCTACGGATAGTAGCCCCGCAGTGTCTTCGCTTCCAGGCCGTTCGGTCCCATCTCGACCTCGATGGTGCGGAACGCGCTGCTCTCGGTCTCGTTGTTCGATTGGTAGGCGAGGTAGTAGCGCGAACGGAGCTCCTCCTGGATCGTCGCGTAGACGGCGGCCAGCTCCTCCGGTTCGTCGATGAAGAAGCTGCGCCCTCCGGTCTCGTCCGAGATCTCCGAGAGGGCCTTGCGGGCGACCCGGTCCCCGCGACCCAGGTCGAGGCCGATGGCGTAGACGGCGACCCCGGTGCGCCGCGCGTACTCGAGGGTCTGATCGAAGTCGAAGCGGCTGGACTCGTCCTTGCCGTCCGAGAGCAGGACGATGGCCCGTTGGCCCTTGACGCCGTTGAAGTAGTACAGGGAGAAGATCAGAGCGTCGTAGAGCGCCGTTCCCCGCTCCGCCTTGAGGCCCCCCAGGCCGCTGGCGAGCGCGCCCATGTCGTTGGTGAAGCGGACCAGCATGTTGGGGTGGTCGTTGAAGGTCATGAGGGTCGCCCGGTCTCGGGGCGTGATGACCTCGTCGAGGAACCCGATGGCCGCGCGTTGGGCGGTCTCGAGCTTCTCCTCCATGGAGGCGGAGACGTCGACGAGGATGCCCACGTGGACCGGCAGGTTCGTCACCTTGTCGAAACGCGCCACCTCCTGGCGCACCTCGTCCTCGTAGACGGTGAACTCCTCCACCCCGAGGTCGGCCACCGGATGGCCGCCCTTGTCTGTGACAGTGATGTACAGCTCGACGAACTGGACGTCCACCTCGTCCATGTAGTCCGGCGAGTTGATGAACACGATCTCCTCGGTGGAGTTGCCGTCCACCAGGTAGGCGACGGCCCGGACGTAGGCCACCATCTCCTTCTCCGGCAGCACGATCGGCTGGGTGAAGGGCTCCTGGTAGAGGGTCGCCACCAGTGTCTCGTTCAGGTAGAACTCGACCCGCTCCAGGGTCTCGCCCTCCGGCAGGTCGACCTGGGCCTCGGCCCGCAGGCTGTCGGTGTAGGTCTGACCGCGGCGGGGCTCGACCAGCCGGACGCCGAAGCGGTGGGAGCCGGAGTTGAGCTGGAGGAGGTCGCGGTCGAGCTCCTCGCCCTGCGCGTCGTAGGCCACGGCCTCGAGCCGCCGCATCCGCGGCAGGGGGCCGAGGTCGAGCTCGACGCTGTAGGGGGGCTCCTTCTTGCGCAGCCTCTCCTGGCCGTCGAGGAAGAAGGCGACACTCGCGGTGTGGCTCCCCGTCAACAGGGTGTTGAAGCGGATGTAGCCCGTTTGGTAGTCGCCCCGGGGCTCGACCAGCTCGACGGTGTCGTCGCCGGTGCTGATCGCGGCATTGGCCTCCGCCAGGATCCTCGCCGTCTCCTCGTCCATGAGCGGGGGCGGCGCCTCGCCCACCGACGGCACGTCGATCTCCCGCTCCAGGCGTGCGAACTTGCCCGACCCCAGGTCCTCGATCTTGAGCAGCAGGCGGTATCGGCCCGGTCGCAGGTAGCGCTCGAAGACGAGGGGCAGCGTCGCGTCCGGCGCGTCCCCTTCCGGCAGGTTGAAGCGGTAGCGGAAGGTGTCGAACAGCCTGCCGTCGCTCAGGACCTCGCCGGTGACCGTGAAGTTGTAACCGCCGGAGTGGCCCTCGAGGGACTCCGGCTCGACCTCGCTGCCGGGGATGCCGAGCGTGGCCTGGACCACGGTGCGGCTCTGGTGGCGACCGGGGTAGGCCACCTCCAGCGAGGCCTCGAAGATGCCGACGTCGTCCGGCAGGTCGGTGGTGTAGCTGCTGAACGTCTGGACCCACTCCTCGGAGGGGGGCTTCGGCGGCTCCGCGAGCCTCTCGGCCAGTTGTTCGAAAGAGAACTCCCCGAACTGGAAGGCGAAGCTGATGGCCGCAATCAGCGCGTCCGCCTCCTCGGTGCGGCAGGAGTCCCGGATCTCGGCCACCGCGTTGGCGTTGGACAGGTAGAGGCCCGCGAACTGGATGAGATCCGCGGCGCCGTCGGACGGGCGCCAGAGCCGGTAGGGGGCGCCGCCCCAACGGCGATAGAAGACGAGCGCGAAGTCGTGACCGATACGCTCCGTGCCGGGGTAGAACCAGACCTCCGCCGGCCAGGTCTCGGTGCAGCGGATCTCGATGCGCGCCCCGGGCGGGCCGTTCAGGAGCAGGGTCTTCGCCCGGTCGTCGTCGACCGAGTCGAACAGGATGCGGGCCTCCTGCAGGAGCTGTCGATAGCGTTGCCGGTACTCGTTGCGGGCCGTGTCCGAGTAGAGGTCGCGGGTGCGCCAGAACTGCTCGATGAACGCGTCTCGCTGGTACTCCTTCTCGAGTTGCAGGAAGGTCTCGCGCTCGACGTCGGTGATGATGAACTGGACCTCGTCCAGGAACGCGCGGTAGGTCTCGGGCAGGGCCTCGACGAGGGCCTGCTCCTCCTTGCGGCTCAGCTCGCCGTCGTCGGCCGTGGCCGGAGCGACCTGCGCCACGACGAAGAGCGCGACGAGGAGCCCGAGCCAGAAGGCCGGGCGGCGGCGGGTGAAGCCTCTGGAGACGGAGCGCATCGACGGTTCAGTTACGTTGGGAGAGGCGCCAGGTTGCCGTGCGCCTCCCGCGAATCGGGGGAACGTCCGCGGGCGATGGTGAATTCCTGCCCCCGCGGGCCGGTCCAGCCGCAACACTACAATGGGCCCGTGACGTTCGCGCCGCGGGACCGGCCCGCCTACTTCGACCACAACGCCACGAGCCCGCCGGATCCGCGGGTCGTCGAGGCCATGGTGCCGTGGTTGGGGCGCGCGGCCAACGCGTCGGCCGTCCACGCCTGGGGACAGGCCGCCAGGGACGCCGTGGAGAGGGCGCGGGCCGAGGTGGCGGAGCTGTTGGCCACGGAGCCCGCCCAGGTGGTCCTCACGGGGTCGGCGACGGAGGCCAACAACACCGTGTTGGCGTCCTGCGGTCGCCTGGCCGGCCACGAGGGGCGGATCGTCGTCTCGGCGGTGGAGCACCCGTCCGTGTTGCGGCCGGCGGAGCGCCTCGCGGCCGACGGCATGGAGCTCGTGACCGCGCCCTGTGACGGCGCCGGCCGGGTGGCGGCGGAGGCGCTCCTGGCCGCCGCCGGGACCGGGACCCGCCTGGTGGCTCTCATGCTGGCCAACAACGAGGTCGGAACCCTGCAGCCCGTGGGGCGAGTGGCCGAGGTCTGTCGCGAACGGGGCGTCCCGGTCCTGTGTGACGCCGTGCAGGCCGTGGGCAGGCTGCCCGTCTCCCCTGCCGCGTTGGGTGTCGACTACCTGACCGTCTCGGCCCACAAGCTCGGGGGCCCGCAGGGGGTGGGCGCGCTGTGGATCCGGCGGGGGGCGCCGCTGGAACCGCTCCTCCTGGGGGGCCGGCAGGAGCGTCGACGTCGGGCGGGGACCGAACCGGTCGCCGCCGTGGTCGGCTTCGGCGTCGCCGCCGCGCTCGCGCGCACCGAGGGCGTCGCGCGGCGGTCGCGCTGCGAGGCTCTGCGGAGCCGCCTGGAGGCGGGAGTCGAGCGCCTCGGCGGACGTGTGCACGCCGCCACCGCGCCCCGGCTTCCGAACACCACCCATCTCGCGTTCCCCGGAGTCGTCGCGGCCGATCTCCTCATCCGCCTGGACCTGGCCGGCTTCGCGGTGTCGAACGGGTCGGCGTGTGCCGCCGGTGCGACGGCGCCCAGTCACGTCCTCGCGGCCATGGGCCTGGAGCCCCGCGAGGCGGCGGGCTCGATCCGTGTCAGCCTGGGCCCGGGAAACGACGAGACGGAGGTGGACGCGCTCCTGGCGGCGCTGGGGCGGGAGAGCGCGGCCCTGGGCGTCCGCCCCGCCGTGGAGGAGGTCCGATGAACGGTCGCGTCGCCGTCGCCATGAGCGGTGGCCTCGACTCCTCGGTCACCGCCTGGCTCCTGTCGCGTGAGGAGCGGCCGGTGATCGGCCTCTCCATGTTGCTCTGGGACCGGAGCGGCGAGGCGGTCCACGGTCGGTGCTGCGGGGCGCTGGACCTGGGGGACGCCAAGCGGGTCGCGGGCCAGTGCGGCATCCCGCACTACACCCTGCGCATGGAGGAGGAGTTCCGACGACACGTCGTGGACCCCTTCGTCGACGAGTACCTGGCCGGCCGGACCCCGGTGCCCTGCACCCGCTGCAACACCTGGATCAAGTTCGACCTCTTCCTCGACCGAGCCCGCGCCCTGGGGGCCGAGACGGTGGCCACCGGCCACTACGCGCGCATCGTGGAGGGCCGCGACGGACCGGAGCTGCACACGGCCAGGGATCGGGAGAAGGACCAGAGCTACTACCTGTTCGAGATGACCCCGGAGCAGCTTCGCCGGATCCGCTTCCCCCTCGGCGGGATGGAGAAGAGCGAGACCCGGCGGATGGCCCGGGAGGCCGGGCTCGTGGTCGCCGAGAAGGGCGAGAGCATGGAGATCTGCTTCGTTCCCGGAGGCGTCAGGGAGTTCGTCGAGGAGCAGGCGGCCGAGCGTCCCGAGCGCTTCGCCCCGGCGGGTGGCGCCGCGGGGGCGGGGGCGGGACCCGCCCGGATCGTCGACCGGGAGGGACGCGGCCTCGGGCACGGCGAGCCCTACTACCGCTACACCGTCGGCCAGCGGCGGGGGCTGGGGGTCTCCGCCGGCGAACGGCTCTACGTCCTGGGCATCGACGCGGGCCGCAATCGCGTGACCGTCGGCGGGCGCGAGGCGCTCGCGGCCTCCGGTCTCGAGGGGCGCGATCTCCACTGGATCGGCGCTCCGCCGGAGGGTGTGCGGGAGGTCTCGGTGCGGATCCGTTCGCGCCACCCGGGGGTCGCCGCGACGGTTCGTCCGACGGCCGCGGGCCGCCGGGCGGAGGTGCGGTTCGCCGAGCCGCAGGACGGGGTGACCCCGGGCCAGGCGGCCGTCTTCTACGACGGGACGCGGGTCCTGGGAGGCTGCTGGATCGACCGGTCCCTGCCGGTCTGATCGCCCTGACGGTCGCGGGGGCGGCCGCGGTCAGGCGCCGCCGACGACCAGCACGAACTCTCCCTTGAGCTTCGGTCGGTCGGCCAGCTCGTGCCGCAGCTCCGAGAGCGGGCCGCGCAGGATCTCCTCGTGCAGCTTGGTGAGCTCGCGGCCGATGGCGGCGGGCCGGTCTCCGAGGACCTCCTCGGCGGCCTCGAGGGTCGTGAGGATCCGGTGCGGCGACTCGTACAGCACGAGGGTGTGGTCGAGGGTCCGGAAGCGTTCGAGGAAGCGGCGCTTGCGCCCGGCCTTGGGTGGCGGGAATCCCACGAAGGTGAACGGGTAGGGCGGCAGGCCGCTGGCAACCAGGGCGGCCAGGATGGCCGAGGGGCCGGGGATCGGCTCCACCCGGATGCCACGGCGGATCGCCTCGCGCACCAGGGGGAACCCCGGGTCCGAGAGCAGGGGCGTGCCCGCGTCCGACGCCATCGCCACCGTGCCGCCGCTCTCCAGCGTCGCCATCAGCCGGGGCAGCCGCCGCTCCTCGTTGTGCTCGTGGAGCGACAGCATCGGGGTGCGGATGCCCAGCGCGGAGAGCAGGCGCCCCGTGTGCCGGGTGTCCTCGCAGGCCACCAGGTCGGCCTCCTCCAGCGCCCGTCGCGCGCGGGCCGAGAGGTCCTCCAGATTGCCGATCGGCGTGGCGACGATGACGAGGCGACCAGGCATGGGCTTCAGGCCCGGGGCTCGGCTCTGCGGGGCCTCGAGCGGTCCGCTGCATGCTAGCATCGCCTCTCGTGACCGCCCCTCGACGCCACACTCTCCGCGCCGCCTCGGCGGCTCTGCTGACGGTCGTGCTCGGCCTCGCCGGTGGAGCGGGCGCCGGGGCCCGGCAGCCCGCGGCCCAACCGTCCGAAGCGGGCGGCCCCGTGCCCGAGGACCGGATCCTGGCCGTGGTCGACGACGACCCGATCCTCGACTCCGACCTGCGGCAGGTCGTCGCCCTGGGTCTCATGGAGCCCTTGGAGGGCGAGGACGACGAGGCCCTCCGGCGGCGGGTCCTCGAGGCCCTCGTCGAGCAGCGGCTGCGCTTCCACGAGATCGACCGTTTCGGCTTCGCCCAGGTCCCCGTCGAGGAGGTGGAGGAGCAGTATCGGGCCGTCGAGGAACGTCTGGGGGGGCCGCAGGGCCTCGCCGAGGCCCTGCGGGAGGTCGACCTCGACCCCCAGGGGCTGCGACAGCTCCTGGCCCGCCAGCTCATGGTCGTCGTCTACGTCGAGGAGCGTCTCGGGCCCAGGATCTTCGTGAGCCTCGACGACATCCAGGCCTACTACGAGGAGGTGCTGACCCCCGAGATGGCCGACCTCGGGGAGCCCCTCCCGCGGATCGACGAGGTGAGGGAGCCGATCCGCGCCCTGCTCAAGGAGGGGCGGCTCAACGAGGAGATCGCCCGCTGGACCGGGGAGCTGCGGGCCGAGGCCGACGTGATCGACTACTTCGAGCGGGGCCACGAGGGGCTGCCGCCCGTCGTCGGCTCCACCCGTCAGCGCCCCGAGTAGATCTCGAGGTACTGCGCCCGGCTCGCCAGGACCTTGCGCAGATAGCCCCGGGTCTCCGTGAATCCCACCTTGGTGTAGTACTCCTCGGGCTCACGGCTGTAGCAGTAGACCCGCCACAGGTCCGCCTGGGGCTCGCCGGCGTTGTAGGCGGCCAGCGCCATGGCCGTGTGGCCGGCGAACCGCTGCCGGAGCTGGGCCAGGTACGCCGCTCCCAAGGCGATGGCCACGGCCGGGTCCCCGAGGTCGCGGGGCTCGATCTCGCCGAGTCCGATCTCGGCGGCCATCTGCCGGGCGGTGGGGTAGACGAACTGGGTGAGTCCCCGCGCCTGCGCCGCGGAGACGGCGTCCGCGTCGAACCGGCTCTCCTCCCGGATGACGGCGGCGAGGAGCTCGATCTCGATCCCCTGGCGTCGGGCCTCGCCGGCGATCCGATCGGCCCACGGCAGAGGGTAGAGCAGCAGACGGAGCCCCACGGGAAGGAAGGGTGGCGGGAGATCGGCCGGCACCCGGTCGCGCAGGACCTCGGCGACGTAGAGCGACCGGTGGGGGAGACCGCCGAGGCCGAGAAGGCGGCTGCCCGTGAGGGCGAGGTTCGGCTCGTCGAGAGGGAAGTGGCGACGCACGGCCTCCTCCGCCTCGCCCCACAGTCCGATTCGCAGGAGCAGCTCCTCGTCTCCCTGGGCGGCTCCCTCGCGCCACAACGACCACTTCTCGGGGGGCACGGCCGCGATCGCAAGGTAGGGTCTGACGCGCGGTTGCGCGGCGAGCTCCGAGAGAAGCCGGCGGGAGTACTCCGGGCTCTCCGCCGTACCCCGGGTCAGGAGCCAGGCCCTGTACAGCTCGTCCGGTCGTCCTCTCTCGGCCCGTCGGCGGGCCTCGAGGCGCGCTGCAGCCGCGAGCTCGGGCCGGAGGAGCCGGATCGCGGCCGCCTGGGCGATGGGGTGGTACGGGTCGTCTTCGACGGCCTCCAGGTAGCGTGCGACCGCGGTCGTCCGAAGCCCCTGGAGCTCGGCGAGCCGGCCGAGCCAGTAGGCGGCCTCGACGTTCGACTCGCTGGTGCCGCTCGCCGCGGTGGCCAGCCACCCCGCGGCCCGATCCGACCGTCCCCGGACCAGGTCCGAGGAGGCGAGGAAGAGGGCGGCGCGGCGCTGGTTGTCCCGCCAACGACGGTCGTGCCCCAACTGCTCGTACAGCGGCAGAGCCTCCTCCTCCTTGCCGCTGCGCCAGCGCAGGCGGAGGGTCGAGAGCAGAGCCGCGCCGGAGAAGCTGCCCGTAGGCTCGGCCTCCCAGGCGAGACCGAAGGCGCGGGCGGCGCCGTTCCAGTCGCCGGCGAGCTCCAGCGAGCGGCCCTGCTGGTAGCGGGCGCGGGCGGCTACGTCGGCTCCGGAGGACCGCCCAGCCAGGTTGGCGAAGACATCCGCCGCCTCCTCCCAGAACCCGCGCCAGAAGAGAGACCGGCCCAGCGCGTAGTGCGCGTCGTACTCCTCGTTGCGCAGCCGGCTGTGCCCGTCGTCTCCGTCGAAGGCCGTCGAGAGGTGGCGGGTGGCCCGTTCGAACTCCCGGTGTTCGTGGAACGTCAAGCCGACGCGCAGCGCGGACTCGCGCGACAGGGGGCCCAGTCCGGCCAGCCGGTCGGCCGCCAGCCGGGCGGCCGCGTCCTCGATGGACTCCGACAGCAGGTCGCCCAGGAGCTCTCTGGCCCGCACGGGGTCGCCGACGCGGAGAGCGCACTCGGCGCGGGCGAAGGAGATCAGGCGCCGCGCCGTCTCCGCGAGGGGCCAGTCGACCGCCTTGCCCAGGAGGCGACAGTCCCCGCCCCGTTTCAGGGCCGAGAGCAGGAGCTCGCTGGCCGGTCGCTCGAGCTCCTCCGCGACCTCGCTCGCAAGGAGGGTCGCGAGGAGTCCCGCCGCCACCTCCGGGTGCCCCAGGCGCTCCTGGCTCCGGGCCAGATGAAGTCGCGCGCGATCCGCCAGGCGGGGCGCCCGGTTCAGTGCGGCGGCGAAGGCCTGCGACGCCTCCTCGTGCCGCTCCATCTCCTCCAGGAGGTGCCCCCGCAGGTACTCGAGGCCCCAGCTCGCGGCCTGCGGCTCGCTCTCCAGAAGTCGTCGCGCCGCCTGCAGGGCCTCGCGATCGCGGCCCTCGAACAGCAGGGAGACCAGGGGTAGACGCGGGTCGATGGTGGCGACGCCTGCGTCGGACTCCTGCGCCTCGAGCGACACGGCGGAGACGAGCAGGCCCAGGGCCAGCGACGGCGCGAGAAACCTCTTCCTCAGATGGAGCGGGCGACGGGGCAAGTTTCGACCTCGGGGAGCCAACGGCCGCTTCAGGCGGCCGGGGAGGAGCGAATGCGCTCCACCCGCGCCCCGAGAGACTGCAATTTCAGTTCCATCGACTCGTAGCCGCGATCGAGGTGGTAGATCCGGTCCACGACGGTGGTACCCTCGGCGGCCAGGGCCGCGAGCACGAGGCTCGCCGACGCGCGAAGATCGGTGGCCATCACGTTCGCCCCGGACAGGCGGGAGGGGCCGTGGATCGTCGCGTGACTCCCGTTCACCCGGATGTCGGCGCCCATGCGGTGGAGCTCGGGCACGTGCTGGAAGCGGTTCTCGAACACCGTCTCCTCGATGGAGGCGGTCCCGACGGCCTGGGTCATGAGCGCCATGAGCTGAGCCTGGAGGTCGGTGGGGAAGCCGGGGTGAGGAGCCGTGGCAACGTCGCAGGGGACGAGCGACTGCTCGGCCCGGACCCGGAGGCCGTCGGCATCGGTCTCGACGTGGCAGCCGCAGTCGGCCAGCTTCTCCAGGAGTGGTGCCAGATCGGCGGCCTTGGCGTGTCGTACGGTCACGTCGCCCAGCGTGATCGCCGCGCCGATGAGGTAGGTGCCGGCCTCGATACGGTCGCCGACGATCGGGTGACGGGCCGATCCCAGCGTGTCCACACCCTGGATCTCGATCCGCTCCGACCCCGCGCCCCGCAGCTGCGCCCCCATCTCGGTCAGGAGGCGGGCGAGGTCCACGATCTCGGGCTCCCGCGCGCAGTTCTCCAGGACGGTCGTGCCGTGGGCGAGGCAGGCGGCCATCATCAGGTTCTCGGTGCCCCCGACGGTCGGGTTCGAGAAGCGGAAGGTCGTGCCGACGAGGCGCCGAGCCGTGGCGGTGACATAGCCGTGTTCCAGGGCCACCTCGGCGCCTAGCGCCTCGAGTCCCGCCAGGTGCTGGTCGATGGGGCGCACACCGATGGCGCAGCCGCCGGGCAACGAGACGCGGGCATGGCCGAGGCGCGCCACCAGGGGCCCGAGAACCAGGGCGCTCGCGCGCATCTTCTTGACCAGCTGGTAGGGCGCGTCGTCCGTGGTCGGGAGGCCCGTGCACTGGAGCCGCACGCCCTCGTCGGTCGACTCGCTGACCACGCCGAGATGGTGCAGGAGCTGGCGCATGGTCTCGATGTCCCGCACCCGGGGGACTCTCGTCAGCTCGACCGGCGCTTCGGTGAGCAGGCAGGCGGCGAGCGCGGGCAGGGCGGCGTTCTTGGCGCCCGCGGCCGTCACGCTCCCCCGGAGCCGGCAGGGCCCCTCGATACGAAACCTATCCACTCGACGCTCCCATCCTCTCGAGTATGACAATCCTGGAATGACCGGCGTAGTCGCGTCGGATCTCCACGACCTCGAAGCCCGCGCGGGACGCATCGGAACGCACCGCGTCCGCCTGGTCGTAGCCGATCTCGAGCACCACCGGCGTACCGGGCCTGAGGGCGCGCAGCTGCGCCAGGAGGCCGCGCACGAGGGCCAGCCCGCCCTCTTCCGCGAACAGGGCCGCCGCCGGCTCGAAGGCCCGGACGTCGGCCTCGAGATCGGGAGCGTCGGGGGCGACGTAGGGCAGGTTGGCCACCACGAGGTCGAAGATCGGCAGGCGCAGGGAGCCGGCGAGATCGCCGGCTGCGAGGACCAGCCGGTGGGCGCCGAGAGCGTGGGCGTTGGCCCTCGCCACCGCCAGGGCGCCGGGGTGACGGTCCGTCGCCACGCCGGTCGAGCCTGCCAGCTCGAGGGCGAGGGTCACGGCCAGGCAGCCCGAGCCGGTGCCCACGTCGAGGAAGCGGGGCCGCGGGGGGAGCGGCAGCTCGAGGGCCGCCTCCACCAGGTGCTCGCTCTCGGGTCGCGGGATCAGGACGCGGGGGTCGACCTGGAACTCGCGACCGTAGAACTCGCGTCGACCCAGGAGGTAGGCGACCGGCTCTCCCCGGCCCCGGCGATCCACCAGGGCGTCGAAAGTCGCCGACGTCTCCGGGTCCACCGGGACCTCCTCCCGGGCCCGGAGGTGGGCCTCGTCGCAGCGCAGGAGATGCCCGAGCAGCAGATAGGCCTCGCGGGCGGGCGGGCCCGCGGCCGAGGCGAGGAGTCTGCGCCCGCCCCGGTCGAGGAGCTCGCCCACGGTCGCGAGGCCGGGACCGGCTGGCCGACCTACTCCAGGACGGTCACGCGAATCCACTGCTGCAGCTCGATCAGGATCACGGTCCCAGGCGCCACGACGACGGCGTCGCCCTCGTTGTTCGCGGCGATGGCCGTGCCCACGGCGGCGCCGAGGATCGCGCCCACCGTGGTGCCCTTCGTCTTGTCGTCCCGCTTCAGGATGCGGCCCAGGATCGCACCACCCGCCGCGGCCCCTCCGATGGTGGTCGCGTCCTTCTTGGCCTGGCCCTTCCCCTCCTCCACGAAGCCGGCGTCCAACGTGACGCGCTCGCCGCCGTCCAGGAGGAGTCGATCGAAGGTGAAGCCCAGAAGAGACTTGCCCCCGATCTTCCTGCCGGGCACGACCTCCGTGACGGTGCCCGTCAGGCGGGTGCCGGCGGGGATCACGACCCGCCCGTCCACGGTCACGGGCACCGCGAGGCGCCCGTCGACGCTGTCGCCGGGCTGGCTGGTGTCACTCGAGAGCCCGCCCAGGACCTCGACCTCCAGGCGCGTGCCCGCCGGCACCGTCACCGGGACCCGTCGGGGCTCCGGCGCCGGCTCGACGTAGGGCTCGGGCGCCCACGCGACCTCGGGCTCCGGCTCGGACTCGGGCTCCGGTTGGGGCTGGGGTTCCGGCTGGGGCTGGGGCTCGTACTTCTGCGTCCGGGTCGTCGCGGGCTTCTCGAGCGCCTTCTCTCGTCGATCGAGATCGGCACGTCGCTCGGCGACGGCCAGCTCGCGAGCCCGGCGGTCGAGCTCGGCCTCCTGCTCCGCCAGAGTGGCGGTCTCGTCGTCGGCCGCTTCGGCCGTCTCCGGGGTCGACTGCCCGGCAGCGTCCTCTTCGACGGTCGACGAGGACGTGGTGGAATCGGCGGAATAGTCGGCTGCGGCCATCGGGTCGGCGTCTCCCTGGCCGCCGCAGGCGGCGGCCAACAGGAGCACCAGGGCCAGGAATCCGAAAGAAACGCGGTGGATCGCGCGCTGCATGGCAAACCTCCAGTCGTCCGTAGGGTCGGCCCCGGTCCTCCGGGGTTCGGACGTCGTCTATATGCCTTGCGAACGGCGTGCCAGGACGCGTCCGGTCATCCGGCCGCGGCCGCGGACCGCTGCATCTCCTCGGCCTGGAAGTGGCTCGCGAGCGGGTCGATCAGGTCGTCGAGGTCCCCCTCGAGGACGGCCGGCAGCCGGTGGATCGTGAGACCGATGCGATGATCGGTCACCCGGTTCTGCGGGAAGTTGTAGGTCCGGATACGGCCGCTGCGGTCGCC
>CAJQNK010000190.1 GCA_905479655.1 uncultured bacterium | reverse complement strand
GGTCCCCGGGTTACGAGGCCCGCTTCTTCGATTGGCGGGAGGCTCGGGTCCGGGGCGGCGGTCCGTTCAGCTACTTCCGGATCGACTTCCCGTGGCGCACCTTCTTCGACTGGCGCAAGCGGGGGCCGGTGTCGAGCGCCTTCGCCTCGCTCCGGCCCGTGAAGGCCGCCCAGCGCGGCCTGGAGAGGGCGCTCGACGCCTTCGCGGAGTTCCCCGGCGACACCTACATGATCTACATCGGCGACACCGACACCGCGGCTCACCTGAAGGGCCCGGAGTCCCTGGTGCCGGTCTTCCTGACCCTGGAGAGGCTGTTGGAGCGGGCCGCGCGCCGCCAGCCGGACCGCCCCTTCCGCACGGTCCTGCTGTCGGACCACGGCATCGCCGGAGGCGCGCCGCTGGTCAACCTCTGGCGGCCGTTGCGACGGCGTCTCGAGGTGCGGGGCTGGCGCGTGCGCAAGAGGCTCGAGGAGCCCCGCGACGTGGCCCTGACGCCCTTCGGACTGGTCTCGAGCTTCGAGCTCTACGTACAGCCAGGACAGGAGGAAGAGCTGCTGCGGGACGTGACGGGCGTGGACGGCGTCGAGCTGTGCGTCCGGCGTGGCGGGGAGGAGGGGGAGCTCGTCGTTGCCGGCCGGGGAGGCCGGGCGCGCCTGGCCCGGGTGGCGGGCGAGGACGGTCCCCTCTGGAGCTACCGTCCTCTGTCCGGCGACCCCCTGGGCTACCGTCCGGTCGCCGCGCGGTTGGCGCGGGACCACGGTTCGGCGGCCGACGGCCTCTTCCCCGACCGGGCTTGGTTCGACGCCACCTGGGACCAGCGTTTTCCCGACGCGCCGCATCGGCTGCAGCGGGCGTTCGACCTGGTCGGCAACCCGGCCTCCCTCGTCTGCTCCGCGGCACCCGGCGCCATGTTCGGAGCCACGGGGACCGAGCGCGCCGCGCGTCTCGCCACCGGTCGCCTGCGTTGGACCCACGGGGCGCTCCACGACCGGGCGAGCAATGGCTTCCTGCTGACCGACGACCCGGGCTGGGGGTCGCCTCCGGCCGTCCGCTTCGATCGGGCGCTGGCTCCCTTCCGCGTCGTGAGGGGGGAGGGGGGCATGTCCTCCTCCCGGCGGGACCCGTTTCGGGCCGACGGGGAAAACCGCTAAGATGTGCCGATAATCCGTAGGACCGTGCAACAGGGACGGGTCCACGGAATCCCCCCGTACCCGACTCCACCCATGGCCTCCGAACTCCGTCCTCGCCCCGCGGATGCCACCGGCGCCGCGGCTGCTGGCTCCACCGCCGATGCTGCGGGAGCCGCGTTCCGCACCCACCTCGACGAGTTCCGCGCGGGCTTCGATGCGGATCTGGCGGCCTGGCTCGAGGAGCGGCGCGTGACGACCGCGGAGGGGCCACGGGGCGCCGGCGACCTGGCGACGACGTTGGAGGAGTTCGTTCTGCGGGGGGGCAAGCGGCTGCGGCCGGCGTTGGTCGACTGGGCCTACCGCGCCTGCGGCGGCGACTCCCCGGTCGCCGTCCGGCCCCTGTCGATGGCGGTGGAGCTGCTCCACACCTACCTCCTGATCCACGACGACGTCATGGACCATGCCGAGACCCGGCGGGGCGGGCCGGCCGCCCACGCCGAGTACCGGCGACGCCACGAGGAGGGCGGCTGGCACGGCGCCTCCGACCACTTCGGGCAGTCCGTGGCCCTGCTCCTGGGCGACCTGGCCCACTCCTGGGCGGTCGAGCTCTACGCCTCGACCCTCGCGGCGGGCGGGAGCGAACGGCTGCACCGGACCTTCTCGGAGATGTCCCACGAGGTGATCGTCGGCCAGTACCTCGAGTTCACCGTGCCCGATCGCAGCGCGCCGACCGAGGAGGAGCTGCTGCGGATCCTGCAGATGAAATCGGGTCGCTACTCCGTCGAACGGCCGATCCAGCTCGGTGCCAGCCTGGCGGACGCCCCACCGGCGACCCTGGCGGCCCTGGCGCGCTACGGGCGGGCGACCGGCGAGGCCTTCCAGCTCCGCGACGACCTTCTCGGGGTCTTCGGCAGCCCGGAGAAGACCGGCAAGCCCGTGGGCTCGGATCTCGAGGAGGGCAAGTACACGCTGTTGATCTTCCACGCCCTGCAGCGGCTGTCCGAGGCCGGTCGGCGGGAGCTCCGGACCGCGCTCGGCGCGCGGGACCTCGAGCCGGAGCGCATGCGCCGAGTCCTCGGCCTGCTCGAGGAGAGCGGGGCCCGCCGGGTCGTCTCGGAGATGATCGACACGCGACTCGCCGAGGCCCGGGAGGCCCTCGGGAGCGCGGCCATCAGCGCACCGGAGCGGGCCCTCTTCCGCGGCCTGGTCGAGTACCTCCGGGAGAGGGACCGATGAGCACGACCGCGGCCGGAACGGAGGGGACGGCGGTCGGGCGGGACCGCAAGGCGGAGCACATCGAGCTGGCGCTCGACCAGAGAATGCAGGTTCGCTCGAGCGCCTTCGACGCCTGGACCTTCGAGCACTGCGCCCTGCCGGAGATCGACTACGCCGAGATCGACCTCGAGACGAAGTTCCTCGGGCGGACGCTCGCCGCGCCGCTCCTGATCTCCTGCATGACCGGCGGCACGGGGGAGGCCACCCGGATCAACCGCAATCTGGCGCTCGCCGCGGAGGAGGCCCGGATCGCCATCGGCGTGGGCTCGCAGCGCAAGGCCCTGGAGGATCCGAGCCAGGCGGAGAGCTTCCGCATCCGCCGGTTCGCGCCCTCCGTCCCGATCCTGGCCAACCTCGGGGCGGTCCAGCTCAACTACGGTTTCGGCCTCCCGGAGTGCCGGGCCGCGGTGGAGATGATCGACGCGGACGCACTGGTCTTTCACCTGAACCCGCTGCAGGAGGCGATCCAGCCCGAGGGGCAGTGCGACTTCTCGGGTCTGCTGGACAGGATGTCCGAGATCGCCGAGGGCCTGGACAAGCCCGTGATCGTCAAGGAGATCGGCTCCGGCCTCTCCCGAGAGGTGGCCGAGAAGCTGGCCTCCCGGGGCCTGGTGATCCTCGACGTCGCGGGGGTCGGGGGCACGAGCTGGGCGCGGATCGAGGCGGCGCGAGCCCGGGACGCGGAGATCGGAGAGGTGTTCGCCGACTGGGGCGTGCCCACGCCGAAAGCGATCCGCCAGGTGAGCGCCATCCCCGGCGTGACGGTGATCGGCAGCGGGGGCGTCCGTACCGGGATCGACGTGGCGAAGGCGCTGACGCTCGGAGCCGACCTCGTGGGCGTCGCCCAGCCGTTCCTGGTGGCGGCCGAGGTCTCGGCCGAGGCCGCGGCGGCCCGGGCCACGCGGACGATCCGGGAGCTGAAGATCGCGATGTTCTGTTTGGGCGCCCGGGACGTGCCTGCCCTGAGGCAGGTTCGCCTCGTCGAGCGCCGAGGGGGGCTTGGATGACGGACCCGATCGAGAAGAAGGAGCGGAGCCGGCGTCAGCTCGTCCGTTCGCTGGTGAACGGGGAGCGCCGGATGCACGAGTTGCCCGAGGAGATCTCCGCCGACGAGGGCGCGGCCGTGCGCCGCGAGGCCCTCGAGGAGATGAGCGGGGTCTCGCTGCGCAACACGGGCATCTACAGCTTCGATGCCCAGCGGGCCTCTCGCCAGCACTGCGAGAACCT
>CAJQNK010000189.1 GCA_905479655.1 uncultured bacterium | reverse complement strand
TGGAGATGCAAGCGCCTGGAGATGCAAGGCTTGCGACCCCGGGCGACGCAGTCGTACTGTCTGTACGTCGAGGAGCCCGAGCAGAGCGTAACGCCGCAGATTCAGGTACATACGGTCTCGTAGTAGATAGTTGGTGAGAAGGTCAGGCTAGCTGTACCGGGACCGGTATCGACGGCCGAGCCAGTCGGCGACGAGTTGCACGTCCGCCTCGATCGCGTCGTCGAAGGCGTCGACCTGCTCGCTGTCGATGTCGATCTGGGCACGGATGCGGCCGGCCGCATCGCGGATCAGGACGACCAGCTCGGAGCGGACCGTCAGGGAGCAGGCGAGGTAGTTCGCCTCGGCCCGGACGTCGGGGACGTTGCGGTTGCGCTCCTCGGCCACGGCGCTGCCGCAGACGCCCTGGCCGACGTCGATCACCGTGTGATCGGTGGCCGGACCCCGGAAAGGTCCGAGGTGCAGGCGCCCGTCCTCGCGCAACTCGTAGACACCCGTCCACGAGAAGCGTCCGGTCCAGGCCCCGTGGAGCTCCTCGACGGCGGTCTCGAGGAGGCTCTCCAGCGTCGCGCCGGACGCCTTCTCGGCTTGCAGCTTCGTCAGGACCCGATCGCCCACGCCGCTCATCTCGTCTCCTCCGTCTCTTCCGTCGCCTCGGTCTCGGCCTCGATCGCCGCGGGCAGACGGCCGGACACCTCGCTCAGCTCGCGGAGCCATCCAGCCAGCTCGCTGGCCAGCGCCCCGACCGGCAAGCGCCAGCTCCAGTTCCCTTCGCCCCGGCCCGGGGTGTTGAAGCGCGCCTCGGAGCCGAGACCCAGCACGTCCTGCAACGGCACGACCGCCGTCTCCGCGACGGAGGTGAAGGCGCATCGCACGAGCTCGCGGGCCATCGTCTCCGGCCGCGCCCCCACGTAGGTCAGGGCGCGACGGCGCTCGGACTCGGGGAGACCCCGAATCCAGCCGGCCGTCGTGTCGTTGTCGTGGGTGCCCGTGTAGACCACCGCCCGCCTCACGTGCCGGTGCGGCAGGTGGTCGTTGTCGTCCCCGCCGAAGGCGAACTGGAGCACCCGGGTGCCGGGCAGCTCGAAGTCGTCGCGCAGGGCCTCGACGTCCGGCGTGATGACGCCGAGATCCTCGGCGATCAGCGGCAGCCCTCCGAGCTTCTCCCGCACCACGGTCAGCAGCTCGCGGCCCGGCGAAGGGACCCACTCCCCCTGCTCGGCGGTCTCGTGATCCGCCGGCACTCGCCAGAAGGCGGCCAGGGCCCGGAAGTGGTCCAGCCGCACGTGGTCGGCCAGCCTTAGGGTGGCCGCGATCCGCTCGCTCCACCAACGGAAGCCCTCGGCCTGGTGAGCCTGCCACCGGTAGACCGGGTTGCCCCACAGCTGGCCGGTCTCGGAGAAGTAGTCGGGCGGAACGCCCGCGACCGCCGCCGGCCGGCCCGCCTCGTCGAGATCGAACAGCTCGGGTCGGGACCAGACGTCCGCGCTGTCGGGCGCGACGTAGAACGGCAGGTCGCCGAGGATCGACACGCCGAGCTGGGCCGCCCGGCCGCGGACCGCGCGCCACTGGCGATCGAACAGGAACTGGACGAAGCGATGGTAGGCCACGGCGTCGGCCAGCTCGCGGCGGACCACGGCCAGCGCCTCCGGATCCCGTCTGCGGAGGGCCTCGGGCCACGTCCACCAGGCACCGCCTCCGAGGGCCTGCTTGACGGCCGAGAACAGGCTCCAGTCGTCGAGCCAGGCCTCCTGCTCCGGTGCCGCCTCGAAGGCCCGCGCCTCCTCCCGGAGGCCGCGGGAGGCGCCCTCACCGAACCGGCGCCAGGACCTTCCCAGGAGCTCGCCCTTCCACCTCCGAGCCCCGTCGAAGTCGACGGCGCCGTGCGGGCCCGCGGGAGTGTCGGCGAGATCGGAGCTCGCGAGGAGGCCGTCCTCCACCAGCCGCTCCGGGGAGAGCAGGAGAGGGTTGCCGGCGAAGGTCGAGAGCCCGCCGTAGGGCGACTCTCCGTAGCCGGTGACCGCCAGGGGCAGGACCTGCCAGACGGTCTGGCCCGCCTCGGCGGCCCACTCCAGGAAACGGTCCGCTGCCGGCCCGAGGTCTCCCACGGGCAGCTCGGATGCGAGGGCGGTGGGGTGGATGAGTAGACCGGCGGCCCTGGGCATCGAGCGATGATAGCTCGGGTCCCCGGAGGCAGCCGGGAGCTCTGCGCTCCGCGCTACGACCGGGACGACACGGAGGAGCGACACCCGGACCGCGGAACGCGACTCCAGTATTCTCCCGGTACGATGACCTGGTCGATCGCCTTCGTCCTGTTCCTCCTGCTCGTGGCCCTGGCGTGCTTCGTCAAGGAGTGGCTGCCCATCGAGGTCACCGCCCTCGGCCTCGTGGGAGCCCTGCTGGCCAGCGGCCTGCTCACCGTCGAGGACGCGGTCGCCGGCTTCAGCAACAAGGCGGTCATCGCCATCGGTGCCCTCTTCGTCCTGAGTCACGCCCTGACCAAGACCGGCGTCCTCGAGGTCGCCGCCGATCGGATGACCCGGATCGGCAAGCACTCACCCTGGCTCGCCGTCATGATCCTGCTGTGCGCGGTGGGGGTCCTGTCGGGCTTCCTGAACAACACGGCGGTGGTGGCGATCTTCATCCCGCTGACGATGGACCTGTGCCGCCGCATCGACGTCAGCCCGTCCAAGGTGCTGATCCCCCTCTCCTACGCTTCGATCTTCGGCGGCACCCTCACCCTGATCGGAACCTCGACCAACCTCCTGGTGAGCGCGGTGACCGAGGAGATGGGGGCCCCGGCGTTCGGGATGTTCGAGTTCACGCCGCTCGGCGCGGCCATGCTCGTCCTGGGGCTCGCCTACGTCCTTCTCTTCGCCCGCAAGCTCCTGCCGGGAACCCTGGGGAGCGGGGCCCTCACCGAGAAGTACAAGCTCGACGGCTACCTCACCGAGGTGAAGGTCCTCGAGGGGTCGGAGCTGGCGGGACAGAACCCGACCGAGGCACGAATCGCGGAGCACTACGACACCATGGTGCTGGCGATCCTGCGGGGCAAGGAGCGGTACACGACCCAGATCCGCCGGCGCAAGATCGTCGAGGGCGATGTCCTGATCGTCGAGGGATCGATCGAGAATCTCGTCCGCATGCGCAAGGACCTCGGCGTCTCCCTGCTCTCCGACAAGGACCTCCAGGACGAGGAGGTCGCCCAGGAGGGCCGCGTCATGGTCGAGGCCATCGTCGCCCCCGTCAGCGGCCTCGTGGGACAGACGCTGCGCCTGACGGACTTCCGCCAGCACTACGGCGGCTTCGTCCTGGCGATCCGACGCCTGGGAGCGACGCTGCGCGAGAAGGTGGCCGACATCCCGCTGCAGTCGGCGGACTCGCTCCTGCTCCTGATCCAGCGCGACCGCCTGGACGAGCTCCGGCGCTCGGAGAACCTGGTGGTCCTCTCGGAGATCGACATCCAGCTCCGACGACGACGGTGGTGGTGGCTGGTGCTGCTGGTGCTGCCGGCGGTCATCGTCGGTGCCGCCACCGGGCTGATGGACATCGCCGCCAGCGCCATGCTGGGAGCGATCGTGCTCCTGATCGCCGGCGTCCTGCGACCCCAGGAGGCCTATCGCGCCGTCGAGTGGCCGGTGATCTTCATGATCGCCGCCTTCATCCCGGTCGGGCACGTCATCATCGCGACCGGAACGGCCGACTTCCTGGCCCGGGGACTGCTCCGGGTCGGGCAGGCGTTCCCCGAGAACGTCGCGCCGTTCGCGGTGCTCTCCCTCGTCTACTTCATCACTTCGCTGCTCACCCAGCTGGTGTCGAACAACGCCGCGGCGATCATCGTGGCGCCCCTGGCCTTCAGCCTGGGCGAGGCGCTGGGGGTGGATCCGAGGCCCTTCCTGGTGGCGGTCTGCTTCGCCGCCTCAGCGGAGTTCATGACCCCCATGGGCTACCAGACGAACCTCATGGTCTACGGCCCGGGCAACTATCGCTTCCTGGACTACACCCGCTTCGGCGCTCCGCTCAACATCGGCTTCTGGCTGCTCTCCTCGGCGCTGATCCCGGTGTTCTGGTCCTTCTGACGGCGGGGGCCCGCTCCCGCCCCGGGTGTCCGTTTCCGGACACCGCCCGTCCGGGGACGAACGGTGCGCTTCCGGCGAATCGGGACAGAAGCCCGCTGAATCGGGCTCGCCGACCTGGCACCGGCCTTGCTCCTCTGAGTCCGCGTGATGGACCGTGAGCTCCCTGCCGCCCAGATCCGGCGCGACCGCCTGCGACGCTGGGCCCGTCCCCTGCTCGCCCTGGCGATCGTCGGGCTCGGCCTCTTCGGTCTCGGCCGCTGGCTCAGGCCCGGGGTGGACTCGGACCGGCTGCGGACCGCCGTCGTCGAGCGCGGCGATCTCGAGGTGGTGGTCGGCGCCACCGGTACGGTCCAACCCGCCTCCGAGCAGGTTCTCGCCAGCCGGCTGGAGGCGCGGGTCCTCGCCGTCCACCGAACCCCGGGCGCGCTGCTCGAGGAGGGCGACCTGATCCTCTCCCTCGATCCCGAGGCCGCCCGCCGCGTCCTCGACCAGATCGAGGCGCGCGAGGAGGAGGCCCGGGCGCGCCGTCGCGAGCTCGAGGCCCAGGCCGAGGAGGCCGTGACCGACCGCGAGACGCGCCGCCGAATCCAGGAGCTGGAGCTCGAGGAGCTGATCTACCTCGCCGAACAGCAGCGGCAGCTGTTCGACGAGGGCCTGATCTCCGAAGCGGCCCTGAGGGCGAGCCGGACCGCGGTCGAGCGGGCCCGGCTGGAGCTCGAGGCCCTCGCCCGGGGCCTGGAGGCCTCGCGACGCAGCTTTGCCGAGCAGGTCCGGAGCCTCGATGCCGAGCTCCAGCGCCTGGCCAGCGAGCGGGAGGCGGCGGCGGAAGGCCTGGCCAGCAGCGAGGTGCGCTCACCCCGAGCCGGTGTCCTCACCTGGGTCACCGAGGAGGAGGGCGTGCTCGTGCGGCCCGGGGATCGACTCGCCCGCATCGCCGACCTGCAGCGCTTCCGGGTCGAGGCCTCGACCTCCGACCTCCACGCCGCCCGCCTCCATCCGGGCCAGGCGGTCCGGGTGAAGGTCGGCGACGTCACGCTCGACGGCGCCATCGAGCGCGTGCTCCCCGAGGTCGAGTCCGGCGGCGTGCGTTTCCGGGTGAGCCTCGAACGGGCCGACGACCCCGCGCTGCGGGTCAACCGCCGCGTCGAGGTCCTGGTGATCACCCGCCGACTCGACGGCGTCCTGACCGTCGACCGCGGGCCCTTCGCCAACGGCTCTGGACCTCAGAACGTCTTCGTGGTCGTGGGAGACGAGCTGCGGAGGCGCAGGGTGGAGCTCGGAGCCTCCGGCGACCGACACATCGAGGTGGTACGCGGGCTGGACGAGGGCGAGGTCGTGGTCGTCTCCGACCTGCGGGAACGGATGGACCAGGAAAGGCTGAAGCTGCGATGACGAACCCACGATCCCGGGGCGCGACCGAAGCGCGCAGGAGTGAATCGATGATCCGACTCGAACATGTCCAGAAGACCTACCGCACCGACCGCATCGAGACGGTCGCCCTCACCGACATCGACCTCGACGTCGAGAAGGGCGCCTTCCTCTCGATCATGGGCCCCTCGGGCTGCGGCAAGAGCACTCTGCTCAACCTCATGGGGCTGCTGGACCGACCCAGCGAGGGAACCGTCCGCCTCGACGGGGAGGCTGTCGCGAGCTGGGAGGACAAGCGCCTGGCCCGCCTGCGCAACCAACGCATCGGCTTCATCTTCCAGAGCTTCCATCTCATCCCCGACCTCCAGGTCGTGGACAACGTGGAGATCCCGCTCCTCTACCGCTCGTCGTCGGCCGGTGAGCGCCGCAGGACGGCCCTCGCGGCCATCGAACGCGTGGGGCTGGGCTCGCGCGCCCACCACTTCCCCAGCCAACTCTCCGGCGGGCAGCAACAGCGCGTCGCCGTCGCCCGGGCGATCGTCGGCCGACCCGACCTCCTGCTCGCCGACGAGCCCACCGGCAACCTGGACAGCCACATGGGCGACGAGATCATGGACCTCCTCGAGGAGCTGAACCAGGAGCACGGCACCGCGGTGGTCATGGTCACCCACGACGAGCGACTGGCGGGCAGGACGCAAAGGACCGTCAGGCTGTTCGACGGGAGGCAGGTGGCGTGAATCGCGTCCCCGCGATTCACGCCATCCTGAGGCCGGGAGGCCGAAGGAGCCCTGCATCATGCTGACCAACTACCTCAAGCTCGCGCTCAAGGTCCTGGCCCGGCGGCCCTTCTTCACCTTCGTCAGCCTGTTCGGCATCAGCTTCACGCTGGCGGTGCTGGTGACGGCGACGGCCGTGCTGGACCACGCCTTCGGACCGCTGGCGCCGGAGGTGCACCGGGAGCGGACGCTGTTCCTCGACTACCTGATCCTCGAGGGCGAGCGCTCCCAACGCAGCGGCAGCCCGGGCTGGGTGTTCCTCGAGCGCTACGTCCGCGACCTGCCCGGGGTGGAGGAGATGTCCGTCTACTCCGAGCCGAGACGGGTCTTCGCCTACCAGACCGGAGAGAAGAGCGGCCTGCAGCTCAAGCGCACCGACGCCGCCTACTGGCGGATCCTGGCCTTCGACTTCCTGGAGGGCGGGCCGCTCGCGGAGGCGGACGTCGACGGTGGAGCGCCGGTCGCGGTCATCAACGAGACCACCCGCGACCGCCTCTTCCCGGACGGCACCGCCCTGGACCGGGAGGTCCTCGTGGAGGGCCAGGCGTTCCGGGTCGTCGGCGTCGTCGCGGACGTGTCCCAACTGCGCACGGAGCCCTACGCCGATCTCTGGGTGCCGCTGACGGCGACCAAGACCAGCCAGTGGATGGAGGAGTTCCACGGCGACCTCCACGCGATGCTCCTGGCCGAGTCGCGGGAGGCGTTCGGCCCGTTGCGCGCGGAGCTGGCCGCCCGGCTCGCGGCAGCGGACGTCCCGCAGCCGGAGCGCTTCGACCGGATGCTCGCGTACGCGCTCGAGCCCTTCGAGATCGCCTCGCGGGAGATCGTCGGCTCGGACGACGACGGTCGACCGGCGACCCGGGAGCTCCAGGCGCTCCTCGTCGGCGCCCTCCTCCTCTTCCTCCTGCTGCCGAGCGTCAACCTGATCAACGTCAACACCAGCCGCATCCTGGAGCGGGCCCCGGAGATCGGCGTGCGCAAGGCGTTCGGAGCCTCCTGTCACGATCTGCTGGGCCAGTTCCTCCTGGAGAACCTGGTCCTCACTCTCGTCGGCGGCGCCCTGGGGCTCCTGCTCTCGGTGTTCGCCGTGGAGGCCGTCGCCGCCACCGGCTGGATCCGCTATGCCGACCTGCAGGTCAACCTCCGGGTCTTCGCCTGGGGGGTCTGCTTCATGGTCCTCTTCGCCCTGCTCTCGGGCCTCTACCCCGCCTGGCGCATGGCCCGCCTCGACCCGGCCGACATCCTCCGAGGGAGGTCCCTGTGACCCGACACCTGCTGAAGCTCCTGTGGAACCGCAGGAGCGCCAACGCCCTGGTCGGCCTGGAGGTGCTGGTCGCCTTCCTGGTTCTCTTCGCCGTCCTCGCGGCAGCCGCCCACTACTGGGACTACTACCGACGGCCCCTCGGCTTCGACCCCACCGACGTCTGGGCGGTCGAGATCGAGGCGGGCACCGACATGGCCGAGCCATCGGCCCTCAACCCCGCCGTCGCTCGCTTCCTGCCCGAGCTGCGGTCGATGGAGCCGGTCGTCGACGCCGCCGCCACCATCTGGGCGCCCTACCGGCAGGCCGGCTGGACGACCACCTGGTCCGTCGGAGAGCGAAGCTCCGACGTGCGGCTGTTCAACGGCAGCGACACGCTGGATCGGGTTCTCGGCATGGAGCTCCTCCGGGGCCGCTGGTTCGGGCCCGAGGACGACGGCAGTGGGCGCACCCCGATGGTGGTCAACGAGGCCTTCGTCGACGCGCTGGTCGATGACGGAGACGGCCTGGGCCAGGTGATCGTCGACGAGGACCGCAACCCGCTGCCCGGGGGCGGCGAGGAGCTCGTGCGGAGGGAGCGGGTGATCGTGGGGGTGGTCGAGGAGTTCCGCCCCAAGGGCGAGCTCCAGAAGCCGGAGCCGAGCGCGATCCTCCGCCCTCGGCTGGAGGGCGAGCTCAGCAACGACGACTACCTCTCCGCGCTGCTGCTGAAGATGCGGCCGGGGACGCCCGCGACCATCGAACAGACCGTCAACGATCGCCTCCTCTCCATGGCGCCGGAGTTCTCCTTCCGCCTGCAGCCCCTCGAGGCCGCCCGGACGGAGTACCTCCAGCGTCTCACCCCCCTCCTCGTGCCGGCCCTGATCGCCGCCTTCCTGCTCCTCATGGTGGCGCTGGGCCTCACCGGGGTCCTGTGGCAGGCCGTGACGCAACGCATCCGGGAGCTGGGGCTGCGGCGCGCGAAGGGCGCGACCCTAGCCCGGATCCGGCGCCAGATCCTGGCCGAGACCCTGCTCCTCACCCTCGCGGCCACCACGCTGGGGGGGCTGCTGGTCCTCCAGCTCCCGTTCACCGGCTGGTTCCCTCAGCTCCGACCGGCCGTCCTGATCCCGGCGCTGGTCCTCGCGACGGCGGTCACGGCGCTCCTCACCTCCCTCGCCGCCCTCTACCCGAGCTGGCTCGCGACCCGGGTCGAGCCGGCCGAGGCCCTGCGCTGGGAGTGAGCCCGGGAGCGGGGACCCGCCACCCGGAATCGGCTGGGCCGCGTACAATCTCGCCGAGGATGTGATGAAGGTCCCGATCCTGATCGTCGACGACGACCCGTCGGTCACCGCCGCGCTCGCGGTGCTGCTCCAGGCCCGGGGCTTCGCCACGCTCGAGGCGGAGTCGCCGCGCGAGGCGCTCGAATCCCTCGAGCGGCGGTCCGTCGGACTCGTGCTCCAGGACATGAACTTCTCCTCGGCCTCGTCCGGGGAGGAGGGTCTCGAGCTGCTGCGCTCGATCCGCACCCTGCAACCCGCGCTGCCGGTGATCCTCATGACCGCCTGGGGCTCGATCCAGCTGGCGGTCGAGGGCATGAAGGCGGGCGCCGCGGACTTCATTACGAAGCCGTGGTCCAACGAGCGGCTCCTGGCCTCTCTCGAGACGACCCTCGCGCTCGCCACCGGGAGCTCCGAGCCCCCGGTCCCCGGTCGCGAGGAGCTGGACGAGCGCTGGGACTTCGCGGGCCTCGTCGGCCGCCACCCGCGGCTGCTGAAGGTGCTGGAGATGGCCGGGCGGGTGGCGGCCACCGACGCCTCGGTCCTGGTGACCGGCGAGAGCGGCACGGGCAAGGAGCTCCTCGCCGAGGCCATCCACCGCAACAGCCGACGCCGCGAGGGCCCGTTCGTCAAGGTCAACCTGGGCGGGATCTCGTCGACGCTGTTCGAGAGCGAGATGTTCGGCCACGTGCGCGGCGCCTTCACCGACGCGCGCCGCGACCGCGAGGGCCGCTTCGCCCGGGCGGACGGCGGCACCATCTTCCTCGACGAGATCGGCGAGGTGGACCCGGCCTCCCAGGTGAAGCTCCTACGGGTGCTCCAGGACCGGACCTACGAGGTCCTGGGCTCCAGCGTCACGCGGCGGGTCGACGTCCGCGTGGTCTCGGCCACCAACCGCGACCTCGGGCGCATGACGGCGGCGGGCGGCTTCCGCGAGGACCTCCTGTACCGCGTCAACCTGATCACCCTCGAGCTGCCGCCCCTGCGCGACCGGCCGAGCGACATCCCGCTCCTGGCGCGCCACTTCGCGGCGCGCGTCGCGGAGGCCTACGGTCGCGAGCCGGTCACCCTCAGCGAGGCCGCCCTGGCCTGGCTTCGCGAGCGCCACTGGCCGGGCAACGTCCGCCAGCTCCGCCAGGGCATCGAGCGGGCGGTGCTCGTCGGTCGCGACGCCGAGGCCGGGCGCATCGGCCGCGACGAGCTGATCGAGCTCGAGGAGCTCTCCTCCGGCGTCTCGGAGCGCCCCTCCCTGCCGCCGGCCGGCACCATGACCCTGGAGGAGATGGAGCGGGCCATGGTGGTGCGGGCGCTCGCCGCCGCGGCCGGCAACGTCGCCGGCGCGGCCCGCGCGCTCGGGCTCTCCCGGGCGGCCCTCTATCGCCGCTGCGAGAAGTACGGCGTCGACCCCCGGGCCAGCGACTCGTGAGCGGCGGGGGCGGCGGACGCCGCGCGCGTTGGCGGACACCGACGCTCCGCCTCCGGGTCGCGATCTTCGTGGTGCTGCTCCACGCCGCGTTCGCCACCGTCGCGGCGCGCGTGTTGTGGGAGGACCCCCGCTGGCTGTTCATCGTCGAGATCCTCCTCGCCTCCTCCTTCGTGCTGTCGATCCTCTTCACCCGCGCCGTGCTGCTGCCGCTCGACCTCATCGGCACCGGCTCGGAGCTGATCGCGGAGCGCGACTTCACGACCCGTTTCCAACCGGTGGGCCAGCCCGAGCTCGACCGCCTGGTGGCCGTGTACAACCGGATGATCGACGAGCTGCGCAACGAGCGCCTCCTCGTGCGCGAGAAGAACGAGCTGCTGGACCGGATCGTGGAGGCGTCCCCCGGCGGCATCGTCATCGCCGATCTGGACGGCCGCGTGGCCGAGGCGAACCCCGCGGCCGCCGCCCTCCTCGGAACCCCGGCCGGAGACCTGGCCGGCCGGCCGATCGCCGAGCTCGGCGGCCCCGTCGCGGCGGCGCTCGCCGCCCTGGCGCCCGAGGAGTCCACGATCGTCGGCCTCCCGGACGGACGCCGCGTCCGGCTCCGTCGTGCGGCCTTCCGCGATCGGGGATTCCTGCGCAGCTTCTACCTGGTCGAGGAGCTCACCCGCGAGCTGCGCGCCTCGGAGCGCGCCGCGTACGGCAAGCTCATCCGGACGATGTCCCACGAGGTCAACAACTCCGTGGGCGCCGTCGGCTCGCTCCTGGGCTCGCTGGGGGAGCTCGTGCACCAGCTCCCGGACGAGCGCCGCGCGACCGCCGCGCGCGCCGTCCGCGTCGCGGCCGCGCGACTCGAGAGCCTGGCCGCCTTCATGCAGCGCCTGGCCGGCGTGGTCCGCGTCCCCGAACCGGAGGTCCGACGGTGCGATGTCGAGCGACTGGTGGACGACGTGCTCGAGCTCTACGCCGCCACCTTCGAGGAGCGGAGCGTCGCGGTCGAGCGGCGCCGGGACGGCGACGCCAGGTCCGTGCCGCTCGACAAGAACCAGATCGAGCAGGTGCTGGTCAACGTCGTGAAGAATGCGGTCGAGGCCATGCCCTACGGCGGGATACTCACCGTCACGACCCGGTCGGGGTCCGCCGCGGGCGCCCTCGAGCTCACCGTCGAGGACACGGGCGAGGGCCTCTCCGAGCCCGTCCGCGAGCACCTGTTCGACCCCTTCTTCACCACGAAGGAGCAGGGCTGCGGACTGGGTCTCACCCTCACCCGGGAGATCCTGGGTCGCCACGGCTTCCCCTTCGCGCTCGAGCCGGGGGCCGCCGGCGGCGCCCGCTTTCGGGTGACGATGTCGGGTCCGTAGCGACTCGTCGGTCCCGGCCGGTCGGCTGGCCCGAGCTTCTCAGGCCAGCCTGACCCTACTTCGGGACGCACACCTTGTTGCGGTTGTCCCAACCAGGTCGCCGCAGCAGAACCCCGGCGCGGGCACGTCGGAGCACTGGAAGCCGCCGGAACTGCACCGTGAGTCGCTGCAATCGACCGGGTTCTCGCCGCCGCCGAAGTTCGACCCCGCCGCGACCAGGGGACCCTCGGTGTAGGTCGACGCGGCCGGGTTCGACCAGTCGACGCACAGGGTGGTAGCGGTAGCCGTCGTTGCACCCGAAGCGGGGGCGGACCTGGATCGGCACCTCGCTGGTCATGCCGGTCGGCATCGAGGCGCGGATCGCGATGTCGCGCAGCGGCGGCGAGGTGTCGTGGTGGACCCTCCGCCCCCTCCTCGAGGTTCTGGTACGGCGAGTCGTCGCGCAGGAAGGCCCACTGCTCGGGATCGTCGGGATCGCCGTACTCGGCCATCCAGCTCGCGCTGGCCAGCAACTCGTTCCGTCCGCCGACGTCGATCTCCTCCAGCCAGCGCAGCGGGTCGTCGACCGCGGCAACTTCCGCCGCCTCGCTGGCTCGGGCCACGCCGCGCCGGGCGCAGCGACCCGCCGGTCGGCCGCTACTCGGCGGCCGGCGCGTCGAGACCGATCAGGAGGGCGTCCCGGTAGCCCGCCGAGGTCAGGCGCAGGGCGCCCTCCGAGGCCTCCTCGGTGAAGAAGCCCCCCGCCCACCGGCGTCCTCCGGCCGCGGCGACCGCGATCACCTGCACCACCTCGTCGCCGTGCCAGTCTTCGACGCGGACGAACCGGCCCTCGGCGTCCAGACCCAACAGGAAGCCGTCGGTCCGGTTGGCGATCCGCTGGACCTCCCCGTCGCCCGGATCGAAGTCGACTCCGCCGTAGTACAGACCGCCCACCAGGAGCCCTCCGGCGCCGTCGCCGGAGACGGCCCGCGCCACGACGCGGTCGACCGGGGCCAGGTGACGCAGCCAGGCGACGGTGCCGTCCGCGTCCAGGGCGGCGACGAACGAGTCGATCACGCCCGTGGCGGCCAGGGTCTCGTCGCCCGGCGCGACGAGAGCTCCGGAGAAGCTGCCGGCGACCCAGACACCACCCCCGGACCGCCCGGCGATCCCCGCCGCGATGTCGGAGGCCTCACCCCCGAACGCCACCAGCCGCTGGAGCACTCCGTCCGACCCGAGGGTCGCGAGGAAGATGTCCGACTGCGCGTGTCCCGAGAGGCTCCCCTCGCCGCCGGACAGCTCGACGTCGCCCTCGAACTGCCCCTGCCAGTGCACGTCGCCCGTCCCGGAGACCGTCACCGCGTGGCTGGAATCCCGGCCGCTGCCACCCAGGGCCCGGGTCCAGACGACCTCGCCCCCGGGCGTGAGGCGCGCCAACAACGCGTCCGTGCGTCCTCGGAAGGGGTGCGCCCCGCCGGCCAGCGCCGCGGACTTCTGGAAGGTCATCCCGAGGTAGACCGCGCCGTCCAGGCCGACGGCCAGACCCTGGCCGGCGTCCGCGTGGGCATCGCCGAAGCCCCGGGCCCAGACCGGCTCGCCGCCGGCCGTGATTCTCAGCAGAAAGAGATCCGTGGAACCGGCCGCCACCAGCTCGTCGTCCCCGAAGCTCGCCGTCCCCTGGAAGAAACCCGTGACATAGACGGACCCGTCCGGCGCGACGGCCAGGCCCCCGACCTCGTCCTCGGCCGCACCACCGAAGGCGAGGGCCCAGAGGAGCTCCCCGTCGGCGCCGTGGCGGGCGACGAACACGTCCTCGTCTCCCGTGGCCGTAAGCCGGCCGGCCTCGCCACCGGCCTCGATCGCCACAGTGCCGAGAGCGACGGTGCCGATAGCGACGGTGCCGGTGAACTGGCCCGCCGACACCACGGAGCCGTCGGGCCCCGCCGCGACGGCGGCCACGTGGTCCTCACCCTCGGCGCCCCAGGCTCGCACCCAGTCCGCCGCGCCGGGGACGGCCACCAGGACCGCCGCGAGGAACAGTCCGCACTCTCTCTTCCAGGATCCAGAATCTCGCCGCATCGTCAGGCTCTCCGCGCTCGTGGTCGTAGGATGTTCCGGGAGGTGGCCGGAGGTTACCGCAGCCTGACGAGCCGCCCGGGGGCAACGGGCCCTACTCCCCCCGAATCAGCGCCTTCACGTAGTCCCGGTTCATGCGCGCAATGAAGTCGATCGAGATCCCCTTCGGGCACACCGCCTCGCACTCCCGGTAGTTGCTGCACGAGCCGAAGTAGTCCTCCATCGTCTCCACCATGCGCTTCACCCGGCGATCGCGCTCCGGCTGGCCCTGGGGCAACAATCCCAGATGCGAGATCTTGGCCGAGGTGAAGAGCTGACCCGCGCCATTCGGGCACTGGGCCACGCAGGCACCGCAACCGATGCACTCCGCCGCATCCATGGCCCGGTCGGCCGCCGGCTTGGGGACCAGGATCTCGTTCGCGTCCCGAGCGCTGCCGGTGTTGACCGAGATGTAACCCCCGGACTCGATGATCCGGTCGAGGGGGGCGCGATCGACCACGAGGTCCTTCAGCACCGGGAAGGCCGCCGAGCGCCAGGGCTCGATGCGGATCTCGTCGCCGTCCTGGAAGTGGCGCATGTGCAGCTGGCAGGTCGCCGTGCCCGCCATGGGGCCGTGGGCCTGGCCGTTGATCATCATCCCGCACGAGCCGCAGATCCCCTCGCGACAGTCGTGCTCGAAGGCCACGGGCTCCTCGCCGCGCTCGGTCAGCTGCTCGTTGAGCACGTCGAGCATCTCGAGGAAGGACATCTCCGGGGAGGCGTCGGCGAGCTCGTAGGTCACGAACTGTCCGCCGGCCTCGCCGTTCTCCTGGCGCCAGATCTGGAGTTTCAGCCTCATCACTTGTAGCTCCTCTGGGATGGCGGGACATTCTGGAACTCGAGCGACTCGCGGTGCAGGTTGGGCTCCGTGTCGGGGCCGCCGTACTCCCAGGCGCCGACGAACGTGAACTTCTCGTCGTCCCGCCGAGCCTCGCCCTCCGGGGTCTGGTACTCCTCGCGGAAGTGGGTGCCGCAGGACTCCTCCCGCATCAGGGCGTCGCGGCACATGAGCTCGGCCAGCTCGAAATAGTCGAGCACGCGGCCGGCCTTCTCCAGCGACTGGTTCACCTGCTCGTTGCCGCCCAGGACCTTGACCTCCTTCAGGTATCGGCCCTTGAGCTCCCGGATCTGGTCGATCGCGGCAGCGAGCCCCTCGGCGGTCCGGGACATGCCGCAGGCGTCCCAGCACAGCGCTCCCAACTCGCGATGGAAGGAGTCCACCGTGCGGCTGCCGTCGGCCGAGAGCAGGCTCTGGACTCGGTCCGCGACCTCCGTCTCCACCGCCTGGAAGGCGGCGTGGCCCGTGGGCAGCGGACCCTCGCCCATGTGCTTCGAGAGGTAGTCGCCGATCGTGTAGGGCAGCACGAAATAGCCGTCGGCCAGGCCCTGCATCAGGGCGCTGGCGCCGAGACGATTGGCGCCGTGGTCCGAGAAGTTGGCCTCGCCGATCACGTACAGGCCCTCGATCGTGCTCATCAGGTTGTAGTCCACCCACAGGCCGCCCATGGTGTAGTGGGGCGCTGGGTAGATGCGCATGGGCACCGTGTACGGGTCCTCACCCGTGATCCTCTCGTACATCTCGAACAGGTTGCCGTACTTGGCCTCGATGGCCCCCTTGCCCAGCCGGCCGATGGCGTCGGCGAAGTCGAGGTACACGCCCCGGCCGCCGTGGCCGACGCCGCGTCCTTCGTCGCACACGGCCTTCGCCGCCCGCGACGCGATGTCGCGCGGCACCAGGTTGCCGAAGGCCGGATAGCGACGCTCGAGGTAGTAGTCGCGCTCGGCCTCGGGAATGTCGTTGGCCGCCCGCTCCTCGCTCACGCTCCGGGGCACCCAGATGCGTCCGTCGTTGCGCAGCGACTCGCTCATCAGGGTCAGCTTCGACTGGTAGTCGCCGTGCTGCGGGATGCAGGTGGGGTGGATCTGGGTGTAGCAGGGATTGGCGAAGTAGGCGCCCCGGCGGTGGGCCCGCCAGATCGCGGTCGCGTTGCACCCCTTGGCGTTGGTCGAGAGGAAGAAGACGTTGGAGTAGCCGCCCGTGGCGAGCACGACGGCGTCCGCGGAGTAGGAGGCGATCTCGCCGGTGACCATGTCGCGGGTGACGATGCCCCGGGCACGACCGTCCTCGACCACCAGGTCGAGCATCTCGGTGCGCGGGAACATCTCCACCTGACCGGCATCGATCTGTCGGGCCAGGGCCTGGTAGGCCCCGAGCTGCAACTGCTGCCCCGTCTGGCCCCGGGCGTAGAAGGTGCGCGAGACCTGGGCGCCGCCGAACGAGCGGTTGTCGAGGAGTCCGCCGTACTCCCGCGCGAACGGTACGCCCTGGGCCACGCACTGGTCGATGATGTTGACGCTCACCTGGGCCAGGCGGTAGACGTTGGCCTCCCGCGAGCGGAAGTCGCCGCCCTTCACGGTGTCGTAGAACAGGCGCCAGACGGAGTCGCCGTCGTTCTGGTAGTTCTTGGCGGCGTTGATGCCGCCCTGGGCCGCGATGGAGTGGGCGCGGCGCGGGCTGTCCTGGTAGCAGAAGCACTGGACGTGGTAGCCCAGCTCTCCGAGCGTCGCGGCGGCCGATCCGCCGGCCAGGCCGCTGCCCACGACGATGATCTTGAACTTCCTCTTGTTGGCGGGGTTGACCAGCTTGAGGTCGAACCGTGCCTTGTCCCACTTGTCTTGGATCTGCCCCGAGGGGACTTTCGCGTCGAGCGTCATATCGTGCACCTCTTCCCGTTCGAGAGCCGCGTCAGCTCACGATGCCCGTGAGCACGGCCACCGGGAACGAAATGTTGGCGAGGGCGATGATCCAGGCGAAGGCCACCGCGAAGTTCCGGCGCCAGCCCTGCCGGCTCTCGCCGTCGACGCCGAGGGACTGGAACATGCTCCAGAGCCCGTGGTAGAGGTGGAAGCCCAGAGCGATGTTGGCCAGGATGTAGAAGCCGGCGACCCAGGGGACCTGGAAGCCCACGACGACGTTGTGGTAGACGTCCCCGGGAACGAAGTCCGGGTGGGCCCAGCTCGGGCCCAACGTGAAGTGGGCGAGGTGGTAGAGGACGAAGAGGGCGATGATCACGCCGCCCCAACGCATGGTCCGCGAGGCGTAGTCCGCCTCCACGACCTGGCGCCCCCGATAGTCCACGGGTCGCGCCCGGCGGTTCAACAGCGTGAGCTGCGTGGCCGCCAGGATGTGCAGGCCCACGGCGCCCAGGACCACGAGCCGGAAGAGCCACAGGAAGCCGGAGTGCGGCAACGCCGGGTAGCCGATCTCCCGCAGCCACTCGGCATACCTGTTGAGCGACTCGGGGCCGAGGTAGAGCTTGAGGTTGCCGAGCATGTGCCCCAGCACGAAGCCGAACAGCACGATGCCGGAAGCGGCCATGAGGAACTTCTTCCCCACGGACGATCGATAGAGCTGGATCAGCTTCGCCATCATCCCCTCTCTTGTCGGGTCCGCTGGTACGTCGCGAGCTGCGCCGCCACGCGGCGACGCCGCCCTCCATGATAAAGCGATGCGGTCGCGAAGGAAACCGCTGGGGCGAACTCGTCGACAGCGACTCGACGCTTCCTGGACAGCGCGGAGATCAGCTTTCCCGCCCCTTTCGACGCGGACGCCGGCGCCGGCGCGGCCGGCCCTCGGACCCGCCGCCCTTCTTCGCCCTGCCGCTCTTGCCGCTCTTGCCGCCCCTACCGCCCTTGCCGCCGCCGACGGAGTTCCGCACCTCGCGCCACGCCTCGAGCTCGGCAGCCCCCTCACCCATCGCCGAGACCATCACCTCGAAGAGGAAGAGAGCGTCGTCGAAGAACCCCCGGCGCGCGAAACGCTCCTTCTCGCCGGGCTTCCAGCGTGTCTCCCCCAACCGGTGAAAGGCCATGATCGCGTTGCGGACGTGCTCCGCCTTCAGGCCCGAGAGCGTGAAACGGGCGAAGAACGGATCGACCACCTCCGCCACCAGCTTCTCGAGGACGCCGCGACTCATCACCCGCCGATCGATCGCCTCGACGTCGTGGCGCCGGAGGATCACCGTGGGCAGCAACAACGCTCCGTACAGCGCCGTGTCCTCGATTTTCCTCCCCGCCGCGGTCATCGCGTCGATCGAGGGCAGGATGCGCCCGAACTCGCCCAGCCCCTTCTCTCCCGCGGAGACCATGGCGTAGGCCTCCGGGAGCAACACCTCGAGAAGGCCGAGGTCGAGCATCCACTGCAGCGAGCGGCCCGCGTGACCACAACGCAGCAGCTCGCCGAGCTCCTCCGTAACCCGCGGCGTCGCCGCCTTCTCGAGGTCGTGACGATGGTCGTGGATCGCCTGCTGGGTGGCCTGGGCGATGGTGAATCCGAGACGCCCGGCGTACTCGCAGGCCCGCATCATCCTCACCGGGTCCTCCTGGAACCGCAGGCCGGGATCACCGATCGCCCGGATGACGCCGTTCTTCAGGTCTTTCAATCCGTCGACGTAGTCGATGACACTGAAGTCCGAGATGTCGTAGAACAGCGCGTTGACCGTGAAGTCGCGTCGGAAGGCGTCCTCCCGCGGATCCCCGAAGACGTTGTCGTCGGTGATCAGCAACTCGTCGTCGCCGCCGCCCTGGGCGTCCGGGTCCGGGTCGCGGCGGAAGGTCGAGACCTCAACGAGGCCGTCCTTGAAGTAGACGTGCACCAGCCGGAAACGACGCCCGATGACCCGCGAGTTGCGGAACAGCCGCCGGACCTCGTTGGGCTTGGCGTCCGTGGCAATGTCGAAGTCCTTGGGCTCTCGACCCAGCAGGATGTCGCGGACGCTGCCACCGACCAGATAGGCCTTCTGGCCCTTCTGGTTCAGCCGGTAGAGAACCTTCTGCGCCCCCTCGGAGAGGCTCTTGCGCGAGAGATCGTGTTCGGGTCGTGGAACGACCCGGGGCTCGGTGGAGTCGGCGACGGTCACGGTCTCATCCTAGCGATCTGGAGGCATTCCGGCACGCGAACACACCGGCAGAGGCGGTCGCTGACCAGGAGGTGGGGAGGCGATGCGGGTCCCGGCGACCCCTCGGTGCGCGAGCGAGCCGCGCCCGGGCCCTGTCGCCCGAGAGGCTAGCACGGCGCCGGGGGTCGGCGCCGGGATCCCCCGCGGGGACCGGCCGACGGCCGGGCGCCGCCTCAGCCGCCCTTCGAGACGATGTCGATCTCACCCTTCAGCGTCCGGTGGACCGGGCAGCGCTCGGCGATCTCCACCAGCCGATCCCTCTGCTCCTGACTCAGGGGACCGTCGACCGCGATCGCGACCTCGATCCGGTCGATCTTCCCCTTCTCCGTCTCGCAGTGGTCGCAGTCCTGGGCGTGTACCCGACGGTGGGAGAGGTCCACCCGGATCCCCTCGAGCGGCCATCCCTTGCGCTCCGCGTACATCCGGAGGGTCATGGACTTGCAGGCGCCCAGACCGGCCAGGAGCAGGTCGTAGGGCGTCGGGCCCGTGTCCGTGCCGCCCACGGAGGGCGGCTCGTCGGCGCGGAGCCGATGACGGGCCGTCCGGACCTGGTTGGCGAACCCCTCCGCGCCACCCACCACGCGCACGACCCCCTCCTCCGGAGCGTCGTCCGCCGCCGCGCGATCGCGCTCGTCGGGGAGATACCTGGCGGACCAGACCGACAGGATCTCGCCCACGAAGCGCGCGTCCTCCTCCCGCTCGAGGAGAAGGTGGTCGGCGCCGTCCAGGGAGACGAAGCTCTTCGGGTGGCGTGCGGCCTTGTAGATGCGGGCCGCGTGCTCGATACCGACCACGTCGTCTTCCGGCGAGTGCAGGATCATCAGCGGCACGTCGAGGGCCGCGATCGCCTCCCGCATCCCGTGCTCCTCGAGGTCCTCGATCAGCTGCCTCCGGATGCGGAAGGTGCGGCCCGCCAGCTGCACCTCGGCCTCCTCGCGGTCCCTCAGCTCCGGGGCCTGGCGCAGCAGGGTCTCCTTCAGATGATCCGTATCGGAAGGGGCTCCCAGAGTGGCGACGGCGGCGGTCTCCCGGATCTGGCTCGCCGCCGCCAGCACCGCGGCACCGCCCAGGCTGTGGCCGATGAGCAGGCGCGGGGCGCGGTACACCCGCCGCATGTGGTCGGCCGCAGCCACCAAGTCCTCGAGGTTCGAGCTGAAGTCGGTGTCGGCGAAGTCCCCCTCGCTCTCGCCCAGGCCGGTGAAGTCGAAGCGCAGGACCGCGATCCCCCGATCGACGAGGGCGCGGGAGATCCGGACGACGGCCTTGAGGTCCTTCGAGCACGTGAAGCAGTGCGCGAACAGGGCCCAGGCCCGGGGCTCGCCGATCGGGCGCTCCAGACGAGCCGCCAACATCTCGCCGCGTCCGCTCTCGAACTGCACCCTCTCGCTGCTACCGCTCATCTCGAACCCTCCCGGCTCTCGTCCGCCTCCGGCCCGCCAACCATCGACAGTGGCTGACCCGTCGTCTCCACCACGTTACGCCAGAGCTCGCCGAAGGGATCGATCGTCTTGCTGCGACCCTCGAGCGCGGCGAGCGGCACATGGGTCATGCGCTCGTGCCAGAGAGCGGGGCTACGGGATGGCCAGTCTACTCGTCCGTCTCGCGCTCCACTCCGGGGCCCTCGACGTCCCCACTCTCCGACTCCGGGATCAGCCCCGCCATGAACTGCGGGTGGCGCCAGTTCCACAGCTTCGCGTGCCGGAAGATCCCGCGCGGCTGCCGCGGGCCGCCGTGCCCGGCCCAACTGAAGGTCGCGCGCTCCGTCGCGCCGCGGGTGTTGACGAAAACCGACGCCGCGGCGAGGACGACCAGGAGGGCCGCCAGGACGGGCCGAGGTCGCCCACCGGAGCGGCGCTCCTCGATCCAGGCGGCCCAGACCATCGCGCCCAGGACGAAGAACCACGGCAGGACGTCGGAGAAGAACCGGGGCCCGAAACACTGCCCACCCCACCAGGTCTGGAAGGAGCTCACCACCTGCCAGTGGGCCACGAACACGACCAGGCCCGCGAGCGCCAGGCCTCGGTCGTCCAACCGGCGCCAGAGCCAGACGACCCCCACGAGGATGGCGACCGACACGGGGACGAAGACGAAGAAGCCCCGACCCGGGGAGAAGAGCGTCCCGAGCAGCGCCTCCGGATAGCTCGAGACCAGGTTCTCACCGCGGAAGCGCCCCGAGGAGAGGTGCGACGAGAGGAAGTAGGGCGGCAACAGATCGCCGTAGAGGGTCCGCGAGTAGGCGACGAAGGCGACCGCCCCGCTGAGGCCGCCGGCGACCAGCCAGCCGACGCGCCGGCGCGCCCGCCAGAGGAACAGGACCCCGACGGCCGTCACCGCCAGGGCGAGCGGTGGCCGGCAGGTGAACGCCCCGAAAAGCAGGAGCCCGCCGAGGTACACCGCCGCCGGCCGCTCCCGCCATCGCGGGTGGAAGAGGACGAGGAGCGCGGCGCTCAGCAGCGTCGCCGCCCAGCCATGGGTCCACCAGGGGCGGGAGATGGTGCTGAAGGCCTGGGAGCCGAACGCGAAGACGCCGGTCAGGACGACGGCCGGCCCCGGGCGCAGCCAGATCCGTCCCAGGAGGTACAGGAGAACGCACAGCAGCGCCCCAGTCCAGGCCGCGGCCACGCGCAGGATCTGAATCTCGTTGGACCGGACGTACAGTCCCCGGTCGTCCAGTGGCTCGATCCCCAGGGCGTCGTGAACCCAGATCGAGGGGATGTTGAGGATCATCGGGACGTGGGGGAAGAAATGGTAGTAGCGGTCCCCGACCGGCTGCACCTGGTAGGGCTTCTCACCCCGCGGATTCTCGGCGAGGATCGGGGGCAGCGAGAGGGTCCCCTCCCGCACCAGCCGATAGCCCACGACACTCGCGAACTTGCCGTCCAGCAGCTGACCGACCGAGGCGCCCTGGTAGGCCACCACGCAGACCGCGGCGACCACTACCGCAGCCATCGCGTCCGACCGGACGAGAAGACCCGGTGCGGCTCCGAGCCACCGCAGCCCGCGCCGCCTCCAGGCCCAGGCGAGCCCTGCGAGGATCAGCGCCGGGAGCCATCGGACGGCGGGCAGCACCCACCTCCAGGAAGGGCCGAGCTCGCGGACCTCCAGGTCGAGGATCTCGACGTCCCGCGGGTTGCGGTGGTAGAGGCCGAGGCGGACGGGGCTCGGCATCTCCCGGCCGTGTAGCACCCGATGGTAGACCTGCGGCGAGCTGCGCTCCGCGATCCGGATCTTGCGCAAAGGCACGCCGCTGCCCCGCTCGTGCAGGAGAACGGTGAAGGCCGGCCCCGCCGCCGCTTGGATCGTCAGCGCGTAGTCGGGCAGGGGGTCCTTCCCGAGCTGGCCGAGATGCACCGACGTCGCTCCGCGACGCTTCCCGTCGATGAGGATCGACCGCCGGTCGTCGACGAGCAGGACCCGGACCCCGTCGCCCTCCTCGACGACTCCGAGATGGATGAGCTCCCGGCCGCGCTCGAACGGAGCCAACCAGCCGAGGTCCGGTGCCCACAGCAGGAGTGCCGCCCAGACCACGACGAACGCCACGAAGATCGGTCCCCGCGGGACCCGGGACTGGTGGCTCTCTCGACTCTCGGGCATCGGTCTCCGGCGGGTGCTCGGCGGGGCTCGGGGGCGCGTTCGGAGCATATAATCCCCCTTCCTCCCCAGGGAGTGCCATGCGCCACCCTTTCAACCCATCGCCCCTCCGCGGAGCGAGTGCCGTTCCGGCGTTCGTGCTGCTCGGGTGCCTCGTGGCGTGTCGCGGGCCGTCGCCCGAGGTCGCCCCGCGGGCGGAGAGTCTCCTGCTGGTGACCGTCGACACCCTGCGCCCGGACCGCCTGGGTCACTCGGGCCATCCGCGGCCGACCAGCCCCGTCATCGACCGGCTGGCGCGCCGAGGGGTGGTGTTCGAGAACGCCTACAGCGCCGCCGGCTGGACGCTGCCCTCGGTGGCGACGCTGCTCACGGGCCTGCCGCCGCACGAGCACGGGGCGACCGAGGTGGGTCGGGCGCTCCGCCCGGGGCTGCCGACGCTCGCCACCGCGCTCGCGGCTCGCGGATTCGCCACCGCGGCCTTCGTGAGCCACGTACTGCTCGAGCCCGCCTCCGGCCTCGACCGGGGCTTCGACCTGTACGACGACACCGTGCTCGACGTCGGGCACCCGCACGCCGTGGCGACGGCCGAGGCTCTGACCGACCGTGCGATCGCGGCCCTGCGGGAGCTCCCGACGCCGTTCTTCCTCTGGGTGCACTACTTCGACCCGCACTTCGACTACCTGCCGCACGCGGAGACGGCGGACTTCGGGGGTCGGAGGATCGACCGCTACGACGGCGAAATCCGCCACGTCGATCGCCACCTCGGACGCCTCCTCGACGCGCTCGACGCGCGCGACCTCACTTCGTCCACCGCCGTCGTCTTCACCGCGGACCACGGCGAGGAGTTCGGCGAGCACGGCTCGACCGGTCACGGGAAGCACCTGTACCGTGAGCTGGTGGACGTCCCGCTGCTGGTCCGCGCACCCGGCATCGCGGCGCGCGAAGTGCCCGAACCCGTGAGCCTGGTGGACGTGCTCCCGACCACGCTCGACCTGCTGGGGCTCCCGCTGCCCGAAGGCCTCGC
>CAJQNK010000188.1 GCA_905479655.1 uncultured bacterium | reverse complement strand
CGGCACCGCGTCCAGCGGTGTTTGCTCGAGGGCCCACCAGCCACCGAGGGCGAGCGCGGTGACGCCGAGCAGGACCAGAAACGGGTTGCGAACGCTCCAGCCGATGACGAATCGAATCATGGTCGGACCCCCTCAGTGGGCCATCTGCCGCATACCGGCGGCGAGCTGGCTCTCCGAGTCGAGGAGGAAGTTGGCGGAGGTGACCAGTGTCTCGCCCTCCTCCACGCCGCCGAGAATCTCGACGACATCTTCGAACCGGGCTCCGAGCCTCACCTCCCTCGGCTCGAAGAAACCCTCTCCACGAGCGACGAAGACGACCTTCCGCTCGCCGCTGTCGAGCACGGCCTCGCTCGGGACCACCAGGACCTCCCGCTGAGGGGTGTCGAGCACGACGTCGGCGTACATGCCCTCGCGGAGCCGATGGCCGGGGTTGGGAAGCTCGATCCGCACCTTGACGGTGCGCTCCGACGACTCCAGGGTCGGGTAGACGTAGTCGACCGTCCCGACGAGGGTCTCGCCAGGCAGGTAGGCGAGGGTCACAGACACCGGTAGTCCTGGCTCCACGAAGAGCAGCTCGTGCTCGTAGATGTCCGCCAGGACCCACACGGTGTCGAGGCCGGCGATGCGATAGAGCAGCTGTCCGGCCTGCACGTGTCCACCCTCGACCACGTTCTTCTCGATCACGTATCCGGCCGCGGGGCTGTGGATCGGAATCGCCCGGAGAACCTCGCGCTCACGCCCGAGCCGCTCCAGGTGGGAAGGCTCGATGTCCCAGTAGGCGAGGCGTTGCTCGCCCGCGGCGAGAAGGTCCCTCACCCGGGTCACAGCGTCCCCGGAGCGACCGCTGCTCTCGATGCGCCGGAGATGGTCATAGGCGGTGAGGTAGTCCTGCTGCGTCTGCACCAGCTCCGGGCTGTACAGAGAGAAGAGAACCTCTCCCTTCTGGACGAGGTCGCCGGTCCGATCGACCCTCAGATCCTCGATCCATCCGTGGAATTTGAGGGTCACGTCGGCCAGCAGTGACTCGTTCAGGGCGATGGTCCCCACGGTACGGATCGTCTGCCGGACCTCCCGGCGTTCCACCACACCGTAGGTGACACCGATGAGCTGTTGCTTGCGGGCGTCGACCTCGAACTCTGCCGGCGCCGTGGCGTCCGCTCGAGGCGACTCCACCATCACCCCCTGTTCATCCTCCGAGGCCGGGTCGGCGCATCCTCCTGCGAGGATGAGCCCGGGAGCCGCGGCCAAGGTCAGCCAGAGCCTCCATCGTCCGACCCTACGCGGGTGGGTTGTCGATCTCATCGGGGACTCTCCTCTTCGGCTCCCGAGAGGCGAGACGACTCTCGGGTCAGTTCTCGTGGGCGCCCTCTTGTCGCGGTCTTGCGCCCCCAGCCCTCCACCTCTTGCGCCGCCGGGACAGGCTTGTGCAAGGCTCATACCATGGCCCTCGCTCGGGTCCTCTCGCCTTGCTTGGTGCGCGGTTCGCCTCGCTCCGGTGGCTGGGCTCTCGCATCCCCGCGACCCGCTACGGAGTCTGGGCTCGCGCCGCTGCAAGGTCCGATCTCGATTCGATTTCGGCGTCGCCGGCGATCAGACACGAGGTTGCGGGAGATCGCCCGATTCGTCGGGCTCTCGACCCTCAGCGTGTTCGAGCTCCTTCCACCCCTGCACCTCGATCCGGGGTGGCAGGTCGCCGCGCGACGGGAGCAGGGGGCCCTCGATCAGGATGCGAGTGCCGACCGGAGGTCCCGACGCCTGGAGCTCGTCGAATCTCTCTCCTGCGGCCAGCACCAGGAGACGTGGAGCCGTCGGCAGCTCCAGGGCCAGGAGGTCGTCGTAGAGCGTCAACGTGCCTCGGACCTTGATCCGGACCTCGCCGGCTCCGAACCCAGCGGCCTCGACCGCTCGCGCGATCCTGGTGGGATCGAAGCCGCCGTCCCCCCCGGCCCGGATCACGGCTTCACCCGCCTCGAAGTCGACCTCTACACGACCGACGCCATCCAGGCGCCGCAGGGCCTTCTCGGCCCCGTACGCTCAGAGCGGTCAGGTCATGCCGTCGATGCGGAGATGAGCCTCCTCGACCTGGGCGACGGCGGCGCCGGCGATGACGATCCAGGACAGTGCGACTATGGCGAGTACGACAGGTGCCTTCGGTGCGGCTTTCATGGTTAGCTCCCCTGCGGCGGCCACAGCTTGTAGACGAGGCCTGCCGCGGTGTCGGTGACGTAGAGGTGCCCGTCGGGCGCGAGATCCAGCCCCTGTGGCGTCTGGGCGCCGCCTGCCTTCGCCTGGGGCACCTCCCACTCCGTGATGTACGCGCCGTCGGCGTCCAGGAGCTGGATGCGTCGGTTGGCGCTGTCGGCGACGTGCATGCGGCCCGCGGCATCGACCGCCACATCGACGGGGTCGTGGAGCTGCCCGAACCAGGTGCCCGCGGTGCCCCAGGCGCCCAGGGGCTCGCCGTCCGGACCGAACTTCTGGATGCGATGGTTGTGGGCGTCGGCGACGTAGATCGAACCTCGAGGCCCGACCGTGAGCCTACCCGGATAGTGGAGCTCCCCGGGTCCGTTGCCCGCCTGCGCCAGGATCCTGACGGACTCGCCGCGGGCGGTGAGCTCTTGCAAGCGGTGTCCATAGAACTCCGTCACGTAGACGGAGCCGTCGGTATCCACGGCGACGCCGGCCGGGGAGTCGAGCTCGCCCGCAGCCTGACCCGCTCGCCCCCATCTCCGGAGAAACGAGCCCCGAGAATCGAACACGCTGACCCGGTCCAGCAGGAAGTCGGCGACGTAGACCTCACCCCGCGGACCGACGGCGACGTCGACCGGCCGGCCCAGCTCTCCCGGCCCTTCGCCACAGCGCCCCCACTGTCGAAGAAGCGAGCCGTCCGCAGCGTAGACCTCGAGGCGGCAGCTCTGGGCATCGACGACGAAGACCTCTCCTCGTCCATCGGTCGCGATGCCCTGGAGGACACCGGACCCTCCGTCGGCACCGCCGAGGGTTTTCCAGCTCGCGACGACGGTGTAGGCGGGCTGCCCCCCCTCCTGCTGTCCGCCCACGGGGGCCGAGCCCTCGGCGATGACGAGCGCCAGCGCGAGAAGCGACAGCCTCCTCAGAAGAGCCATCGGACCCCCACGATTCCGCTCACCCGGGGGTCCTGCCGCGCCTCCCCCAGGGCCTCGTAGATCGGAATGGGGACCGAGACCTCGAGCACCCATCGCCGACCGAAGATGTACTCGATGCCCGGGGACAGATAGACCAGATCGCCGGAGGTGCCGGCGACAGGAGATCCACCTCTCCGGCTCGGGTCCACGGATTCGGCATTGAGCTCGAGCACGGCCAGGACCATCGGCACGCCCATGCCTCGACGTGGGAAGACCCGGCGAAGATAAGCCAGGTCGAGGCGGCGGCGCTCACCCGCGCGGAGATCCTCGTCGCCGCTTCCGGGGAAGGCCAGCTGCACGTCGCCGATCCACCAGTCGGGATCCCGCACGTGGGAGACGACGAAGCCGGCCACGAGGTCGGTCGAGCCCGTGCCGAAGGCTCCGCCGGTCGGCAGCTTGACGCCGAGCTCCGGAGCGAGTCGTGTGTAGCCCCCCGGGAAGTTCCGGCGGAGGAGGTCGTAGCGGGCGAAGACCGTTGCGTCTCCGGTCCCCGTCCTCGAGACGTCACCGGCGCCACCCGGCCGCGGGCCCGGCGCCCGGACGAGCGGCACGACGAGGCTGAGGCTGGTGTGGGGGCGGGCGCCCCAGACGATGGCGTTGACGCTTCTGTACACGGTTCGATCGCCGCCGCCGTCGGGGTCGTCGAACGCGTCCAGTCGGAGGAGGGACCGGATGAGCACGCCCTCGTTGAAGAGCGTCCGGCCCGCCGGCGCGACGATCTGTGCCTGGGCCAGGGGACCGGAGATCAGGGCCAGGAGAACCGTGAGGCCCAGGCCGCGTCGCAGCGCGCCGAGCCGCCCGAGCCCCCACCGGAACGTCGGTGGCTCTCTCACGGCGCCTCGCCTGCGTCGAGGGCTTCCAGGATCGGGCAGTCGCTCACCGGGCCCTCGCCGGTACAACGCCCTGCAAGGCTGGCGAGCGCTTCGCGGATCCTCTGAAGATCCGCGATCCTGGCGTCCATCGCCCGGATCTTGGCCTCGACCTTGCGGCGAACATCACCGAGACTCCCCGTCGCCTCGAGGCGGAGGTCGAGGATCTCCCGCACCTCGTCGAGGGAGAAGCCGAGCCGGGAGACGCGCCGGATGAAACGGACGTGGTGCACCGCCTCCTCGGAGTACCGGCGATACCCCGATTCGCTCCGCGGCGGATCCTCGATGAGTCCGCTCCGCTCGTAGAAGCGGATCGTCTCCACGCCGACCCCCGCCCTGCTGGCCAGCTGACCGATCCTCAGCTCCGCCATGGTCCCTTCACTCCGGGCAGAGTATAGACTCCGTACCTGGGTACGGAGTCAAGGGAAAGTCAAGGGGAACCGTCCAACCCCCCCTAACAGCCCATGGTGGAAGTCAGGCGCGAGCGAGAGCGCCCGCTCGCAGCGTGGCTGGAGTTTCACCACGGGCTGCTAAGGGCTGGATCATGGCCTTGATCTCTTTCATCGTGAGTCTCCAGGGAGGTCCAGTCGTCTGCTCACAGCTCCACCTCGATTCGCTTCTCGGCGAACCAGGAGTAGATCGTCGGTAGGACGAGCAGCGTCAATAGGGTCGAGGTGACGAGTCCGCCGATGACGACGGTTGCCAGTGGGCGCTGCACTTCGGCACCGGCCGAGGTCGCCAATGCCATCGGCACGAAGCCGAAGGACGCGACAAGCGCGGTCATAAGGACCGGCCTCAGGCGCACGAGGGCACCTTCGCGGGCGGCCTCCTGGGCTCCGAGACCTTCGCGGCGCTTCTCGACGACGTAAGAGATCATCACCACGCCGTTCAAGACCGCGATCCCGAAGAGCGCGATGAAGCCGACTCCCGCCGAAATGGAGAAGGGATAGCCCCGAAGCGCGAGAGCGACGAGCCCACCCGTGACGGCGAGCGGTACGTTGAGGTAGATCAGGGTAGCCAGGCGTGCTGAGCCAAAGGTCGAGTAGAGCAGCACGAAGATCAGGAGCAGCGCCATCGGAACCAGCACGGCAAGCCGCTCGGAGGCGGCCTGTAGATTCTCGAACTGGCCGCCCCAGTCGACGACCCAGCCGGGCGGGAGCTCGACCTCGGCATCGACGGCCGCCTGTGCCTCGGCCACGAACGAGGCCAGATCCCTCCCGCGAACGTTGGCCTCGACATTGATCCGCCGGCTGATCTTGTCGCGGCTGATCTGCGCCGGACCGTCTTCGATGCGGATGTCCGCGAGTTGGGACAGCGGGATGAGGGGCGGCGATCCACCCTCTGCCGCCGGACCCGCGACACGGAGATCTCGAATCCGATCGAGGTCGGTCCGCAGCTCTCCGCCGAAGCGCGCCTGCAGTACGAATCGCTTTTCTCCCTCCAGTACCGTGCCGAGGGGCTTGCCGCCCACCGTCTCGACGACGTCGAGGACATCCGCGGCATTGATGCCGTACCGGGCGATCGCCGAGCGGTCGATTCGCACACGCAGCATCGGCAGTCCTTGAGTCTGCTCGGCTTTGACGTCGGCCGCGCCCGGGATGCGCTGAAGGACCCCAACGATCTCGTCCGCCTTCTCCGCGAGGAGCGTGAGGTCGTCGCCGTAGAGGTGGACCGCGATGTCGGATCGCACACCGGAGATCAGCTCCGAGACCCGCAACTCGATGGGCTGCGAGTAGCTGAAGATGGCGCCGGGGACGTTTTCCTGCATCGCTTCGTCGATGGCTTCGATCAACTCCTCCTTGGTCTCGAACCGCCAGGACTTCCGGGGTTCGAGGATGAGATAGGTGTCGCTGATCTCGACCCCCATCGGATCCGTCGCGATCTCGGCCCGGCCTGTCCGTGACACGACGGTTTCGACCTCGGGGAACTCGTCGATGAGGATCTGCTCCGCGCGAGTCGAGATCTCGTTCGACTGCTCGAGCGAAACGCTCGGCAGGCGCCAGATCTGCATGGCGATGGCGCCCTCGTCGAGTCTCGGAATGAACTCGGCGCCGAGGAAGGGCACGAGCACCAGGCTCGCGAGGAAGATCCCGAGGGCGATCGCGAGCGTCGCGCGGCGGTGGTGCATGGCCTTGTCGAGACCCGGCTCGTAGACGCGCTTAGCGAGGCGGAAGAGCCAGGGCTCTTTCTCGGAGACGCGCTTGAGGAAGAGGCTCGCGAGGACCGGCATGAGCGTCAAGGCGCAGACCAGCGAGGCGGCCAGAGCGAAGACGACGGTCATCGCCATCGGCCGGAACATCTTTCCCTCGATGCCGCGAAGCCCGACGATCGGGAGATAGACGATCATGATGATGCCGACCGCAAAGACCACGGGACGAGCCACCTGATGCGACGCCTCTCGGATCTTCTCGAGCCGTGAGACTCCCGCCTCTTCGCGCCTCTCATGGAGGACGCGCACGATGTTCTCGATCATGACGACCGAGCCGTCGACGATCAGGCCGAAGTCGATGGCGCCTAGGCTCATCAGGTTGCCGGAGATGCCGAAGTAGCGCATCGCGGTGAAGGCGACCAGCATCGACAGCGGAATCGCTGAGGCGACGATCAACCCACCCCGCAGGTTGCCAAGAAGAAGAAGCAGGACGATGACGACCAGGAGCCCGCCCTCGGTCAGGTTCTTGGCGACGGTGAAGATCGTTCGGCGCACGAGCTCCGTGCGATCGTAGAAGGGGTCGATCGTGACGCCTGCGGGGAGGCTCTTCTCGACTTCGGCAATCTTCTCCTTGACGTCGTTGACGACGACGCGGGAGTTCTCGCCCATGAGCATCATCACGATGCCGACGACGGCTTCGCCCCTCCCGTCGCGCGTCACGGCGCCCTGGCGAATCATGGGGGCGAACTCGACCTTGGCGACGTCATCGACGTACACCGGAGTGCCGCCCTCGTCGTGTGCGAGCACGATGCGGCCGAGGTCGGCCAGGCTCTCGACCAGGCCCTCTCCCCGGACAAGGTACTGCTCGCCACCTCTTGCGATGTAGCCGCCGCCGACGTTGCGGTTGTTCCGTTCGACGGCCTCGAAGACGTCGCCGACCGAGAGTTTGTAGGAAACGAGGCGATCCGGATCGAGCGTGATCTGGTAGGTCTTGAGCTCGCCACCGAAGGAGTTGACCTCGACGATCCCGGGGACCGAGCGAAGCTGGTAGTTGACGAACCAGTCGAGCGTCGTTCGCAGCTCCATCGGCGTGTAGCACTCGTCCGTGTCGGGCTCTCCTCGTGGGCACATGGGCTCGCCCTTGACTTCGAACTGGTAGATCTCGCCGAGGCCCGTCGAGATCGGACCCATCTCGGGCTCGCCGTAGCCCTCCGCGATCTGCTCTCGGGCCGCGGTGAGCCGCTCGCCGACGAGCTGCCGGGCCCAGTAGATGTCGCTTCCTTCCTCGAAGACCACCGTGACGACGGACAACCCGAACTTCGAGACCGACCGGATCTCCTCGACGCTGGGCAGGCCGCTCATAGCCGTCTCGACCGGGAAGGTGATGAAGCGCTCGACCTCCTCGGGAGCCAGGCCCGGGCTGGTGGTGAGCACCTGCACCTGGATGTTGGTGACGTCCGGCACCGCGTCGATCGGTAGATCGAGAAGAGAACGAAAACCGAGCCCGACCGCAAGCAACCAGAGCACGATCACGAGGAAGCGATGGTCGAGAGAGAAGTCGATGATTCTCTGGATCATGAATCGCCCCCTCAGTGTCCATGGCCTTCGCCGAGCTCGTCTTTGGCGAACTCCGACTTCAGGAAGAAGGCTCCGGCGGAGACGATCGTCTCCCCCGGAGCGAGCCCCTCGATCACTTCCACGGAGTTGCCGGACTTTCGACCGGTCTCTACCTCTCGCCGCTCGTAGCGGCGGTCACCGAGATCGACAAAGACGATCGTCGCGTCGCCGTCTCGCTGCAGGGCGGCATCGGGAACCACCAGTACTGGCTCCAGGGTCCCTCCGCCGCCCTCATGAGGGTCGGTGATCTCGACCCGAGCGAACATCCCGGGCCGAAGATGCTCTTCTTGGTTTGCGACGTCGATCCGAGCCCTGAGACGCCGGGTGTCGAGATCGACCCGATCGCTGAGGTACGAGACGGTGCCGCTGAACTCGCGTCCCGGGTAGGCGTCGACGCGCACGTCGACCTCGTCGTCGAGGTGGACCTGCTGCAGGTCGCGCTCGTAGATGTCGATCCAGACCCAGACCTCGCTCAAGTCGGCGAGGCTGAAGAGATTGCGCTCGGGGGTTACCAGCTCTCCGACGGTGACGTGCTTCTCGACGATCTTCCCCGACAGAGGTGCTCGAATCGGAAAGAGCGAGCGCCCCGGATTCTCGTAGGTGACCGATGCGACCTCGTTCTCGCTCAGGCCGTAGAGGTGGAGAGTCTCCTCGACGCTTCGCAGCTCGGCATCGGCTTCGATGTGGGCGGCCTTGGCCATCAGCATCTCTTTCTCCGACGAGATCCGGTCGGCGTACAGGCCTTCCTCGCGCGCGAGGTTCTCGCGGGTCAACTGCTCCCGCGCCTTGGCTTGCAGATACTCGGCCTTGGCTCGACCCAGCTCGATCGAGTCGAGCATGGCCAGGATCTCTCCCCGGCGGACTCTCTGGCCGAGGCGAGCTCGCACCTCGTGCACGCGTCCCGGGATTCTGGGGCTGACGTGCGCCAGCCGATCCTGGTTGAAGTCCACCTGCCCGGTCGTGGCGAGCTGGGCGGGGAGACCCGCACGGGCGACGACGACGGTCTCGATCCCGGCTGCCGCCGCCTTGGTGCCGGTGAGCTCGACGACGCCTTCGTCGTGGCTCTTGTCGCCACGAGCCTCGTCGCCTTCCGCGCCGTGCGTCCCCTCCGATGCCCGGTCCTGCTGGGCGCCATCGGAGCAGCCTACGGTGATGAGCATCCCCGCCAGGAAGCAACCGACGAGGATGGACTGGAGGTGGTTTCGCTGGGTCATGGCAGAGACTCCTGTGCCGAATCGGGTTGAATCGGGGTGCGGCCCGTCGCCAGATCGAGGGCGATTCGGGCGCTCCGGGCCTCGAAGAGGGCCTCGACGTACTGACGCTGGCCTTCGACGAACTCGCGCCGGAAGACGAGCACGTCCGAGGCGGCGATTTTCCCGGCGTCCAGCGCTTTCCGAACGAGCGTCAGGTTCTCCTCGAGAGTGCCGACCACCAGGTCGCGGAGGTACAGCGCGGCTTCTCTCGCTGACCTGTATTGCACGAGCGCGTCGGCGACCTCTCTTCGCACCGTGAGCTCGGCGGCCGCCCCTTCCGCGGAGAGCCTCTCGGCCTCCGCTTGCGCCTCGGCCACCCCGCCCTGGTTGCGGTTGAAGAGCGGAATCGGCACCGAGAGGCCGATGCCCTTGACCTCGTCAGTCCTCTCTTCCTCCTCGTAGAAGGCGCCGAGACGCAGATTCGGGATCCTGAGCGACCTGGAGAGCTCGATCGCCCGCTCAGCCGATGCGGTCTCGTGGCGGAGAGCCGCCAGATCAGCCCGGTTCCGGATCGCCGCGGGAACAAGCTCCTCGAGCTGCGGCATCCGGTCATCGGGCATCGGCTGGTCGCCGACGACGGCACCCAGCCTGCCGTCCGCAGGAAGCCCGATCAGCTCGGCCAGGCGGTTCCGCGCCGTCGCTTCGGCCGACTCGCTCAGCCGGAGGGCTCGCTCCGCCTGGCCGGCCGTCGAGCGCGCCAGATTGAGCTCGACTTGCGTCCCGGAGCCTGCCTCCAGCCGCCGTACCGAGAAACGGAGGAGTTGCCGGGCCAGCTCGGCGTCGGCTTCGGCGATCTCGAGTAGCTCGCGGGCGCGCACGGCCTCGGCGAAAGCCTGCTCGACGCTCGCTCCCAGCAGACGGAGCTCGCGCTCGAAGCTGCTTCGCGCCGCCTCGAGTGCCGCCGATGCGGTCGCGATCCCTTTCCTGCGCTGGCCACCGATCTGGATCTCTTGGGAGATCCCGAGGCCTCGGTCGGTGCTCGACTCGATGGGGCCCTGGCGGTCGCCGGTCGCGAGCTCCAGCTCGGGGTTGAAGGGGTAGGTTCGAGCGCCGAGAAGCCGAGCCTCGGCTCGCCGAACCTCGGCTCGACGGGCTTGGACGACTGGACTGCTCGAGAACGCTCGCTCGAGCGCCTCGGCGAGAGTCAGCCGAAGCGGAGGCGGAGTCTCGGTTCCCGCTCGGGAGCTCTGCGCCGCCAGCGCGAGCGCCGCGAGGCAAACGAAGCTGGCGAGACCGCGAAGGGCACGCCGGTGCTGTTCTTGTGGTTGTTTCATTCATCCTTCCCCGGTTGACAGAGGATCGTTCGGCCACGGCGCCCGGTGACGGCGAAGAGCGCCGTCGTGCGGGCAGCCGTTCCCGATCGGCCAGGTCCGCTGCACGAAGCGTCAGCGGACAGCGAATCGCTTCGCTCCGGATACGGAGCGGGGACGCTCTACGCGGGCCGAGTCCTGGTCGTCGGCTCTAGCCTGACCTTCTCACCAAGTCTCTACTGCGAAGCCGTATGTGCCTGAATCTGCGGCGTTACGCTCTCGTCGGCCTCCTCGAC
>CAJQNK010000187.1 GCA_905479655.1 uncultured bacterium | reverse complement strand
CTTCCCCGGCCCCTACGACGTTCCGCCGCCGACGCTGGCGGGGATCTTCGAAGAGGTCGCCCGGGCCCTCCACGGTGCCGACCGGTTCTATCTCCACGACGGCGAGCTGCTCTTCCCCGGTCTCTACGCCAGGGTGCCGACGGTGGTGTCCCTGCGCGACCACGCCTACCCGGAGACCGGCCTCGGCTCGTTCGTCGGCCAGGGAGACGCCACGGTCGTCATCTCGGAGTACTCCCGCCGGCTGCTGCTGGCCACCGCGGGCCGCTTCCTCCCCGGCCTCTCCGAGCGGGTCGTGAGGATCGACAACGGCGTCGAGCTGGACGTCTTCCGTCCCGGGCCGCCCGATGCGACCCTGGCCCGGGAGCTCGGGGTCGACCCGGAGCGCCACGCGATCGTCCTCCATCCGCACCGGCCCGAGCCCGAGAAGGGGCTGGCGGATACCGTCGCGGTGGTGCACGAGCTGGTTCGAGCCGGCTGGCGAGATGTGCGCGTCCTGGTGCCCCGGTGGTTCGATGCGGCGCTGTCGGCGGAGGTGCGGTCCTACTACGACGGCGTGCGCCACGAGATCGAGGAGCGCTCGCTGGGTGAGCACTTCGTGTTTCACGACTGGGTCGCTCCCCACCGGATGGCGGACTACTACCGCCTGGGCCACGTCACCCTGGCCCTGGGCTCGTTCGTGGAGGCCTTCGGCAACTGCGTCTACGAGTCGCTGGCCTGCGGTGTCCCGGCGGTCGTGGTGCGCGTCGGCGCCCATCGGCTCACCCTTCCGGACGACCTCCTGCCGAAGGTCGACCCTGGGGACCTGCGGGGCGCCGTGGCGTTGGCTCGGGCGGCCCTCGACGGCTCGTGGCAGGTGTCGGCCGACGTTCTGGGCGCCCTGGCCGAGCGGCTCGATCGACGCCGGCAGGTGGACCGCTACGCCGACATGATCGTGGGGGCGCGCAAGCTCCCGCCGCTCGTCTGCGGCGAGCTCCGGGCGGGCCCCCCCGCCCGGAGCTTTGCGCCGGCCCCCTGGTGTTTGTTCCGCGACGGCCGCGTCTACCACGACTTCGAGGCGTCTTGGTGTCGCTCCCCTCTTGTCGCCTCCCTCGTGGTGCGTTATCCGGGAGGGTTCTCGCGCGACCAGGCCGCGGCGGCGGGAGTGGGGGAGGAGGTGCTGGCCGAAGCGTGCAGACAGGGACTGCTGGTGGCGACACGCCGGGGAGCTCGCGCGGTCGAGCCCGACACGTGGCCGGAGATCGAGAAAACCCCGTGAGACAAGCCCTCTGGACCTCGCCGGTGTTTGCGAGAGTCGGTTCGGCTCAATAGACTCACCAGGTTCCTGGTCTCTCTGCGGCCGCTCGCGGCCACACCGGTCACCGAGGATCTCCGCAATGTCGGAGCGACTCCCTGTGTCGATCCCCGTTCTCTTCTTCGCCAGCCTCTCGGTGCTCGGGGCCGCCGTGTACTTTTCCTTCGCCCTGTGGGCGGCTCGCTCGGCCCAGCAGGGCTCCGCCCGATCCGTGTTCGTCCTCATGAACCTCGGGCTGGGCGTATGGTCGTTGCTGGTCGCGCTCCTGGTGGCCGCTCCCAGCGGCGAGGCGGCGATGACGCTGTACCGGCTCTCCTGCGTCTTCTGGGTCCCGCTGCCCGCGCTCCTGCTTCACTTCCTCCTGTCGGTCTCGGGGGAGCGACCTCTGCGCCGCCGACCGTGGTTGAGCGTGCCGATCTACCTCCCCGCCGCGGTCTTCCTGGCTCTGACGCCGTTCGGCGCCCTCGGGGTCGTGGGGTTCGAGGCGTCGGTTCTGGGCTGGGTGGAGATCTGGGCCGGCTCGACCCCCTGGTGGAACGGCTTCGTGGTCTATGGCCTCTGCTTCCCGCTGATTGGGCTCGGCGTGGCGCTTTACAGGGCCTGGAGAGCGCGGGACCCCGGGCGTTGGGCGCAGACCCTGTGGATCACCCTGCCGGGGCCGCCGGTCCTGGCCGCGATCCTGGCCGTCGGTTGGCTCCTGCCGAGCCTGGGCGTCCTGCATGTGCCCGAGGTTTCGCACTTGGTCCCCCTCATCTGGCTCGCGGGCTTCGCTCGGGCGATCTCGAGCCACCAGCTCCTGAGCATCACGCCGGCCGTCGCGGGCCGGGAGGTTCTCGACACGATGGCGGAGGCCGTTCTCGTGGTGGATCGGAGGCGGCAGGTCATGATGGCGAACCGGGCGGCGGGGGATCTGTTCGAACGGCCCAGGAGGGATCTCCTCCACCTGCCGATCGCGACGATCTTCCCGGGGGAGGTGCTGTTCGGTGCGGAGTCCGTCCGGGAGATGCTCGCGGGGCACCGAATCCGGGGTCTGGAGTTCTCCCTGACGAGCCATCAGGGGGAGTCGCGCTGGCTGTCGGTCTCCTCGTCCTCGCTCTCGGATCGTTACGATCGTCCGGCCGCGCTGGTGCTCGTCCTGCAGGATGTCTCCGAGCGGCGGCGAGCCGAGGAGCAGCTCCGGTTCTCCGCGACGCACGACTCGCTGACCCGCCTCGCCAACCGGACGGTGTTCATGGACCGCCTGGTCACCGCTACCGCGCAAGCGGCGCGGCGTCGGGGTCAGCTGGCCGTGTTCATGATCGACCTGGACCGCTTCAAGTCGGTGAACGACACCCTGGGCCATGGGGCGGGCGACCAGCTCCTGACGGAGGTGGCCGAACGCCTGACCGCCAGCGTTCGAGAGGTGGACACCGTTGCGCGACTGGGCGGCGACGAGTTCGCCGTCGTGCTGCCGGAGGTCGCCGGGCCGAAGGCGACGGAGATGGTGGCGGAGAGAATCCTGGCCTCGGTCGCGCAACTGTTCAGGATCCGGGAGGAGGAGGTCCGGATCGGTTGCAGCGTCGGCATCGCGCTCTTCCCGCGGGATGGGAAGGGGCCCGAGGACCTCCTGAAACACGCCGATCTGGCCCTGTACGAGGCGAAGGAAGCGGGAGGGGCGACGCTCCGCTTCTTCTCTCCCGACGTCGCCACGGCCAGGGAGGAGCGGATGGAGATCGAGAAGGGGCTGCGGTCCGCCGTGGGGCGGCAGGAGCTGTTCCTTCTCTACCAGCCGATCGTCGAGCTGGCCTCGGGGCGAATCGCGTCGGTCGAGGCGCTGCTCAGGTGGCGTCACCCCCGGATGGGAGTGATCCCGCCCGCGAGCTTCCTCACCGTGGCGGAGTCGACGGGCGACATCCTGGAGATCGGCGCCTGGGTGCTGCGCGAGGCCTGCACCCAGAGCCAGCGTTGGAAGCACCAGGGGTTGGGCAACGTAGTGGTCGCCGTCAATCTCTCCACGACCGAGCTGTGCCGCCCGGAGCTGCCGGCTACGGTGGCCGGAATCCTGCGCGAGACGGGTCTCGACCCGAAGTGGCTGGAGCTGGAGTTCGACGAGCAGGCGGTCCTGGAGGACCTGGACCTGGCGCGTTCGGTGCTCGAGGGCCTCCACGAGCTCGGATGCCGGCTGACCGTGGACGAGTTCGACGCTGGCTACGCCGCGCTGAGACGGCTGCGGTCGCTGCCGATCGACGCCGTCAAGGTGTCGCGCCTCTTCATGCGCGACATCGACGACCCGCGGGAGGGGGCCGTCCTGATGGCGATGGTCGCCATGGCCCACAACCTGGGCGTCGAGGTCGTCGTCGAAGGCGTCGAGCGGGAAGGCCAGCTCCGGTATCTGCGCGACCTGGAGTGGAACTTCTCTCTGGTCTCCCGCTGCGACCGGGCCCAGGGGCATCTGTTCAGCGAGGCCGTGGCGGCGGACGAGATCCCCGGCCTGTTCGACCGCGCGGACGAGATCCGACGCCTCGCCGGCAGCGCCTGAAGCGCTTCTTCGCCGTCGGTCCAGGGCCGCCCGGCGTCCGGGCCTTGACAACGTGTGCGCGGCGTGGGCAACGACGCGCTGGCCCTTCTCGGCTTCGGCGGCTCCGGCAACGCGGGCGGGCGGAGCTCGATGCTCTCCCCGGCGTGACGTCCAGGTCCGGTTTCCGCAGCGGATGCGACGGGGTCCGCGGGGCCAGGCCCTTCTGTCCCGGTGTCATCCGGGTGTAATTGTCTTGTTTCTATGTTTATCGCACTGCGGCAAACGTTGGACGGCGCGTTCCTTCCGAGCCCCGCCGGCCCGGCGACAGCCAGCAGTCTTACGGAACTCAAGGAGGCTAGAGAATGAGGAACAAGGGAGTCGTCTTCACGTTGGTCCTGGCCGCGCTGGCCATCGGCTCGGCCGCTCAGGCCCAGCGGATCATCACCGCACGCATCCCCGATCCGAGGCCGTTGTTCCCGGATCCGGTCACCGACCAGGACTTCTACAGGGACGGGCAGTTCGACCCGAAGAAGGTCGAGCTGGGCAAGTTCCTGTTCTTCGACAAGATCCTCTCGGGCAACCAGAACATCTCGTGCGCCAGCTGTCACCACCCGATGGCGGACACCGGCGACGGTCTCTCCCTGCCCGTCGGTGAGGGCGGCGCGGGCCTCGGTGTCATCCGGGACACCGGCGAGTTGATGGGCACCCTGGTCGTCGAGCGGGTACCGCGCAACGCCCCGCCCGTCTTCATGCTGGGAGCGAAGCACTTCGACACGATGTTCCACGACGGCCGCGTTGCCGTGGATCCCAGCCAGCCCTCGGGCTTCAAGTCGCCGGCCGGCGATCTTCTGCCCACCAACCTCGACAATGTGCTCGCGGCTCAGGCGATGTTCCCGGTGACTTCGGGGACGGAGATGGCCGGACAGGCCGGTGAGAACCCCATCGCCGACGCCTCGGCGGCCGGCGACCTGGAGTTCATCTGGGAGCGGATCGCGATGCGGATCCGGACCTTCCCGGAGTACGTGGACCTCTTCGTCGACGCTTTCGACGACGTCACGGGCGCCCAGGACATCACCTACGCCCACGCGGCGAACGCGATCGCCGAGTTCGAGGCCTCCGCGTGGCGCGCCGACGACAGCCCCTTCGACCGGTTCGTGCGCGGTGAGCTGACCGCGATGAGCCCCGCGGCGCTGCGTGGCGGAGCCATCTTCTACACGACCGGCGGCTGTGCGGATTGCCACTCCGGCAAGTTCATGACGGACATGGACTTCCATGCCATCGCCATGCCCCAGATCGGCCCCGGTAAGGGTGACGGCGTCGGTGGACACGAGGACTTCGGCGTCGGCCGCGAGACGGGCAACGCCAGCGACAACTTCAAGTTCCGCACGCCGACCCTGCGCAACGTGCAGCTCACGGCGCCCTACGGTCACAGCGGCGCGTTCGACACCCTCGAGGCGGTGGTTCGCCACCACTTGGACCCGGTGAGCTCCCTCCTGAGCTACGACCAGAGCCAGGCGCGGCTGCCCTCACGCGACGACCTGGACGCCATCGACTTCATGGTGATGGACGACATGGGTCTGGTGAACGACATCGCGTCGGCCAACGAGTTGGCGCCCACCCAGCTGAGCGATCGGCAGGTGGATCGTCTGGTCCAGTTCCTTCTGGCCCTGACGGATCAGGGCCAGATCGACATCCGGCGCGACGTGCCCACGTCGCTCCCCAGCGGAAGCACGCTGATCGAGTAGCCGGTCGAACCTCGACGTCCGGTGACCTGGGCTATCTCCGCTTCGGCGGGGGTGGCTCTTTCCTCGTTCGGTGCCGGGAGTCCGCGTCCACTAGACTCGAACGGTGCGGCTGACCTCGCCTCTCGGCGATACCCTCGGTCCAGGGCCGGAGCGAGGGTGCGCGGGGTAGGGGATGCGAGGATCGGCGGGACAGACGAGGGAGAGACCATGAGGATCATCGAGCCGTTCCGCATCAAGTCGGTCGAGCCGCTGCGCATGACGACCCGAGAGGAGCGCCGGGAGATCCTGGAGCGCGCGCACTGGAACCTGTTCCAGGTGCCGGCCCGGGACATCCTGATCGACCTCCTGACGGACTCTGGCACCGGGGCCATGTCGTCCGAGCAGTGGGCCGGCATCATGCGCGGCGACGAGTCGTACGCCGGGGCCGAGTCCTGGTTCCGGTTCGAGGAGCGGGTGACGGAGCTCACGGGCTTCCGCCACATCATCCCGACCCACCAGGGCCGAGCCGCGGAGAGGATCCTGTTCGCCTGCCTGGGGGTCGCCGGCAGGGTGGTGGTGAGCAACACGCACTTCGACACGACGCGGGCGAACGTGGAGTTCCAGGGTGGCAAGGCGGTGGACATCCCCACGCCCGGGGCTCTGGAGCCGAGTCTGGAGCATCCGTTCAAGGGCAACATCGACCTCGAGCGGCTGGAGCAGCACCTGGCCGACGACGACCTCGACGTGGCCTGTGTCATCCACACCATCACCAACAACTCGGGAGGCGGGCAGCCGGCATCCCTGGCGAACATCCGCTCCGCCTCGGAGATCTGTCGCCGTCACGGGGTGCCCTTCTACCTGGATGCCTGTCGCTTCGCGGAGAACGCCTTCTTCATCCAGAGCCGGGAGGAGGGCCAGGCCGACCGGAGTGTCGAGGAGATCTCCAGGGAGGTCTTCTCCCTGGCCGACGGCGCCACGTTCTCGGCCAAGAAGGACGGCCTGGTCAACATCGGCGGTTTCCTCGCCTCGAACGACGATCGTCTGGCGCAGCAGGAGGAGGAGCTCCTCATCCTCACGGAGGGCTTCCCGACCTACGGCGGCCTCGCCGGACGAGACCTGGAGGCGATCGCCATCGGGCTGCGCGAGGTCGTGCAGGAGGACTACCTGCGCTACCGCATCGCCTCCGTGCGCTACCTCGGCGAGGGTCTGGAGCGGGTCGGCATGCCGATCATGCGACCCCCCGGCGGGCATGCGGTCTACATCGATGCCGGCCGGTTCCTGCCGGGTGTCCCCGCGCAGCGCTTCCCGGGCCATGCCCTCGCCTGCGCCTTCTACCTGGCCGGCGGCATCCGCAGCGTCGAGATCGGCACGCTGATGTTCGGCGGCGCCGATCCCGCCACGGGCCAGGAGCGGAGCGCGGCGCTCGAGCTGCTGCGTCTCGCGGTGCCGCGGCGGGTCTACACCAAGAGCCACATCGACTACGTCCTGGACGTGGCCGCGGAGGTTGCCGCGGGCCGCGGACGGATCCGTGGTTTCGAGATCGTCGAGCAGCCCGTCCACCTGCGCCACTTCACCGCCAAGCTGAGGCCCTGCGACTGATTCTCCGGGTCGTGGGCGTCGGGTCCGCCTCCCCGGACATCGACCTTCCGACTTCCCAGTGATCCACGATGCATGACATCCGAAGAGAGGCTCCCATGAGATTTCGCAGACTCCCCCTGTTTTCGATCCTCGCCCTGCTCCTCCTCGCCGCTCCGGTGGCGGCCGGGATTCACTACGAGGCCACGAACCGCACCGAGCCCATCGAGGGGGGCGGCAAGCCCCAGACGACCCGCGTGGAGGCCTGGGTCGACGGCGAGAGCGCCCGCATCGACATCCGGGACAGCGGCGACCAGTCCCTGGACCAGGGGACCTGGCTGGTGACCACGAACGGCGGCGAGACGATGTACCTGGTGAACCCCGAGGAGCAGAACTACCTCCGCATCGACCTGGCCCAGGCCCTGAACACCCTGGCGGTGATCGAGGAGGCGACGGGCGGAATGATGAACCTCGAGTTCACGGATCCCGAGTTCGAGAAGACGCTGGAGGAGGACGGTCCCGACCTCCTCGGGCACGACACCCGGCACTACCGCTACCGCATGGCCTGGGGGATCAAGTTGAAGATGATGGGCATGGGGCGGGAGAGTCGCTTCGAGCTGGAGCAGGACGTCTGGGCCACCGACGCCATCGAGGACCCGGCCTTCGGCGTCTGGATGCGCAAGCTGCCCCGCGAGACCGGCAACGACTCGATCGACCGGTTGATCGCGCTGCAGTCCGACGCGCTTCGGGGCCTGCCGCTCAAGAGCGATGGGACCCAGACGATGTACAACAAGAAGGGCAAGGTCACCTCGAAGGTCCGCACGAGCCAGGAGGTGACCCTTCTCGAGCAGGACGTGGAGGTCGATCCGGCTCGCTTCGAGATCCCGGCGGAGTTCGAGGAGATCGTGGTGGAGTTGCCGGAGGACGAGGGAGGCAAGAGTCCCTTCGGCAAGCTCTTCGGCCGCAAGAAGGGCGACGGCTGAGTGGCCGCGAGGCCGTCGGGCGGTATAGGCTCGGCGCGCCATGCCGGACGTGATCCTCTACACCGAGCGGGCGATCCTCCGCGGTGAGGTGGACCTGACGACGACCGCGAACAGCGCGTTGCGCCTCCTGGACGCCCTGAACCACCCGCAGCGTCTGAGCAAGCGGGCCCACAGGTTGACGCCCAGCCTCCTCCTGACCGGAGCGGGGCGCCGGTCGTTGGTGGGCAAGGACCCTGGCAGCCTGCTTCCCGAGCTGGTGATCCGGACGGAGACGATCCTGGCGGCCCACGAGGCGGGGGTCGCCACGGTGGGGAGCCCGTCGGCGACCTACGAGCGTCGCCAGGCCGAGGAGTCGGACGAACGGCTCGTCCTGTTCCTCGCCAACGGATTCCGGGTCGAGGGCGACGTGCGGGGCGGCCTGGTCGCCATGGAGGGGAGCCGCGAGGGCTCGCTCTTCTTCGCGTGCCGCAACGTCGTGATGTCGAGCCCCTCGGCTCAGGGCTCCGCGCGTCGGCTCGGCTTCCTGGCGGTGAACGCCCCGCGGGTCGAGTCGTACGGCCCGGTCCCGAACTGAGGGCCAAAAAAGGACCCCGGACCGGGGACGATCCCCGGCGCGGGGTTCCGGAAAGAGGTGGCCCGTCCGAAGAGCGAAGCCACTCTCTACTACGCTGCCGCCGCACTGTGGTTTCCCGGGCGGAGCGGTCCGGGCGCCTTCTGGGACGAGCCGATGCTCCACCGCGACGGGCGCGGGCCACCCGGGAGGATCGCCACCTATCGGCGAGTCTTCCGGAGCGCTACAATCGACCCCCCGATGACGACCGCCGAACCTCAGAGGGCCGCCAGGACCCTGCCGCACAGCGAGGAGTCGGAGCGGGCGGTGCTGGCGGCGATCCTGCTCGACCCCGGGCAGCTCCCTTCGGTCTCCGCCCGGCTCGAGTCCGACGACTTCCACTCGGACTCCCACCGTCTGATCTACCAGTGCCTCCTGGATCTGCAGGAGGCCAACTCCGCGATCGACCTGCGGACGGTGCAGGCCCGGCTCGAGCAGCAGAACGTCCTCGACCAGGTGGGCGGCTTCGCCTACGTCGTCCAGCTCGATCTCGACCTGCCGGACCTGTCGCGGGTCGACACCTACGTCGAGATCATCAAGGAGCGATCGGTTCGGCGTCGTCTGATCGATGCCTGCGGCGAGATCATGCGCCACTGCTACGACGGCGGCCTGGAGGCGCAGGAGGCCCTGGGCCGGGCGGAGCAGCTCGTGCTGTCGCTCGGCGAGGAGGCGATCCACCGCGGCTTCGTCTCGATCGGACGGGTTCTGGACGACACGCTGGCGGAACTCGACGAACGGCCGGAGAGCGGCCTCCTCGGCCTGCCCACGGGGTTCGTCGACTTCGACGAGATGACCCGCGGCCTGAACCCCTCGAACCTCATCATCATCGCCGGCCGGCCGGGCATGGGGAAGACCTCGCTCGCGCTCAACATCGCCCAGCACGTGGCGGTGCGGGAGGACGCGACGGTCGGCATCTTCTCGCTGGAGATGAGCCAGCAGGAGCTCACGTACCGCATCGTCGCCTCCGAGGCCGACGTTCCGTTCCGTCAGCTCCGAACGGCCCACATGTCGCAACGCCAGTGGTCCAACGTGCTGCAGGCGGCCCGCAAGCTGCAAGCGGCGCCGATCTTCATCGACGACTCGGCGAACCCCACCCTCCTGGAGGTAGCCTCCAAGGCGCGGCGCCTGAAGGCTGAGCGCAACCTCGGCCTGATCATCCTGGACTACCTCCAGCTCATGCAGGCCGGGGGGCGCTACGAGAACCGGAACCTAGAGATCGCGGCGATCAGCAGGGGCCTCAAGCAGCTCGCGAAGGAGCTGAACATCCCGGTCATCGCCCTGTCGCAGCTCTCGCGCCAGCCCGAGCGGCGCGGCGGCGATCACCGACCCCAGCTCGCGGACCTGAGGGAGTCGGGCTCCATCGAGCAGGACGCCGACCTCGTCGCCTTCGTCTTCCGGGAGGAGGTCTACGATCCGGAGGACCCGGCGAAGCAGGGTCTGGCCGAGCTCATCGTCGCGAAGCACAGAAACGGCGAGACCGGCCGGATTCCGCTGGTCTTCCTCGGCGACACGACGACCTTCAAGAGTCGGGCGAGGGACATCGGTGACGGCGCCCCGTTCTGAGCTCGCCGCCGAGACCCGCGCCGCCGCCGACAGCCGGCCCGCCTGGGTCGAGATCGACCTCGAGGCACTGGACGCGAACCTCGTGGCGGTGCGCGAGCGCGTCGCGCCGGCCGGCGTCCTGGCGGTCATCAAGGCGGACGCCTACGGCCACGGCAGCCGCGAGGTGGGCCGGGCGCTGGAGCGCGCGGGCGTCGACTGGCTGGGGGTCGCTCTCATCGAGGAGGGGGTCGAGCTGCGGCGGGCCGGTGTGCGGACGCCCGTCCTGGTGCTGGAGTCGGGCCGCGCCGATCACCTCGACCTCTACCGTCGCCACGCGCTGACGCCGACCCTCTCGAGTCTCGACGCCCTGGTTCGCTGGATCGAGCGGGCGGCGGCTCAGCCCGTACCCCTCCCGTTCCACCTCAAGATCGACACGGGCATGACCCGTCTCGGCCTGTCTCTCGGTGAGACGGACGAGGCCCTGGCGCGGCTGCGACCGCAACACGGGCTGCAACTCGCCGGGTTGCTCTCCCACTTCGCGGAGGCCGACGAGCCGGAGAGCGCGGCGAACGACGTGCAGGCCGCCCGGTTTGCCGAGGTCCTGGCGCGCCTGACGGCCGCGGAGGCCGATCGCGTCCTAGTCCACATGGCCAACAGCGCGGCGGCCCTCCACCGTCCCTCGAGCCGCCACGCGCTCGTCCGCTCGGGGCTGGCTCTCTTCGGGCACGATCCCGCCGGCAGGGTCGACGGCCTCGAGCCGGTGATGTCGGTGGTCGCGCGGGTCGCCCAGCTGCGTCGGGTCGCGGCGGGCACGAGAGTGGGCTACGGCGGGCGCTGGACGGCGCCGCGCGAGAGCGAGATCGCCGTCCTGCCCGTGGGGTACGCGGACGGCTATCCGTGGCGCCTGGGTAGCCGCGGCGAGGTCCTGTTCGCCGGCCGGCGGGCGCCGGTGGTCGGTTCGGTGACGATGGACATGACCCTCGTCGACGTGACGGGACTGGGCGTCGCGGTGGGGGAGGAAGCCCTGCTCCTCGGTCGCTCCGGAGACGACCGGATCGGGGTCGACGAGCTGGCCGAACGCGCTGGCACCCTCTCCTACGAGGTCCTCTGCCGACTGGGCCTGCGGCTCCAGCGGCGCTACGTGCGCGGCGACGAGGTGGTCGCCGTCGATTCCCGGTTCCACCCCGAATGGCCCTAGCCGCAGCTGAAGTACCGGTTCACAAGTGCCCCGGCGCAGGGAGGCAACCATGAGCGAGATCGTCTGGAAGACCGAGCTGCCGGGCCTGTCGCCGCCTCGCCGGGGCAAGGTGCGGGACGTCTACGACCTGGGGGAGCACCTGCTGATCGTCGCCTGCGACCGGCTCTCGGCCTACGACCACGTGCTCGATCCCGGCATCCCCGACAAGGGCAAGATTCTCAACCAGCTCACCAACCACTGGTTCGGGGTGCTCTCCGACCGGGTGGCTCATCACCTGGTCGCGACGGATCCGGCCGACTACCCGGAGCCGCTGCGCGCGCACCGTGACCTCCTGGCCGGTCGCTCGGCCCTGGTGCGCAAGTGCGAGGTCGTGCCGTTCGAGTGCGTGGCCCGCGGGTACCTCGCGGGCAGTGGCTACCGCGAGTACCGGGAGGCGCGGGCCGTCTGCGGCGTCCCCCTCCCCGAGGGGCTGGAGCGGGCGAGCCGCCTGCCGGAGCCGATCTTCACCCCTGCGACGAAGGCCGAGTCGGGTCACGACGAGAACGTGCCCTTCGAGGCCGTGGTGGAGGGCGTCGGCGAGGATCTGGCGGGTCGCCTCCGCGAGCTGACCCTCGAGATCTACACCCTGGGGGCCGAGCGGGTCGCGGCAGCCGGTCTGATCCTGGCCGACACGAAGTACGAGTTCGGTCTCGACGGCGACCGCCTACTGCTGATCGACGAGGTGATGACCCCGGACTCCTCCCGCTACTGGGAAGCCGACGCCTGGACTCCGGGCGCCGAGCCGGCCTCCTTCGACAAGCAGTACGTGCGCAACTGGCTCGACGCGAGCGGCTGGGACCACGACTCGAAGCCGCCGCGGTTGCCGGACGAGGTCGTGCGCGGGACCCGCGAGCGCTACCTCGAGGCCTTCCGGCGGATCACCGGCGGCGAGCCGGAGCTCTAGCAGCCCGTGGTGAAAGGCAAGCCACGCTACGAGCGGCCCTCTTCTCCGGACTCTTCGTTGGGAATCCTCCTCGATTCACCGAATCGAGTGCGGATTCCTGCCTTGATTCCGAAGAAGATTGCGCGCTCTCGCTCGTGC
>CAJQNK010000186.1 GCA_905479655.1 uncultured bacterium | reverse complement strand
GACCAGGGGGCGGGCGGCATGGTGATCCCCATCGGCAAGCTGGCGATCTACACCGCGGCCGCCGGCATCCATCCGGGCGACACGCTGCCGGTGAGCCTGGACGTCGGCACCGACAACGAGAGCCTGCTCGAGGACCCCATGTACCTGGGCTGGCCCCACCGCCGGCTGCGTGGGGAGGAGTACTTCTCGTTGATGGAGGAGTTCGCCGAGGCGGTGGCCGAGGTGTGCCCGGGCGCCCTGCTGCAGTGGGAGGACTTCCGGAAGGAGAACGCCTTCTCGCTGTTGGAGCGGTTCCGGGACCGACTGCCCTCCTTCAACGACGACATCCAGGGTACCGGCGCCGTCGCCCTCGCCGGACTGCTGGCCGGCGCCCGGGCGGCAGACCTGGACCTGACGCACCTGAGGGTCGTGATCCTGGGAGCCGGCGCGGCCGGCGTGGGCATCGCGGAGCGGCTTCGCCACGCCCTGGAGATGCGGGGGGTGGAAGGCGACGACCTGTTGCGCTCGATCGCGGTTCTGGACTCCCGGGGCCTCGTGACCGACGGCCGGGAGGGTCTCGAGGCCTACAAGCGGCGCGTCGCGTGGCCGGAGGCGATGGCTCGGGAGGCCGGACTCGAGGGAGTCTCCGATCTTCTCGGGGTCTGCGAGCGGTTCCGGCCCGGGGTGCTCATCGGGACCTCGGGGCAGCACGGGGTTTTCGACCAGGCCGTGGTCGAGATGGTCGCGAAGCACGTCGACCGGCCGGTCATCCTGCCGTTCTCCAACCCCACCGACAACTCCGAGGCCGTGCCGGAGGACATCCTGCGCTGGACGGACGGTCGGGCCCTGGTGGCCACGGGGAGCCCTTTCGCTCCCGTGCAGCTCGGCGGACGGACGTTCACGATCGGCCAGGGCAACAACGCCTTCGTGTTCCCGGCCCTGGGCCTCGCCAGCCTGACCTGTGGTGCGCGGGTGGTCTCCCGGGCGATGCTCACGGTGGCGGCCCAGGCTCTCGCCGATCAGGTGACGGACGAGGAGCTGTCCCGTGGTCAGCTCTACCCCTCGATCTCCCGTCTGCCGCAGGTGACGTCAAGGGTCGCGGAGGCGATCGTGGGCCAGGCTCGGGAAGAGGGTCTGGCGCCCGAGTGGAGCGACGACGAGATCCGGGAGCGCCTACGGGAGGCGATGTGGAAGCCGGTCTACCCCGAGCTGCAACCGGTCTGAGCGAAGGCGTCGACTCGACCGTCGAGGTGCCGGGGGCGAGGCTCTTCGTGCGCTCGTGGGGCCGGGAGCTCGCGGCTCGGCCGCCGGTCCTGTTGATCCACGGCCTCGGCTCCAGCTGCCGCGACTGGGAGCCCCAGGTGGCGGCCCTCTCCCGGTGCTTCCGCGTCGTGGCTCCCGACCTCCGGGGGCACGGCCGTTCGACGCGTCCGGCGCCGCCCTACGGCCCGGCCGTGTTCGCCGACGACCTCGCGGCTCTCGTCGAGCGCCTCGGGCTGGGCGCGGTCGCGCTCGTCGGCATCTCGCTGGGCGGCATCGTCGCCCTGGAGCTGGCGCTGCGGCATCCGAGCCGCGTCCGCAGCGTCGTCGCCATCAACACGCCTCCGGACCTGCGGATCCGCACGCCGCGCCACCTGGGCAAGCTGCTGTTCCGCCTGGCGGTGCCGTACCTCCTCGGCATGGGAGCGATGGCTCGTTTCCTGGCCGACCGCCTGTTCCCGGCGCCCGGGCAGGCGGAGTTGCGGCAGGTCTTCGTGGAGCGCTGGATGGAGAACGACCGCAGGACCTGGGTCCGGGTGCTGTGGTCGATGGTCGGCTGGACGGTGCTCGATCGGGCGGGGGAGCTGAGCTGTCCCGTCCTGGCCCTGTGCGCGGAGCACGACTACTTCCCGGTCGCGGACCAGGAGCGGTGGGTGGCGCGCGTGCCGGACGGGCGGCTGCGCCGGGTCCCGGGCCACCACGCGGTGACGGCGGAGCACCCGGAGCCGGTCAACGCCATCCTGCTCGACTGGCTGGAAGGGCAGGAAGCGGTGACGACGGGCCAGGAATGAGGGCGCAAGGATGAGGGTCTCGAGGATCCGGAGGTGGGTGGGGCGCGGGCTCTGGCTGGCGCTGCCCCTGGTCCTCCTCGGCTGGTGGGGGAAGGGAAGCCTGCCGACCCCGCCCGAGGTCCTGCCGGAGCTGCTCGCTGAGCCCAGGCAGACGGAGAGCGGGCAGGCGGAGTTCTCCTTCGTCTACCGCGGCAACACCTGCCGCGTGCGGCCCGTGGCGAGCTACGAGCTCTCCGGCGTGGTGGTGAGCCACAACGACGTGGAGAGCATCGCGGACATCTACCACGACTCGACCTCGGTCGACACCAAGGACCTGTGCGTGGTCTGGGGGGAGAACCTCACGCGGGACGACTACCGCCGGGTCTCGTACCGCTCCGGCTCCTTCACCTGCTGGTTCCAGTACCCGGCCGGCGTTCGCTTCGTGCATCGGGGCCTCGGCAACAACCACCTGATCACGGACCGGCCGGCGCTGCGCGAGACGATCGCCCGGGTGCGGATCGGCGACCAGATCCGGCTCGCCGGGATGCTGGTGGACTACCAGATGGACGACTGGGAGGACTTCTGGCGCCGCACGTCGACCACCCGCGACGACGGCGGCGGCGGAGCGTGCGAGGTGGTCTTCGTCGAGGATCTCGAGATCCTGCGGCGGGCGACGCCGGTGGCGTACGCGGCGTGGCGCTGGGGCCTCCGTTTCCTGGTGGCGGTGCCGCTCCTGTGGCTCGCGCTGTTCTGGCTCGAGGTCCACACGGAGGGCACGGCGGAGATCGGAAAGCTCTGAGGGCCCGGCCACCGTGTCGTCCTGAGCGCACGGCGCGGAGCGCCCGGAGTCGAAGGCCCCCGGACGACGCGGTCGAAGGGCACACGGCGTTCGACGCCACGACCCCCTCACGCACTGCCCCCCCTCAGCCCGCCGGCAACAGCACCGCCACGGCCGTCGCCAGGAACAGCGCCACGCTGACCAGGCCGTTCATCGTGAAGAAGCTCATCTGGATGTTCGCCAGATCGTCGGGGCTCACCAGGCGGTGCTGCGCGACCAGGGCGACGGCGGCGACGGCGACGCCCACGAAGTAGGGCGTGCCCAGGCCGGCGACGACGCCCGTGGCGACGAAACCGGCGAAGGCCGCCGCGTGGGCCAGTCGCGCGACCAGGAAGGCGCGGTGGGGGCCCAGCCACACGGGCAGGGAGTGGAGGCCCGCGCGCCGGTCGTACTCCAGGTCCTGGCAGGAGTAGACGATGTCGAAGCCGGCGACCCACAGCAGGACGGCCAGCGAGAGCCAGTAGGGGTAGCCGGCGATCTCCCCTGAGACGGCGATCCAGCCACCCCAGGGCGAGATCGCCAGCACCAGGCCCAGGACGGCGTGGGAGGCCCAGGTGAAGCGCTTGGTGTACGAGTACAGGAAGGCGAGAGCCAGGACCAGGGGAGAGAGCGCCAGGGCCAGGGGGTTCAGCCGCCAGCAGGCCAGGAAGAAGAGGGCCGCGGCTGCTGCGACGAGCAGCCGGGTCGTGCCCACGGTCAGCTTCCCCGCGGGCAGGGGCCGATCGTTCGTCCGGGGGTTCTCCGCGTCGATCCCCCGGTCCACCAGCCGGTTGAATCCCATCGCCGCCGTCCGCGCCCCGGCCATCGCCGCCAGGATCCAGCCCGTCGCGGCGAGCGACGGCGCCCCGCGCGCCGCCAGGAACGCCCCCATGAAGGCGAACGGCAGGGCGAACACCGTGTGGGAGAACTTGATCATCTCCAGGAAGGTGCGGAGCGTCTGCATGGCGCGTTGGAGGGCGGGGGTGGTGCGGGTCGGTTCTCGGGATCACGCGAAGGCGCAAAGGCGCGAAGGCGCGAAGGGCAAGAGCGGAAAGCGGGGGTCTCACTCCGGCGGGTCGATGACCTCGTACACCGCCGAGTAGTCGCCGCGTCCCAGGCCGGCCCCGAGCGCCTGCTCGACCACCCCTCGCATCGCCTCGACGACCGCCGTCTCCAGCCCGGCCTCGGCCGCCGCCTCCCGCACCAGCCCCAGGTCCTTCGCCAGCAACTCGGCGGGGAAGTTGGGGTCGTCGTAGTCGCGCTCGAGGAGGCGCTGCAGCTTGTGGTCGAAGGCCGGCGCGTGGAGGGCGCTGGCGCGCAGGATCTCCAGGAACGGCTCGGTGTCGACGCCGGAGCGTCGCACGAGGCCGAGGGCAAGGGAGAAGCCGGTGATGTGGCTGGCGATGATCTGGTTGAGGGCGAGCTTGAGGGCGGCCGCCTGGCCGACCTGGCCGATGCGGCGCGGCTCGGGGCCGAAGCCGCGGAGCAGACCCTCGACCTGCTCGAACTCCTCGGGCTCGCAGCCGACCATGACCAGGAGGGTGCCCTGGGCCGCCTGGGGGCGGCTGCCGAGGACCGGGGCTTCGATCCAGCGGCCGCCGGCGTTCTGGACACGGTCCCGGAAGGCGCGACTCTCGGCGGGCGAGATCGTGCCCATCTGGACGACGGTGCGGCCGTCGACGGCGTCGCCGGCCTGGTCGAGGACGGAGGCGATGGCGGCGCCGTCGGAGAGGACGAGGAGCACGACGCTCGAGGCCTTGAAGGCGGCGCGGGGGCTCTCGGCCACACGGGCGCCCAGACCCGCCAGGTGCACGGTCTTGGCCTCGGTGCGATTCCACACGGTGAGGCGGTTCTCGCCGCCCACCAGCCGCTCGCCCATGGGGCTGCCCAGGAGTCCGGTGCCGATCAGGGTGACGCGCATGGTCTCTTCCTCGCTCTCGACCCCCGTCGCCGGGAGGGGTCCTTCCCTGGGGGAGCGGCTGCTGCGCCCGGCGATCCGGTGACCCTATCAGTCCCGGAGCTCGCCCCCGAGCGCTCGTGGGCTCCCGCAGGCGGTCCGACGGCGGCACGTGGCGACTTCTCGACGCGCCGCGGCACTCGCCGAGCTGGCCTGCCCTTCTCACCCACTGCCTCGCGCTACGCCAGTCGGTGAGAAGGTCAGGCTAGGATGTCGACAGAGGAGGCATCCGTTTGAAACACCGTCTCGGCATCGCTCTCTCCGGCGGAGGGCTGCGCGGCATCGCTCATATCGGTGTTCTGGAGGCCTTGCGGGAGGCCGGCGTCCAGGCGGACTGCTTCGCCGGGACGAGCGCGGGAGCCCTCGTCGGCGCCATGGCCGCCGCCGGCCACTCCACGGAGACGATGCTGGAGTTCTTCGAGGAGCGGAACCCGTTCCGTCTCTCGAAGCTGGCCCTGGGCCGGCCCGGGCTCTTCGACACCGAGAAGATCGTCCCGGACTTCGTCCCGCTTTTCCCCGACGACCGGTTCGAGGCCCTCGACAAGCCCCTGTTCGTCGCGGCCACGGACCTGATTCGAGCCCGCCCGGAGATCTTCGCGTCGGGGCCCCTGGTGCGGCCGCTGGTGGCGTCGTCGTCAGTTCCACTGATCTTCACGCCCACGACGGTGGCGGGTCGGCCCTATGCCGACGGCGGTCTCACGAACAACTTCCCGGTCGAGCCGTTGGAGGTCCTCTGCGACGTGGTCGTCGGGGTCTACGCGAGCCCTCTCCGCGACATCGAGCCCGAAGCCCTGGACTCGACCCTCGCGGTCTCCCACAGGGCCTTCGACCTCGGCATGTTCCTGAGCTCGCGGAGCAAGTTCCACCGCTGCGAGGTCCTGGTCTGCCCGCGGGAGCTCGCGGAGGTGCCGACCTTCGGCAAGGCGGACGTGCAGAGGGTCTTCGAGATCGGGCTCGAGGCGGGGCGGAAGCAGTCCGGGGAGGTGCTGCAGGCGCTCGAGCGCATGACCGACCCGAGAGAACCGGCCGAAGACGGCTGAGGCGCCGAGGCGTCGTGGGACGAAGGCGCTTGCTTCGTGCCGACCTGGATGCCACGATCGGGCGCGATCGAGACCCCGAATCCACCGACAGAGGAGACTCCCGGATGCCCATGATCGACGCCCTCATCGCCGAGATGAAGCACGAGGCCGGCCTCACCCGCAAGCTGCTGGAGCGCCTGCCCTCCGGCAAGGCCGACTGGAAGCCCCACGAGAAGTCGATGACCCTCGGCCGCCTCGCGGGTCACACCGCCGAGATGATCGGCTGGGGGACGACCACCATCGGAACCCCCGAGCTCGACTTTTCCGCCGGGCCGCCCATCCAGCCGGCGCAGGTGGCCACCGCGGAAGAGGCGGTGGCGCTCGTGGACCAGGGTCTGGCGGAGTTCCTCGCGACCGCGCCGGGGACCTCGGATGCCGCCCTGTTCGAGGACTGGACGCTCCGCGATGGCGAGCAGGTGTACTTCAGCATGCCCCGGATCCAGTGCCTGCGGGGTTTCGTGCTGAATCACATGGTGCACCATCGCGGGCAGCTCACCGTCTACCTGCGTCTTCTCGAGGTGCCGTTGCCGGGTCTCTACGGTCCCTCGGCCGACGACCCCGGCATGTAGGACCCCGCGGGGAGGCGGCTGCGGGTGCTTGGAGCGGAGCCACCGGGCCGGGTACCATGGCGGGAGTCCATGACAGCGAAGGGTACGGCGGGGCTCCGGAGTCCGCCGTGCGGGGAAGGCCGGGTTGACCGACGTCGACAACAGAGAAGCTGCGGAGGCGCTGTTCCTGGAGAAGCTGCCGCTCCTCGAGCGCCTCGCTCGGCGCGTGGGCCGCCGCAGCAGATTCTCGGACGACCGGATCGAGGATTTCCTGTCGCAGCTCGAGATCAAGCTGATCGAGAACGACTACGAGATCCTCCGTGGCTATCGCGGCGAGGCGTCGGTGGACACCTTCCTGGCGGTCGTCGTCACGAACGCCTTCAGGGACTACCGGACCCACCTGTGGGGCAAGTGGCGACCCTCGGCGGAGGCGCGCCGCCGCGGGCCGGCCGCGGTGCGGCTCGAGCAGTTGCGGCGCGACGGATTCAGCGACGCCGAGGCCATCGAGCGGCTCGTTCGCAACGAGGCCGTGCGGGAGACCCGGGAGGAGCTCGAGGCGCTGCTGGGGGCCCTACCGGCGAGGACGGGTCGCTCGTTCGTGGGCGAGGAGGCGGTCGACGCCGTCGATGTCGCCCGCCCGGTCGGTCCGGATCCGGAGGACGGACTGCGTCGCGAGGGCAGCCGGAAGGCGGGCGCGTTGCTGGAGGACGCGCTGCGCAACCTGCCGGCCGAGGATCTGCTGATCCTCAAGATGCACTATCGGGACGGCGTTCCGCTGTCCGGTGTGGCTCGTCGCCTGGGGGTGAGGCAGCGCCCGCTCTACACGCGGCGCGATCGGGCGCTGCGTCGTCTCCGTGGTTGGTTGGAGGAGGCGGGGATGACCTGGGCGGAGGTGCGCTCCTCCCTGGGCTGGAGCGGCTCGGAGCTGCGGGCCGATTTCGACCTCCGCCCCGGGGGAGATCCGGCGACGAGGTCCGTCTAAGGTGAGGAAGGGACCGGGAGTTCCATGAGCTCGACGACGATCAAGCCCCAGGACCTGGAAGAGCTCGCCGCCTTCGTGGACGGACGTCTGTCCGGAGCGCGAAAGGAGGCGGTGGAGCGACGCCTGGTGACCGACGACGGCTACTACGAGCTCTACCTGGAGACCGTGGAGCTCCTGGAGGGCGAGGCCGGGGAGGCCACCGGTCCGGCCGAGGTCGTGGCCCATCCCGCGCCCGCTCCGGTGTCGGAACGGCGGTCGCGGAGCCTCGTCTCCTGGTGGGTGCCGGTCGCCGCCGTCGCGGCGGCGGCGACGATCGCCGTGTTGGTCGTCGTGCCGCCCTTCCTGGCGCGGCCGTTCTCCGTCCTCTCCGTGGTCGGCGCCCTCGAGGGTACGGGGCCCATGACCGCTCGTTTCGGCGAGGAATGGGATCTGCGGAGGTGGACGACCTTCCGCTCGGCGCAGCCCGATTCGGCGCAGTTGACGCCCGAGCAGGCGGCCTACCGCTCCGGGGTGCACCTCGCGGACCTGGCGGTCGCGGCCCGTCTCGGGGACCGCGAGGCGGTGGCGCGGGAGGCTCGACGCCTCGAGGGCCTGGTGGCGGCGGGGGGCTTCCTCGAGCTCGAGCCGGTGTTCGCGGAGCTGGGGGCCTCGGCCGGGGACCCGGAGCTGGACGCTGCGACACTCCAGCGTCGAGTGGCCGGCGCGGCCGCCGACCTGGCGGACACCCGCGCCGGCGTCGAGCTCCTGTATCTGGAGGTCGGGCAGTTCGCCCGGGCCACGGAGCTCGCCGCTCGCGCCGGGGACGGCCGCCTGTTCGCCCAGCGTCCCTACCGGCGGCTCCTCGCGAAGCTCGGCCACCGGCAGCTCGGGCCCGAGGCGGCGGCCCTGCTCCAGACGATCGCCGGGGAGATCGAGGCCGAGGTCCCGAACTGGCAGCGCGTGGCCGAGAGCGCCGCGGGGCTGGACTCGGCGCTGGGCGGCTGAGGGAGACAGGCAGGCACTCGCCGTTGCCACCGTCGGTCCGCCTGCGGTAGCTTGCCCACCATGCGCGCCTATCTCGACTGCCTGCGCCACACCCTGGAGAACGGGGTGGAGAAGGGAGACCGCACCGGGACCGGGACGCTGTCGGTCTTCGGCTACCAGATGCGCTTCGACCTGGCGCGTGGCTTCCCGGCGGTCACCACGAAGAAGCTCCACCTGCGCTCCGTGATCCACGAGCTGCTGTGGTTCCTGCATGGCGACACCAACATCGCCTACCTGCGGGAGAATCGCGTCAGGATCTGGGACGAGTGGGCCGACGCGGATGGCGAGCTGGGGCCGATCTACGGCTTCCAGTGGCGCTCCTGGCCGGCTCCTGACGGGCGCAGCATCGACCAGATCGAGGGGGTCGTCCGCTCCATCCGGAGCCACCCCGAGTCGCGCCGCCACATCGTGAGCGCCTGGAACCCGGCGGACGTCGACGAGATGGCGCTGCCCCCCTGCCACGCCCTCTTCCAGTTCTGGGTCTCCCGGGGCCGGCTCTCCTGCCAGCTCTACCAACGGAGCGCGGACGTCTTCCTGGGCGTCCCCTTCAACATCGCCTCCTACGCGCTGCTGACCCACATGGTGGCGCGGGTCACCGGCCTCGAGCCGGGCGAGTTCGTCCACACCTTCGGCGACCTCCACCTCTACTCCAACCACCTGGAGCAGGCCCGCCTGCAGCTCTCCCGCGAGCCGCGGCCGCTGCCGCGCCTGCGCCTGGCCGAGGGCCGCGAGAGGCTGGACGAGTTCCGTTTCGAGGACGTGGAGCTGGAGGGCTACGATCCGTGGTCCGCCATCCCGGCTCCGATCGCCGTCTGAGGAGGCCGCCGTTGCGTCTCACGATCATCGCGGCCGTCGCCGAGAACGGCGTGATCGGCCGCTCGGGCGACCTGCCGTGGCGGTTGCCCGCCGACTTCCGGCACTTCAAGCGCACGACGATGGGCCATCACCTGCTGATGGGCCGGCGCACCTGGGACTCCATCGGCCGAGCCCTGCCCGGCCGGACGACCATCGTCATCTCCCGGGGGGCCCCGGCGCTGCCCGAGGGCGTCCTCGGGGCGAGGTCCCTGGGGGAGGCTCTGGCGCTCGCCGCCTCGCGTGGTGCGGCCGAGGCCTTCGTGGCGGGCGGCGCCGAGATCTACCGCCGCGCCCTGCCGCGGGCCGACCGTCTCGTGCTCACCCGCGTCGCCGCCCGCCCCGAGGGCGACACCTTCTTCCCCGAGATCGACGAGAAGGAGTGGCGGCGGGTCGAGAGCCGCGAGCGGCCGGCGGACGAGGAGAACCCCCACGACCTGACCTTCCTGGTCTACGAGCGCCGCTGAGACCCCTTCCGATCCGGCCCGGCCTGACCGACCTCGGAGCTGGCTAGCGCCAGGCGTAGAACAGCACCAGCAGCACGCAGACCCCCAGCATCAGCGGATGCACCTCGCGCCACCTCCCGGTGAGCACCCGGATCGCGGTGTGGCTGACGAGCCCCAGGCTGATCCCGTTGGCGATGGAGTAGGTCAGGGGCATCGCCGCCAGGGTGAGGAACGCGGGCAGGGCCTCCTCGGGGCGCTGCCAGTCGATTCCGCGCGCCCCTCCCATCATCAGGGCGCCCACCAGGATCAGGGCCGGAGCCGTCGCCACGGCGGGTACGGCCACCAGCAGCGGCGTGAAGAAGACCGAGCTCGCCAGCAGCAACGCGACGACCACCGCCGTCAGCCCGGTTCGGCCGCCCTCCTCGACGCCCGTTGCCGACTCGATGTAGGTGGTCACCGTGCTGGTGCCCAGGAGCGCGCCGACGCTGGTGCCCACGGCATCGGCCGCGAAGGCCCGGTTCGCCCGGACGAGGTCGCCGTCATCGCCCACGAAGCCCGCCATGCGGCCCACCCCGAGGAGCGTGCCCGCCGTGTCGAACAGGTCGACGAAGAGGAAGGCGACCACCACCGCCAGGAGGCGGCCGTCGAGGAGGCCGGAGAAGTCCAGCGCCAGGAAGGTCTCCCGTGGCAGTTGCGGCAGGGCCACCAGGGCGTGGGGTGCCTCCGCCCAGCCGGCGACCCAGGAGACGACGGTGACGCCGAGGATGCCCGCCAGGATCGCCCCCCGGAAGCCGGCTGCCATCAGGGCGGCGGTAGCCAGGAGACCCGCCAGGGCCAGGAGGGCCGTCGGCGTCGCGAGGTCTCCCAGCCGCACCAGGGTCGCCGGGTCGTCGACCACCAGGCCGGCGGAGCGCAGACCGATCAGGGCCAGGAAGAGGCCGATGCCCCCCGGGATCGCGCTCCGAACGCCGCCGGGGATGGCCCTCAGCAGCTCGCGGCGAGCGCCGGTGACGGCGAGGGCGAGGAAGATCAGACCCTCGACGAAGACGGCGGCCAGCGCCGTGCGCCAGGGCACCCCCATGCCGATCACGACCCCGTAGGTGAAGTAGGCGTTGAGGCCCATGCCCGGCGCCAGCGCGAACGGCAGGTTGGCCCACAGCCCCATGACCGCCGTGGCCGCCGCGGCCGCCAGCGCCGTGGCGGTCGCGACGTCGGAGGCCGGCATGCCCGCCTCCGCGAGGATCTGCGGGTTGACGAACAGGATGTACGAGAGGGTCAGGAAGGTGACCAGGCCTGCCCGTACCTCGGTGCCCGGCGTGGTCCCGGCCGCCCGCAGGCCGAAGAACCGGTCGAGGAGTCGGGCCGGGTGGGGCATGAGGGCAAGATAGCGCACTCGTTCGGGTCGGCGAACGCCGACATGGGTTAGTCTGCGCGCCATGCAGCGCCGCCACCACCAGCTCCCGTCTCGCCACATGGGCCGCCCCATCCACGTCTGGCAGTACGGCCACTGGGGGCCGCCCGTGCTCGTCTTCCCCACCGCCGCGGGGATGGCCCACGAGTGGGAGACGCAGGGAATGGTCGGAGAGGTGGCCGACCTGCTCGAGGCGGGGCGGCTGAAGCTCTACTGCGTCGAGAGCAACGTCGCGGAGGCCTGGACGCGGAAGGAGGCGCCCGCCGACTGGCGGATCGGGCGGCACCGGGCGTACGAGAGCTTCGTGGTGGAGGAGCTCGTGCCGTGGATCCGCTGGGACTGCCGCTCCGAGGAGCTCCGGATCGGACTCGCGGGCTGCAGCCTCGGAGCGTTCTTCGCGGCGAACCATGCCCTCAAGTTCCCCGAGATCTTCCCGTGGGCTCTGTGCATGAGCGGGCGCTACGAGGCCACGAACTTCACCGGCGGCTGGTCGAACCAGGACATCTACTTCAACAACCCGCTCGCCTACGTGACCAATCTTCACGGCGAGGCTCGCGAGCGGATCCGTCGCGGGACCCACCTCGTCCTGGTCTGTGGCCGGGGCGCCTGGGAGGAGGGCTGCATCGAGGAGACGGAGGCCCTGGCCGGCCTCTGTGCCGCCAAGGGCATCTCCCACGAGCTCGACCTCTGGGGTCACGACGTGGAGCACGGCTGGTCCTGGTGGCGTCGCCAGCTCCGCCACCACTTCCATCGGTCCTTCGCGGGTTGAGGCTCCGCGGGAGTCCCCGGCCGAAGGGGGCGACCCGTCCCGAAGCGCCGCCCGCCCGGTGGCGAGGGTGGTAGTCTGCAGGTCATGACCCGCCTCGCCCTGGGGCTTTCCGCTCTGCTCCTGCTGGCCGCTCCCACGGCCTTCGCCGACGCGGTCTACCTCACCAACGGCAGCGCGTTCGAAGACGTGGTCGCCACGGTGCGGGGCGAGCAGGTGGTGATCCGCCTGTCCTACGGCGAGATCGTGCTGCCGATGACGAGCGTCGAGCGTCTCGAGGTCGGCCGCTCCGCGCTGGAGGAGTACCTGGGCCGGCGTGACGACCTCCGAGCCCGGGGTGGGCGAGCGGAAGAGTGGGTCGAGCTGTCGCGTTGGGCGCGGGCCCGCGGCCTCGACCACGCCTTCGGCGAGGCCGCGAGGACCGCCGCCTCCCTGGATCCGGCCGCCCCGGGCCTGGCTCCCTTGATGACGGCCCTGGAGCAGGTATGGGACGGGGAGCTCGGGCGCTGGCTGCCCTATGACGAGCACATGCGCCGCAGCGGCATGGTGCTCGCCGACGGCGAGTGGATCACCCGGCCCGAGGCCGAGGAGCGGGCGGAGCAGCGGCGTCAGCGCGAGGCCGCCGAGGCGGAGCGGCGGCGTGCGGAGCGTAGCGACCGAACGTTGGCGCTCGCGGAAGCCCTGATAGCGAAGGAGCTGGCCGAGGTGCCGGCGCCGCCGAGCGTCGTGGTGCCCTGGGTCTCCTACGCCCTGCCGGCGCCGGTGGTCTACCCCGTCCCCGTCTCGCGTGTCGTGGCGAGGGCGGGTTCTTCCTTCTCGGCGACCAGCAACCAGGCCTTCCCGGACCTGGTCTCGCGACAGCCCGGGAGCCTGCTGCCCATCCGCTCCGAGCCGGCGCCGTCGAACCGGGGCTCGATGGCCCCTCCCGCCGGTGGCGACGGCCGCTGACCTGCCACCGGGAGGAGAGCCACCGCCCGGCTACGCGGTGTAGGTCGAGAGCACCTGCGCTCGGCTCGGGTGGCGCAGCTTGCGCAGGGCCTTGACCTCGATCTGGCGAATCCGCTCGCGGCTGACGTTGAGCTCTTTCCCCACCTCCAGGAGGGTGTGGGCGGCTCGGCCCCCCATTCCGAACCGGAGGATCAGGACCTGGCGCTCCCGCTCCGAGAGGGTCCCCAGCACGCGTCGGATGGCCGACTCGAGATCCGACTGGGCCGCGGCCTCGTCCGGGGAGTCGTGCTCCTCGTCCTCCAGGAGCTCGCCGATGGAGTGGCTGCCGGGGTCGTCGTCGAACACCGGCGCGTCGAGGGCGACGGGCTGCTGTCTCGCCTGGAGGTACTGCAATACCTTCGCCTCCTCGAGATCGACGGCGCGGGCAACCTCGGAGTAGCTCGGCTCGCGACCCAGGCTCTGGTGTAGGGCGCGGCGGGCCTTGGCGATCTGGTTGAGGTGGCCGATGACGTTGGCCGGCAGGCGGACGGTGCGTCCGTGGTTCGTGACGGCACGACTGACCGCCTGCCGGATCCACCACGTCGCATGGGTCGAGAATCGGCAGCCCCGCGCGGCGTCGAAGCTCTCCACGGCACGCATCAGACCCAGGTTGCCCTCCTGGACCAGGTCGGCGATCGGCAGGCCGCGGTGCGAGTAGCGGCGGGCGATGGAGACGACCAGGCGGAGGTTGCACTCGATCAGACGTTGACGGGCCGGTTCGGCGATCAGCCGACCCTCCCGCATCTTCTGCAGGGCCGGGGTCACGCCGGGCGCGGGATTGCGCTCTCGGCCCAG
>CAJQNK010000185.1 GCA_905479655.1 uncultured bacterium | reverse complement strand
TTCCTCTTGCAGAGCCCGCTTCCCCCCCTTCGCCCATGATCTCTCTGGCGTCGGGGCGCGGCTCGGGGTCAACGGCGGCCGACAGGCCGGCGCCGCGCAGCGGCGCGCACCGTTGAGGCCGGGCCGGGCCCCGACCAGAATGGACGGGGCGAGGGGACTTCGGAGGGTCCCAATTCCTGGCGAAGGAGGGACCCCCCTGGCGACGAACCCTCGAATCGGTTCTACTAGGGCATGCCCGCAAAGTCGTACCGTCCCGGGTCGCCGGACCAGTCGTTTCTGCTGCCGCCGTCGCCTCGCGATTGGCTGCCGGAAGGCCACCTGGCCTACTTCGTTCTCGACGTGGTCTCGGAGCTCGATCCGCGGGCTCCGCCGGTGCGTCATCGATTCGCGGGCCGGGAGCGGCCGGCCCCTTGCCAGGTTCGGCGCTGGGGACGCATACTCGGACCGAAGAGCAAGACAGCGGGCTTTGGCGACGAGCCCCCGGGGCACTCCGAAGGGGTATCGGGCGTACGAGGTGCTGCGCTCCTCCGCCCGACGGCCAAACCGCGAGAATCCTGAGACGAGGAGGCACCGATGATCGAACACCTGACCCGGATCGTTTGCGTGGCCCTGCTGGTCGCTGGGTTCGGCTTGTGCGAGCAGGCCCACGGCGAGGCGTCGGCGGCTCCGGAGTCGGCCCGGGCCGAGGACGGGAAGGCGCTCGCCCGTCGGTGGTTCGACGAGGTGATCAACCGCCGCGATCTCGACGCCATCGCCGGCATCTACGGCTCCAACTACGTCCACCACGGCCCCGCGGGCGCCGAGATCCGGGGTCTCGAGGCCGTGCGGCGATTCGCCGCCGCGATCCTGGCCGCCTCGGACGACCGGCGCGCGGTTGTCGAGCAGCAGGTCGCGGAGGGCGACCTGGTGGTCACTCGTTTCACGAGCACGGGCCACCAGACGGGCGCGTTCCGCGGCGCCGGACCCACGGGAGAGCTGTGGACCACCGAGGGGATCGTCATCAGCCGCGTCGAGGCCGGCAGGATCGTCGAGGACTGGGAGATCGTGCACCACTCCGGCGTGGCGGCGCCCGCCCCGCCCGCGAGCGAGACGCTCGACTCCAACAAGGAGCTGGTGCGGCGGTTCACCGAGGCGTCGAACGCCGCGCACTGGGACGCCCTGACGAATTTCCTCGCAGAGGGCGCTCCCGACGTGCAGGCGACCAGCCCGTGAGCGGCCCCCCGGCGCCGCGCAGGCTCACGCTCTCCCGCTACATCCTCCGGCGCAACGGGGTCCCGGTCGGGGCGCCAGGCAGCCTGGGGAACATGCTGCGCCGCTCCCTCGGCGCGAGCTCCTTTGCCGGATTCTGGCGCTACTGGAACCCCGTGTTCGGCTACCTGCTCGGTGCCTACGTGTTCTCGCCGCTGAAGCGGTTCCTGCCGCGCGCCGCCGCGTTGCTGGCGACCTTCGTGGTCTGTGGCGCCTTCCACGACCTGGTGACGCTCGGGGTCCGCGGCCGCACGGCCTTCCTCTTCACGTTCTGGTTCTTCTTCCTCGGCGTCGGCGTGCTCCTGGGGAACGCGGCGAGGATGGACCTCTCGGGGAGGACCTGGCCCGTGCGGGCAGCGGTCCACGTCATCTACGTCGTCGTCTGTCTGGGTCTCGCCATCGCCGTCCAACGGGGTCTGGGATCGACGGCGCTCCACGGTCTGGGGCCTGCATGACCCCGCGACGCCTCGCGTCCAAGCTCCGGGGACTCCGGGGCTGGCTCGGATTCGCCGGGCTCGTCGCAGCCTGCTCGCTCGTCGTGGGGTGCACGGACAACGCGACCCGGCTCTCCCACGCGATCGAGAGGGCGACCGGGTCGGTGGCGAGCGGCCCGGGCGCCCCGGCACAGACGATCGCCTACACGCCGAAGTCGGGCTCTTCCCGTCCCCACTTCCTGATCTTCTTTCCGGATCACGCGACGAGTCGGCCCGACCTGGAGGCGGCCGGGGTTCCTGGTCCCTTGGCGGCTCGGATCTTCTCCGAGATGGCCTACCTGCCCATCGGCCTGGCCCCCTTTCTCGTCGTCGTTCAGGAAGGCGGTGGTCTGAACTTCACGACCCACTGGCGCCGGTTCGCTTCCGTCCCGGAGCTCCTCGTCGTTTCGGCCGAGGGTCCCGTGGAGATCCTGCTCAGGCCGACCGCGGGCGGCAACGTCGTGGACCGGGCGGAGTAGGCGCCTCTCCTCGCGAAACGCACCACGATCGGGCGGGACGATGTAGGTTGTAGCTTCCTGCTCGCGGAGCGGGGTGTCTGCGACAGGTCGGTGCGAGTCGATCGCCCGCTTCGAGCACGGACTTGCCGGCCAGGGGGTGCTCATGAATCTCGTCAGCTACTCAGCCTACGGCCGAGAGGTCGTCGAGGACGTGGTTCGTCTTCGCCGTCGTCTCGATGAGCCGGGGCCCTCGAGGCTTCCGGTTCCGCCCAAGATCGTGGACAGGAACCTGCTGATCGCGACCTGGAACATCCAGGCGTTCGGGTCGATCTTCGAGTCGTTCGAAGAGAATCCCCGCAGCCCGAAGAGGAATCTCAGGGGGCTCGCGTGCATCGCGGAGATCGTCAGGCGATTCGATGTCGTGGCGATTCAGGAGGTCAAACGCGAGACGACCGCCATCCGGCTGCTCATCGACCGTTTTCTCGGGCCGGCCTGGGGGCTTCTCCTCAGTGATGTCAGCGCGGGTGTCAGGGGCAACCACGAGCGCCTGGCCTTCCTATGGGACCGTCGCCGGGTCGAACCGACCGGGCTCGCTGGAGAGATCGTCCTGCCGCCGGAGGCGGGCAGGGCGCGGGAGCAGTTCGACCGCACGCCCTACATCGTCGGCTTCCACTCCTGCGGGGAGCGGTTCACCCTGCTGACGGCGCACATTCGTTTCCAGCAGCCCCGAGAGAGACTCCCCGAGCTCGAGAGGTTCGCAGAGTTCACAGCACGAGAGATCCGAGATCGTTCGAGACGCTTCGACTCGGAGGAGCGGAACCTCGTCGTCCTGGGTGATTTCAACATCGACGCCAGGGGCGACAACCCACTCTTCCGGGCTTTCGTCCGGCACGGCCTGAACGTGCCGGCGGCCCTGCAGGGCTTGAAGACGACCTCGGGCAGGGAAGCCAAGTTCTACGACCAGATCGCCTGGTTCATGGGTGCGACGGAGCTCACTTTCAGCGGCAGGGCCGGGGTGATCGACTTCCTGGGCGCCGTGTACCGCGACCTACCCAACCGCTCGCTGCCGTCGCGGCTCTCCGATCACTTCCCCATCTGGGCAGAGTTCCTCGTGGACCGGAGCGAGGAGGAGATGGCGGTGGTGCTCGGCCAGACGCCCGGGGACCCGACCGCCTTCTCGATCGTGCCCGATTGAGGAGCTGAGAAGCCCGGGACCGGGAGCCCGATTCAACCGGCGGCGACGCGGCGCCGGTGCCGCCGGGTCGGCCACCAGAGAGCGAGCAGCGCCATGGCGATCGGGGGCAGCACGCCGAGGTTGACGCGCTCCCACCCGAAGCGGTGCTGGAGCCAGCCCGCGGAGAGCGTTGTCAGGGTCACCGTCGTGAAGACCGGGAAGTCGTTGACCGCCTGCACTCCTCGCGCCGATAGGTCTCGGTGAGCCTGGCGGTGGCCCCGACGAAGAGAAGGTTTCAGCCGAGGCCGAGGAGGAAGAGCGCACGGGGAACCGTTGTCGTGATCCTCCGCTCCTTCGCGACGGGAGCGGTGAATCCGATCTTCGGATGAACCGGCGGAGGGTGCAGCGAGTCTCGCGAGCCTCCGCGCCGAGAACCCAAGGAGAAGAGACCATGTACGTTCCTCGCCCGACCACCCCGACCCCGAACCGCCAGCGACCCGCCCGACGGGGTGCTCTCCTGGCCGCCCTCGCCCTCCTGGTCGGCTCCGCCACCCTCGCCGACGACCGTCGGCCGCCGGAGGGTTTCACTCGCTATGTGAACTTCGTCGCGGACGGTGAGTTCGTTCCCGGCAGTGCCCACCCCTCCGTCCCCGGGTAGGACCAAGCGGTGCTGACGAGGACGGGGGAGCAGATCGTCATCGACTTCCGGGCCGTGGCGCTCGTCCGGGGCTACCCGCTCCCTTCCCCGGGGGCGGGCCCCCGCCGCTGCGGGCCGGGCGTGCAGTTGCCGGTCTCGAGGGTCGCCACGTCGGTCAACCGGCTCGAGCCGTCGGGCACGGTCGTAAAAATGTTGATGTTGCACGGCCCGGTCAGCGTCACCGTGTCGACGTTGCACTGGTAGGCGACCGTCGCGGTATCGGTGTTCTTCGTCCACCCCATGTAGATCGTGTCGCCCTCGAGCCGCGCAGCGCCGGCGGCGGCGCGGTTGAAGGTCGCTTCGAAGAGAGAGAGGGTGAAGAAGCCGTTCTTCGAGGCCAGGATCTCCCCCTCGAAGAGATCTGTGGAGTTGGCGAAGGTGACGCACACGGCGGCTCGGCCGGCAGCGCTCGCCAACCCGAGGCACACGGCGATCGTGAGGACCATCCTGAGCTGTCTCATCGGTTTCCTTCCGGTTTCGCGAGGCCAGACCCGGCATCCGAACCTCGATGCTGAGGCTCCCGATCGACCCGAGGGATCGATGCCCGGCGAGAAGAGAACCTATACGCTTGGGGGAATATTAGCGCGCCGCCCGAGAACGGTCGAGCGGTGTCGGCCATCGGTCGGAGTCTGGGATCGAGGCCTTCGAGCCCGGCCCCCGTTGCCCCTCCCGGCCCGGCCATCGTAGCATGGTAGCCGGAGATGCTGATCGGCAGGCGTATCCGGCAGGCGGGAGCGGTGGTGGCGATCTTCCTGGTCGTGGCCCACCTGCACGAGGTCCTCCGTCCCCTGGCGCTCTACCGTGCGCTCGGTGAGGAGCTTCCGTGGGTCGTCCGGGCCTCGGCTCGCAGCGCTCTGCAGATCATCCTGGTCTCGATCGCCGTCATGGCGCTGCGCCGCACCGGAGTGCGGGGCGCCTGGGTGGAGCTGGGCCTGCTCCGGTCTCCCTGGCGCGGCCCCAGCTTCATCGCCGGGCCGGCTGGAATCTAGGGTGGGCGGTGGGTGTGACCTCGGTCGTCTTCGGGCCCGACGTGCCGGTGGAGGGGTACTGCGCGGAGGAGCCCGAGCTGACGGAGTACTTCGTCTCGTCCACGCCCTCAGGGAGGTCGATGCGCGTGACCTGGGCACGGGGGGCGAGCCCCGGCGTTCAGAACCTGGTGCGGACGCAGGGGTGCCTCAGGAGGACGGTGGGGTTGGGAGGTCCGATCATCAACCCCGCCGCGCCCGCCACATCTGCCCCAACCCCCGGTACTTCCGCCGGAACTCCTCGGGGTCCTGCGCGATGGTGTCAAACGAGAACCGGGGCAGCACCGCGTCCAACTGCGCGTCCATCTCCCCCTTCTCGAGCCAGCCGTTCTCCAGGAGCGCGAGGATCAGCGTGTAGTCCTCCTCGTCACCGCGCGCCAGGAACCGGAAGGCGACCGATACCGTGTCGAAGTGCAGCAGCTCGAGCGGTCCGGTCGCCGGCGGGTCGCTGACGGGCCTGCAGCGGTCCCGCCAGCCGTCGGGCAGCGGGATCACCTCGTCGGGGTGGTCGTCGACGACGCGGGCGCCGAGCTCCTCGGCGGCGACCGCGCGGGCGCTGTCGAAGGCGGAGCGTTCCGCGGCGTCGAGGTCGGCGGCGAGCTCGATCTCGTCGGTCCAGCGGCGCACGCCCTCCCAGACGAGGGAGGTCTCGCCGATCCAGTAGAGGCGGCCGGGGTGGGCTACCGCCCTGCCGAGGTGGATGGCTAGGCGGGTGAGGTGGTCTCTGGTGATGAACATGGGGGTGGGTCTCGAAGTCGTGTCGGCGTCTACAGCGTGGGCCGGGTCGAGCGGCTCTGCACGGGGTCCCTCGACTTCGCGCTTCGCGCTTCGCTCGGGACGACCCGGAGGGGGTCGACCTGCCGCGCCTCCTACTCGATCTTGCCGCCGCCCTCGTTGACCGTGTGGTCGCTGCGCTTGCCCGGGTACCGGCGCTTCGGGGTCTTCTCCTTCGAGCCGATGACCCAGAAGCAGTAGGCGTAGGGGAAGATCGTCTGGACGACGTGGAAGGGCTCGAACTCGAAGAGGCGGCGCATGGCCCAGGCGAAGCGGTAGCGGGGATCGTCGGTATCGATGATCTCGCACAGGCAGTCGACCTGGAAGCTCACGAAGGCCGGGGAGGTGCCGGTCCAGAGCACCGAGGCGACGGGGTTCTTGACGAGGTGCTTGTAGGTGGTGCCCTCGAAGATCTCGAGGAGCTGGAGGCGGCGCCAGTCGATGTGATCGGGGTTGGAGTAGAGCTCCCGGGCGACGGCGATGCGGAGATGCCGGGTGTCGGCGACGGCGTGGGCGGGGAACTTCTCGATCTCGGCGATGGCCTCTTCGACCTTGGCGAGGTAGTGCTCGAGGACCTCGTCCTTGGGGGTGAAGCCGACGCCCTTGTTGGCGAGGTTGGGGACGAGGGCGTCGCGCTCCCAGGTGCCGACCACGGGGAGGTGGCCGGCGTTGAAGGCGATGTACTCCTCCTTCTCGATGGCGTCGTAGATGCCGTGCTTGTACTCGAGCTGCCAACGGACGAAGCGCTCCGGCAGGGGCGTGAGCTCGTGAGTCGTGACCTCGCCGTCGCGGTACATCGTGGCGATGTCGCCGGCGATCTCCACCTGCGGCTTCTGATCGGTCGTATCGAGTGTGGCCATGAGTTCCTCCTCGGTCGGCGGGACCGTGATCGTCGGGGGTGCTCCGAAGTGGGCCGGATGGTAGCAGAGGGCGTGGTGGTGGCCTGGGGGAGTTGGGCGAGGGGGCGGGTCTGGGGCCGCTGCCTCGGCCCGTCGCCTTGACACCCCCGGGTCGGGCCTCTTATTCTCGCGGCGTCTTACGACAGGATCGACCGTCTCACCGCAGCACTCCTCTTTGGGGGCCGGGTTCGACAGTGGTCGGCCGCGGCCCGGAACGGGACCATGGCGCAGATCTTTCCCCGATGGGCCAACAAGACGCCGCTCTTCGGTCTGGCCGGGGCGGCGGTGGCCGCCCTCGTCGTGCCGGGGGCGATCTGGTACTGGTTCTCCCCGGAGTTCACGGACGTGGGCTACCGGCCGATCCAGCCGGTGGAGTACAGTCACGCGCTCCACGCGGGCGACCTGGGCCTCGACTGCCGCTTCTGCCACCACACCGTGGAGAAGACGGCCTCGGCCTCGGTGCCGGCGACCGAGGTGTGCATGGCCTGCCATCAGGTGGTGAAGCGGGACAGCCCGCTGGTCGCGCCGCTGATGAAGAGCTGGAACGACGGCACCCCGATCGAGTGGGTGCGCGTGCACGACCTCCCCGAGTACGCCTACTTCGACCACAGCGTCCACATCGCGGCGGGCGTCGGGTGCTCGAGCTGCCACGGGCGGATCGACCAGATGGTGGTGGTGCAGCAGGACCAACCGCTGTCGATGGGCTGGTGCCTCGAGTGCCACCGGGACCCGGACAAACACATCCGTCGGCCCGACGAGGTCACCGACATGGGCTGGGAGCCGGCGCCGGACCAGGCGGAGTACGTGCAGGCGGTGCGCGAGTCGCGGGGGTTGGCGCCGCCGCAGACCTGCACGGCCTGTCACCACTAGGCCGCAGGTCGTAGGTCGTAGGTCGCAGGCCGTGACGTGCCGGGCGCGCGCGGTGCTCGGGCCGACCCGGAGACGGACCTGGAGCGCCCGGATCGTGAGCGGCGGCCGGCCGACCCGCGGCCACCTGGAATTCGGACGGTTTCGGTCCGGCTTTCGGGGCGCTTCCGGTCCCTCTCGCGGCCCCGGGACCCGCCTTGACACGGCTCCGAGGGGTTCCGTATCCTTGCCGCGCTTTACGGCCAGATTCACCCATCCACCCACCGCCGTCGCCGACTCCGAGGGCGGCCATCGGGCGGCGGTTGGATTCTTCGTTTCGCACGTTCCCTCTAGGAGCCTCATGGCGTGAGCGACAGAGAGCTGACAGGGGCCGAGCGACGCTACTGGACGAGCGTCGACGAGCGGGAGGGGCGGACCGCCCCGTCTCGCGCCGAGTTCCCCGAGGGCGCCGAGGTCTCCGACGAAGTCTCCCGCCGCACGCTGCTGGGGATGCTGGGGGCCACGGCGGCCGTGGCCGGCGCGGCCGGCTGCCGGCGGCCGCTGCAGAAGATCGTTCCGTTCGTGCGCGCGCCCGAGGAGTACCTGCCGGGCAAGCCCCGCTACTTCGCCACGACGGCCACGGTGGGCACGGCGGCGTACGGCGTGTTGGTGGAGAGCCACGAAGGGCGCCCCACGAAGATCGAGGGCAACGAGCTGCACCCCGAGAGCCGCGGGGCGGCCAACGCCTGGCTCCAGGCCTCGATCCTGGACCTGTACGACCCCGACCGGGCCCGCGTGGTCCGCCGGCGGCCGCCGGGCGTCCCCGACGCGGTCGACCTCGACTGGGACCAGTTCGCCAGCGCCTGGCGCGAGATCGCCGCCGAGGCCGAGGCGACGGGCGGCGCCGGTCTCGCCTTCCTGACCGAGTCGTGGGCCTCGCCGACGCTCGCCCGACTCTCCGCGGCCGTGCGCGCGAAGTACCCGCGGGCGCGCTGGGCGGTGTGGGAGCCGGCGGGCGACGACGCGGCTCTCGAGGCCACGCGCCGGGCGACGGGCCAGGCTCTGCGTCAGGTGACGGACCTCGGCGCCTGCAAGGTGATCGTCACGCTGGACGCCGACCCGCTCCACACCGACGGCGGCGCGCTGGCGGCGGCTCGGGGCTTCGCCGAGGGGCGCAAGCCCGGCGAGTCCATGAACCGTCTCTACGCGGTCGAGTCCACGCTGACCCTGACCGGTTCGGCGGCCGACCACCGCCTGCGGCTCAAGAGCTCCCAGATCCCGGCCTTCGCGGCCGCGCTGGCGCGCGAGCTCGCCGCCCGCGGGTTGGCGGTGCCCCTTCCCGACGGCGCCGCGCCCGAGCTGCCGGCCGACGCCGTTGCTGCGGTGAGCGTCATCGCCGACGACCTGGCGGCCAACCCCGGGGCCGGGGTCGTGCTGGCCGGCTCCGGCCAGGCCCAGGATGTCCACGTTCTGGCGCTGGCCGTCAACCGGGCCCTCGGCGCCCCCCAGACCCTGCACCCGGCGACGGACGTCGCCTGGGGCGGGCCGGCATCCGCCGGCACGGGCGACGGGCTGTCCGGGTTGGTGGCGGCGATCGGGGCGGGCGAGGTCACCACGCTGGTGATCGTGGGCGGCAATCCGGCCCACGACGCGCCCGCCGAACTGGGGCTGGCCGAGGCGATGGGGCAGCTGGCCCACTCGGCGCACCTGGCGACCCACTACAACGAGACGACGGACCTGTGCGAGTGGCACCTGCCGCGCGCCCACTTCCTCGAGGCCTGGGGCGACGCCCGCTCCGCCGACGGCACCGCCAGCGTGGTTCAGCCGCTGATCCAGCCGCTGCACCAGGGGAAGAGCGCGGTCGAGCTGCTGGCCTGGATCGCCTCCGGCGAGCGCCCGTCCGCGGAGACGCGGTCGGGGTACGACGAGGTGCGGACCACCTGGGCCGCGCTCACCGGCGACGGTGTCTTCGAGGCCGGTTGGCGCCAGGCGCTGCACGACGGCGTCGCCGGGGACTCGGCGCTCCCCGCCGTCGACGCCGCGATCGCTCACGACGCCGTGGCCGAGGCCCTCGACGCCGCCGGGCGGGCGGGCGGCGACGGCATGGAGGTGACCTTCCGGCCCTCCGCGCAGGTCTACGACGGCCGCTGGGCCAACAACGCCTGGCTTCAGGAGCTGCCGGACCCGGTCACCCGGGTCACCTGGGACAACGAGGTCCGGCTGTCGCCGGCCACGGCCGAGAGCCTGGGCGTCGAGACCGACGACATCGTCCTGGTGTCGGCCGGCGGCGCGCAGATCGAGGGTCCCGTCTTCGTGCTGCCGGGCCAGGCCGACGACTCCGTCGGCCTCACCCTGGGCTACGGGCGGTCGTCCGTGGGCCGCATCGGCGCCGGCATCGGCTTCGACGCCTACCGGCTCCGCTCCGGCGCGGCGCCGGCTGCCGGCTTCGTCGTCGGCGCCTCGGTGGTGCCGGTGGGCCGCAGCCACGAGCTGGTCCAGACCCAGGAGTACTGGAGCATGGAGGGTCGGGACCTGGTGCGCGAGGGCACGGTCGAGGAGTACGCGGCCGACCCCCACTTCGCCCAGGGCCACGTGGAGGGCGACGACGACGCGGCGCTCTTCGACCCGCCGGTCGAGTACACCGAGGGGCCGCAGTGGGGCATGGCCATCGACCTGGGCTCGTGCATCGGCTGCAACGCCTGCGTGGTGGCCTGCCAGAGCGAGAACAACATCCCGGTGGTGGGGCGCGAGCAGGTGCGTCGCGGGCGCGAGATGCAGTGGTTGCGCATCGACCGCTACTACACCGGCGATCTCCACGACCCCGGCGTCGTCTTCCAGCCCGTGACCTGCCAGCATTGCGAGAACGCCCCCTGCGAGCAGGTGTGCCCCGTGGGTGCCACGGTCCACGACGACGAGGGGCTGAACGGGATGACCTACAACCGCTGCATCGGCACGCGGTACTGCTCCAACAACTGCCCGTACAAGGTCCGGCGCTTCAACTTCTTCAACTTCACGAAGGACACTCCCGAGCTCCTGAAGCTGGCGATGAACCCCGACGTCACCGTCCGCTCCCGGGGCGTGATGGAGAAGTGCACGTTCTGCCTGCAGCGGATCAACGCCGCCAAGAAGACGGCGCGGGTCGGGAACCGGGAACTCGTGGACGGCGACGTGGTCACCGCGTGCCAGCAGACCTGCCCGACGAAGGCGATCCACTTCGGCGACATCCGCGACCCGGAGAGCGTCGTGGTCCACGCCAAGGAGGACGGCCGCAACTACACGCTCCTGGGCGAGCTGGGCAACCGGCCGCGCAACAGCTACCTGGCTCGGATCCGCAACCCGAACCCGGCCTGGGCCACGCCCGGCGGTCAGGGAGGTGCGGCGTGACCCGTCGAGGCCGGCGGCTGTCCCGGATGGGGACGGCCTGCCTGCTCGCCGCGACGCTGGCGTTCGCGGTTGGCGGCTGCACCCGCGGCTCCACCTCGAAGCGGCCGCCGATCCACCCGAACCCCAACATGGACGACCAGCCCAAGATCGAGCCCTTCGACGCGAGCCCGTGGTTCCCCGACGGCAGCGCCATGAGGCCCCCCGTGCCGGGGACCGTCGCCCGGGGCGAGCTCTTCGCGGATCCGGTCCTCCACACGGGAGCGGCAGCCGACGGCACGTGGGCGGCCGTGATCCCCATCGCCGTGGACGACGCGGTGATGGCCCGGGGGGAGGAGCGCTTCGGCATCTACTGCCAGCCTTGCCACGGCGCCAAGGGTAACGGCAAGGGGCCGTCCGCCGTGCGCGGTGGCATCCCGGCGGCCAATCTGGTCGGGGACCCGCGCCTGCTCGCCCTGGAGCCGGGCCAGATCTACCACGCCATGGACGCCGGCATCGGCCTGATGCCGGCCTTCGCCCGCATCCCGACCGAGGACCGCTGGGCGATCGTCGCCTACGTCGAGGAGCTCCAGGGCCGATGACCCGGGTCCCCTTCGCGTCTTCGCGTCTTCGCGTGAGCCCTCCGACGATGCGAGCGGCCGCCGCGATGAAGGCGCGACCGCTGGCCCCTGCACGCTCCGTCCGCGCGGAGCTCGAAGAGAGGAACCCCGAGTGAAGCGCAAGGCCCCCTGGATGATCATCGTCGGCGTGCTGGCCATCATGGCGGCCATCGCCGCCGTGCGTGTGGCCGTGAACTTCGACTCGACGGCGCGCTACGACTCGCCCATCGAGGCGGCGGCCCAGGCGGAGACGCCGCGCGACCGCTTCCTGGAGCAGGAGGCGGCACGGGAGGCCCAGGCCGAGACGGTGGCGCCGGAGTACGTGGAGGCCGAGTACCGGGCGTTCCCGGTGGTGGGCAGCCGCGTGGCGGTCTGGGTCGTGGCCCAGCTCCACCTGCTGTTCGCGGCGTTCGTGCTGGCGGTGCCGATCTTCGCCGTCATCATCGAGTTCATCGGCTACAAGACGGGGGACAAGCGGTTCGACGCGCTGGCCTACGAGTTCACCAAGCTGCTCTCGGCCTCGTTCTCGTTCACCGCGGCCCTCGGGGCGTTCCTGACCTTCCTGCTGATCGCGCTGTACCCGAAGTTCATGAACTACCTGATGTCGGTGTTCTCGCCGACGTTCCTGCCCTACGTCCTGCTGTTCTTCTTCGAGGCCGGGTTCCTCTACAGCTACTACTACGGCTGGGGCAAGTTCTCGCCGAAGGTGCACCTCTTCCTCGGGGTGATGCTGAACATCGTCGGCACCGCGATCATGCTCATCGCCAACGCCTGGCTCACGTTCATGTCGACCCCGTCGGGCATCGCGGAGACCGGCGCGCTCATCAGCACCTGGGAGGCGGTCAACAACTTCACCTGGATGCCCATCAACATCCACCGGATGATCGCCAACGTCGCCTACGGCGGCTCCATCGCGGGCGCCTACGCGGCGTACCAGTTCCTGAAGGCGCGCACGGACGAGGAGCGGGCCCACTACGACTGGATGGGCTACGTCGGGAACTTCATCGCGATCGGGGCGCTCATCGTGCTCCCCTTTGCCGGCTACTATCTGGGCCGCGAGATCTACGAGTTCAACCAGCAGATGGGGATCACGATGATGGGCGGCTTCATGAGCTGGCTGTGGATCATCCAGGCCTTCCTCATCGGCGTCCTCTTCCTGACCGGCAACTACTACCTCTGGGTCGGGATGGGCCGGATTCCCGGTGCAGAGCGCTTCATGCCCTACATCAAGTGGATGCTGCTGGTCCTCGTCATCGGGACGATCGTCTGGGCTACGCCGCATACGATGATCGCCAACCGACGCGAGATCGCGGCGATGGGCGGCACGCACCACCCGTTCCTCGGCGTTCTGGGCGTGATGAGCGCGAAGAACACGGCCGTCAACCTGATGATCCTGACGACGTTCCTCTCCTTCCTCCTCTACCGCCGGGCCAACAAGCAGCCGGTCGTCTCGTGGGCGAAGACCGGAACGATGCTGCAGGGCGCGGCGTTCGTGCTCTCGGCGGCGATCGTCCTGTTCTACGGGATCTACGGCTACTTCGTAACCGCGATCGTCAGGATCGGGTTCAGCGTCTACCAGGTGCTCGCCGTCCTGGTCTGCATCTTCTTCGTCATCGGCCTGGACGTC
>CAJQNK010000184.1 GCA_905479655.1 uncultured bacterium | reverse complement strand
ACAAGGGCCGGACGGGAGGCGCTCGGGGGCCAAGGCGCGCCGACGCAGGCAATGCAGGGACATTGTCGAGGAGGCGGAACGCTGGCAGCCGAGATGCATCGCGGGCGGACTGTCGTCGAAGTTCGGAAACGCTGGTCTAGGGGTTCAGAGCCGGTTCCCCCCGGCTGCCGTGCGCCGCGAAGGCCAGGATGCGGCCGGGCCCGTCGCCGAACGTGGCCGCCAGCTCCAGGCCTCGGGTCCCCTGGGCGAACGGGCACCGCTCCTCGCCGCCGTAGACCAGGACGTAGTCGATGGCCGGCACGAGGTCCAGGATTCTCCGGACCTTGTCGCCGCTCTCTCGACACTCCATCCAGTGGTATCGGCCGCGCGTGAACACCCCGAGGGTGTGGACCTGCGTCGTGAGCAGGGTCGGCGGCTCGGCATGGGAGTCGATCCAGGCCGCCAGCTCGGGCTCGGCACCCAGCAGGCCCGAGCCCGCCGGGGCCGGGAGGCTGCTGGCGACGACGATCGCGCCGCCGAAGATCGAGAAGGTGACCAGGACGAGGGCGATGGCTCGGGCCCTGCGACCGGGCGTGGCGGCCAGCCAGGCCAGCGCGGGAACCAGAACGAGCACCAGCGGCAGCCCGTGGCGGTGGCCGAAGCGCCAGTCCCACAGGTGGCGCGATGGGAAGAAGTGGAGGGGCAGCACCATGAGTGCGCCGGCGACCGTCGAACCGACGAGGGCGGCCCGGGTCGGCCGCGTCGCGCCGCGCAGCGCCGCCGCGCCCCGGGCCGGCGGCAGCAGCATCACGAGGAGCGCCAGCGGCAGAAGGTAGACGGCAGTGCCCAGGGCGCCGAGGTAGGAGATGGCCTCGGTCGGGTCGAAGGCCACGCGAAGTCCGTCGAGGCGCACCGCGAGGGCCTCCATCCAGTTGTCCTGGTGCGCCACGGCCTGGAACCGCTCGATCGCCGGCGTCTCGCGATAGCGGCCGAATTCGAGCAGCACCATCGGATGGAACGGGCGCACGAACGTGGTGAGGTAGGCGATCCAGGGCAGGACCACGGCCACCCCGGCCGCGGCGGCGGCGACCGCCGCCCGGCGGAGCTCCGGCCGCCGGGTGCCGGCCAGCAGCAGGGCGACGACCACCCCCACTCCCGCCATCATCATCTGGTAGCGGGTGAGGTAGGCGAGCGCCGCCAGGGCGCCGGCTGCCGGCGCCCAGATTCGCCAGCGCCCGTTGGCGGCCTCGTCGAGCGCGAGGAGCGCGGCGAGCACGAAGGCGAAGGCCAGCGCCTCGGTATAGGGCACCGACGTGAAGCGGAAGAAGACCGGGCTGAGGCCGAGGAGAAGGGCCGCGAGATGACCCGTGGTGAGACTGCCGCCGGCGCCCAGGAACGAGGGGTCGGCGCCCGGCCGCAGGCGTCGCTGGAGCCGATCGCCCAGCAGGCAGAGCAGGACCATGTCCAGGAGGTAGAGCAGCTCCGGGAGGAGCGTGGCGGCCACCTCGAGCGGGACGATACGCCCAGTCCAGCCCAGCAGCAGCGGCCACATTGGGTAGACGTCGACCCGGTGGGGGAGCTCCTGGAACCCCTGGTGGTAGAGCGAGACGCTCGTCACCAGCCCGTCGCCCTCCGCCACGTGGCGCGCGATCTGGTAGTAGTAGTCGCCGTCGAGGGCGTTGCGCCCCAGGCCCGGCGAGTACGCCAGCTTGAGGGCGGCCAGGAGGACGAGGAAGAGGATCAGCAGGATCCGGCGCTCGCGGGGCGACGGCATGGCCGGACGCTATCAGCCGGAGGCCTCTCGGCGCCGCGGGCGGTAAGGGCGACATCCGGCGGCGCGCCGGAGGGGCCCGTTTGACACCCCCCAGGCGCGAGCGTAGGGTCTGCCCATGGTCCCCGAGCCGCTCGCGGGCGGCGGGCTCAAGCTCGTCGTTCTGATCCCGTGCCTCGACGAGGAGGCGACGGTCGGACGAGTCGTGGCGGCGGTCCCCCGATCGTTGCCGGGCATCCGCGAGGTCGAGGTGGTGGTGCTGGACGACGGCTCCACGGACGCCACCGCCGAGCGCGCCCGCGAGGCCGGCGCCCGCGTCGTCCGTCACGGCCGCAACCTGGGTCTCGGGGTCACCTTCCGCCAGGGGGTGGGCCGAGCGTTGGAGCTCGGAGCCGACATCGTCGTCAACATCGACGGCGACGGGCAGTTCGACCCGGCCGACATCGCCGTCGTGGTGGCGCCGGTGGTGGCGGGAGAGGCCGAGATGGCGACCGCGTCGCGCTTCGCCGCGGCGGAGCTCGTGCCGGAGATGCCGGCGGTCAAGCGCTGGGGCAACCGGCGCGTCGCGAGCCTGGTGAGCCGGATCACCGGCCACCGCTTCCACGACGTCTCCTGCGGCTTCCGGGCTTTCTCCCGGGAGGCGCTCCTGCGCATGAACCTGTTCGGCTCGTTCACCTACACCCAGGAGACCTTCATCGACCTCCTGGTGAAGGGGCAGCGCGTCGTGGAGATTCCGGTCTCGGTCCGGGGCACGCGCGAGTTCGGGCGCTCGCGCGTGGCCTCCAACCTCTTCCGCTACGCCTTTCGGTCCTTGCAGATCATGTTCCGGGCCGCGGTGTCGTTCCACCCGTTTCCGGTGTTCGGGTTCCTGGCGGCGGGTTTCTTCGCCCCCGGGCTGGCGCTGCTCGGCTTCCTGGTGAGCCACTACCTCCGCACCGGCGCCTTCTCGCCCCACATCTGGGCCGGCTTCGTGGGGGGTTCGTTGTGCTTCGTCGGTGTCGTGACGCTGATCCTGGGGGTGATGGCGGACATGATGATGCGCATGCGCCTGAACCAGGAGCAGATCCTCTACTTCCTGAAGTCCGAGCGCTACGGTCGGCGATGACGCGTGGACGGGAGCCGGCGGAGCCGGCCGGCGGCGCCGGAGCCCGGACCCCGTGGCTCCGGAGGATCGTCGGCTGGACGGTCGCCGCGCTCCTCGTCGTCGCGGGGGCGGTCTTCCTCGCGTCGCGTCGCGAGCTGCTGCTGGAAACGGTTCGCCCCGACCCCGCGATGGTGGCGGCCGCGGTGTTGTGCGAAGTCGTTCTCCTCCTGCTGCGGGCGCGGGTGACGCGGGTCCTCGCCCAGGGTCTGGGGGCCGAGCTGGGGCGGGTGGAGGCGGCCGGCCTCGCGAGTTGGACCAGCGTGGCCAACTACCTGATGCCCTTCGTCGGTGGCGCCGGGTTGCGGGCGGCCTACCTCAAGCGGCGACACGGCCTGCCGGTGACGGCGGCGGCGGCTCTGCTCGCTGCCACCTGGGTCGTCCACTTCCTGCTGGTGGGGGTGGCGGGGATCGTCGGAGTCCTGGCGGCCGGCGGGCTCGACCCGGGTGCCGCCGCGCCGCTGTTGACCCTCTTCGGGGGAGTCTCCGCCGCCTGCCTGCTCGTGGTCCTCTGGCCGCTGCCGCCGCCACGCGGCGAGACCCGGTTGCTCCGGGCCGCCGGCCGCGTGGTGGCGGGTTGGAGGCGACTGCGGGAGTCGACGCTGGTGCCGGTCGCGGTGACGCTGGCGGCCCTGGTGGTCGTGAACGCCTTGGCGCTGGCGCTCTACTTCCGGGCCACGGGCGTGCCTCTGGAGCCGGCCGCCGCCCTGGTGGTGGGGGCCGCCTCCGACCTCTCGGTCGTCGTCTCGGTGACGCCGGCCGCGCTGGGGATCACGGAGGGCGCCGTCGTCCTCGCCGGACGGCTGCTCGGGGTGGACCCGGCCGTCGCCCTGATCGCCGCCGCGATCCGCCGCATCGTGACCGTCGCGCTCGCCCTGGTCGTCGGTGCCCTGACCGTCCACATCGTCCCGGGGCTCCGCGAGCGATGAGCTTCGCCGCGGAGGAGACGGTACGCGGTCCGCGGGTGCTCGTGGCGACGACCTCGTTCCCCCGCTTTTTCGACGACCGCGCGGGGGACTTCGTCCTGCGGGGCCTCGAGGGTCTGCGGACCCGGGGCTGGGAGGTCGAGGTCCTGGCCCCGGCGGACGGCGCCACGGATCCCGATGGGGCTCCCGCTCGGGAGACCCTCGGGTCGGGCATCCGGGTGCGGCGGCTGCGCTACCTCTGGCCGGCGCGTTGGCAGAGGGTGGCCTACGGGGCCGGGATTCCGGCCAACCTCCGGACCAGCGTCGTGGCGCGCCTGGGGGCGCCCTTCCTGGTGGCCGCCTTCGCGCTGTCGATCGTCGCCCGAGCCCGGCAGGCCGACGTCGTCCACGCCCACTGGGGGGTCCTGGGAGCCGTCGCGAGCGTTCTCGCGCCGCTCCATCGTCGGCCCGTCGTCCTCACCGTCCACGGCTCGGACCTGCACCGCCGGACGGCCGGACGCCTTCTGCGAGCCGTGACCACCTGGGCGGTCTGCCGAGCCGACGCGGTCGTCGTGCATTCGCCCCAGTTCCTCGAGGCCTGCACCGCCTCGCGTCCGCGAGGTGCCGGCTGCCATCTCGTCCTCCACGGCGTGGCGGCGCCCGGGGACGAAGAGGTGGAGGCCGCATGGCGGCAACGCCGGGGCAGCCTGGGAGCTCCGCGGGTGGTCGCGGTGGGCCGCCTCGTCGCCGAGCGGCGCCAGGACCTCGTCCTGCGGGCCTTCGCGGCCCTCCGGCAGCGCTTTCCCGGCGCCCGGCTGACCCTGGTCGGCGACGGCCCCGAACGGCTGGCGCTGGCCGCCCTCGCGGCCGAGCTCGGCGTCGCGGAGGCCGTCGAGCTGGTGGGAGACGTGCCGGCCTCCGAGGTCCCGGAGCATCTCCGCCGGGCCCACGCGTTCGTCTCGGCCACGGAGGTCGAGACCTTCGGGCTCGCGGTCGCGGAGGCCGCGGCCTGGGCTCTGCCGGCGGTGGTCACGGCGGTCGGCTACCCGGCGACCCTGGTGGCCGGAACCGGCGGCTTCGTGGTGGCGACCGGCGAGATCGAGCCTCTCATCGCCGCTCTCGTCTCCCTGTTCGAGGGCGGCGGCCCGGAGTCCGCGGGCAGGGCGCTACGACGGCGCGTCGAGGATTCCGGCCTGAGCTGGGAGGCCTCGTCGCGGCGCCTCGGGTCGGTCTACCGGTCCGTGCTCTAGTGTCCCGTGCGGTAAGTGCTTTGCCCTGGGATTAACCAAACGGGGCACTAGGGCAGAGGCGCCGGGTATCGGCCCTCGCGCCACAGCCCGCCCTCGTAGTAGGTCACCTGCCGTCGGAGCAGCTCGCCCAGCACGCCGTCCAGTGCCGCTGCCCGCTGCGGCTCGGCCTCCAGGAGGTTGCGCCGCTCCTCGGGATCGCGTTCGAGGTCCATCAACCGCCGTGTCTTCCGGTCCCAGTTGACGACGTACTTCCAGCCGTCGAGGAGCACGCCGTCCTCGGACGTCAGCCCCTGGATGGTGAACAGCAGCGGGCGGGCGTCGCCGTCGTAGGACGGCTCCAGGACGTCGCCGCGCCCCTGGAAGTTGGGATGGGGGGGAAGGCCCAGGATCCCGAGGAGCAGCGGCGGGACGTCGAGGAGGCTCATCGGCTCGTCGACGACCCGGCCCTCTCCGCCGGGTACCCGGATCGCGAGGAGGGAGCGCACCTGCTCCTCGTACAGCGAGGTGCCGTGGGTCGGCTGGTCGTGCTCGTAGAAGGCCTCGCCGTGATCGGAGACCACCACCAGGACGGTCCGCTCCCACTCGCCCCGCCTCCGCAGGGTGGTGGCCACCTCGCCGAGCCAGCGGTCCGCGTAGTGCAGCGCGTTGTAGAAGCGGTTGAGCATCACGGGAACCTCCTCCCGCGGAAAGGCGAGGAAGGAGGCGGGGAAGTCGATCTCCCAGGGCGCCCAGGGCCTCTCCGCCTCGGGCGGCACCTCGTAGGGGAAGTGGTTGGACTGGAAGTTGAGATACGCCAGGTAGGGCTCGGCGTCGGAGGCCTCGCGCCAGCGACGCCACGCGTCGACGGGCGTCTCCTCGTAGACCTTCGACTCCGACCCCCGGCCCTTGTGGCGGGCGTCGGGCCAATCCAGGGAGTGTCGCAGGAGACCCAGGCCGGGCGTGTCGAGGAAGGCGATCATGTTGCCCCAGCGCTCGTTCTGGCAGGAGAACATGGCGCTCTGCCACCCGGCCGGGCCCAGGGCGTCCCACAGGAGGGTGCGCGGGTACTCGATCTGCGTGTAGTAGTCGTGCTCGAGGAACTTGCGCGGGTGGAGGGAGGAGAGGATCGCCATCTGGGCGTAGTCGGAATGGGTCGAGGTGGTGTAGGCGCGACGGAAGAGCAGGGACTCCTCCAGCAATCGGTCGAGATTCGGTGTGATGCCGGGTCGCCCGCCGCCCGGGGTCGTCCGGCTCCAGGGGATCGACTCGAGCATCACGACGACCACGTTCCACGAGTGGCGGGCGGGCGGCGGCTCCCAGGCCTCGATGGCGCCGCCCAGCACTCTCGGGTCGGCCTGCGTGGCGGCCGCCTCGACGCCCCCTCGCAGACGGGCGGCGCGCAGACGCTGCTCGCCCCAGTGGACCTCGGGCAGGAAGTGGGTCGCGAAGGGTCTCACCGGGGCGTAGACGGTCCAGGTGGCCCCCGCACCCAGGGTGAGCAGGGCGGTGAGCAGGACCGTGCGGCGAGCGGAGGGCTCGGCGTCGCCCCGGCGCAGGCGCGACAGGGTCAGCGTGAGCGCGCCGGCCAGGGCCAGCGCCCCTGCGGCCACCGCGAGCGGCGCCCAACGGTCGGTGCCCAGAGACTCGGCGCCCAGTTGGCGCAGGTTCTTCCAGGCGAACCAGAGGTCGCTGCCCTTCAGGTGCACGCCGGTGACCCGCAGCTTCAGCAGCGACAGACCGGCCAGGCACGTCACCGCCACCAACGCCAGGGCCTTGAGGCCGTCCGTGAGTCGCGTCGCGCGGAAACGCTGGGGGAGAGCGGCCAGCGCGGCCTCCAGCAGGCCGTTCGCCAGGACGAGCAGGGTCGCCTCGGCCGCCACGAAGAACACCAGGAAGAGCAGCACGGCCATGCGCTGCCCCCAGAGCAGAGGGCTGGCGAGGAGCGGCGGGACGCACACCGCCAACGCCATCACCCCGTACAGCAGCCACAACCCAGCCAACGCGGGTCCCTGACGGAGCCCGTCCCGCAGCCCGCGGATCAGCCTCCGAAGTAGACGATCCATACCACCGCGAGTCCCCAGAGCAGGATGTTGACCACGAACGGGCCGTCCCGCAGGATCGCTTCGGTGGGGTTGAGCCGGGTGGCGCGCTGGTACATCAGGTACAGGTAGCGGAAGATGCCGTAGAGCACCAGAGGCACCGTGTAGATCAGGTG
>CAJQNK010000183.1 GCA_905479655.1 uncultured bacterium | reverse complement strand
GGCGACCTGTGGCTGCTCTACGAGCCCCTCCTGGAGCACGGATTCTCGGCGTTGCGGGCGTTCGACCTGCCGTTGTGGAACCCGTGGCAGGGGCTCGGGATGCCGTTCGTCGCCTCGGGTCTGGTGGGCCTCTTCTACCCCCTGAACGCTCTCCACCTGCTCTTTCCCACCGCCGAGGCCATGACCTGGACGGCGATCCTGCACCTGGGGCTGGCCGGCCTGTTCATGGGCCTGTTCCTGCGTCGGGGGTTGGGGCTCGGGCTCGGCGCCGCCGTGTTCGGGGCCGTGGCCTACCAGCTCTCCGGCGCGGTGACCCGGGAGGTCCTCTGGCCCTCGATCCTCGAGGCGATGGTCTGGCTGCCGATGGAGCTGCTGTTCCTGGAGCTTCTGCTGCGGCACGGGCGGAGCCGCTGGTCCCTCGCGCTCGCGGCCTCCCTCGGCCTCCAGATCCTCACGGGCGGCATCTACCTCGTGGTCCACTCCGGCTACACCCTGGCCGCCTGGAGTCTCTTCCGCCTGGCGGGGCTCGCCCGGGCCGGGGCCGGATGGAGATCCCTCGGCGTGCGGGTTGGGCTGGGGCTCACCGCCGGACTCCTCGCGATGGCGGTCTCCGCCGTGCAGTGGCTGCCGACGTTGGAGCTCGCGGGGCGGACCGTACGGGCGTTCGAGGGTCTACAGCTCGTCGACGCGGAGCCCTTCCGCGAGGTCCTCTCGCCGCGGTTCCTGCTCACCAGTCTGGTGCAGCCGGCTTCGGGCACACCCTCGCACGCCTATGTGGGAGTCGTGCCGTTGCTCCTGGCACTCGCGGCCGCGCTCGGCGCCTGGCGTCGACCGGCCGGCCTGTTCTTCTCGGGTTGGGCGGCGCTGACCTTCCTGCTCGCCTGCGGCAGCCACACCCCCGTCTTCCGGCTCTTCTTCCACTACCTGCCGACCGGCGACTGGTTCCGCGTGCCGTCGCGGATCCTCTGGCTCACCGGCTTCAGTCTGATCGTCCTCGCGGCCGTGGGCCTCGACCGCTTCGCGCGCCACGGTTCCCTGTCGGCCCCCTGGACCCGCGGCCTGGTCGTGGTCCTGGTGGTCCTGTCGATGACCGATCTCCTGATCGTCAACCGCCACTTCGCCTTTCCCCATCCGGACGGTCGTCCCGATCTCCTGTCCGCCCGTGACGACCAGATGCGGCGATTGGCGGCGCGGGCGGGCGAGGGCCGGATCTGGATCCGGGGCCGTCTCCGCCAGGACCTCTCGCTGCCCGCGAAGATCGGCACGAGGGCCGGGGTTCGTCTCCTGAACGACTACGAGCCGATGAGCCCCCGGGCCTGGCGGGACCTCGCCGTGGCGGTGGCCGGCGAGGAGGCCGTGGACGAGGATCCGTTCTTCGTCGGCAACCTGCGGGGGGACGGCTCCGGGCTGTTGCGTCTCCTGGAGCTGGCCGGCGTGACTCTCGTGGCGGAGCCGGCGGGCCGGCGGGTGTGGGCGGATCGACCGCCGCCCGGGCTCCTGCCCCGGCCCGCGGACGGCGACCTGGCCCTCCTCGAGGTGGCGAACCCCCTGCCCCCCGCCTTCCTCGTGGGCGAGGTGCGGGTCGTGCCCGACCGGGCGGAGCGGCTGCGGGCCCTGGCGGATCCCGCCCTGGACCTCTCGCGGGTCGCCCTCGTCGCGCGCCCCCTCGAGCTTGGCGCGAGCGGCGGCGAACGCGGCGCGGTCCTCCTCGAGCGGCCGACTCCCGAGACGGTCCACTGCCGGGTCCGGACCGAGGGGGCCAGCCTGCTGGTGCTGAGCGAGCTGGACTACCCGGGGTGGCGGGCCTGGGTCGACGGACGGAGGGCGGAGATGCACAGGGTCGACCACGCGTTCCGCGGGGTGGTCGTTCCGGCGGGGGAGCACGAGGTCGTCCTCCGTTACGTGCCGAGCCGCTTCTTCCTGGGCGCCGCGTTGTCGGTCGCGGCGTCCCTGGCGCTGCTCTTCGGCCTCGCCGGGTCGAGGCGGGCCGATCCTGGTGACGGGGTAGTCCTGATGGGGGGGCGATCCTCGTGAGGGGAGTTGGGCTCCGGGTGTTCGTGCTGGCGATCTCCGTCCTGACGACCCTCGTGGCGCTGGAGCTCGCGCTGCGCCTGGTCGGGGTGGAGACCGTGGCGCCGGTCCGCCTACGGCTCGTGGGATCTCCCACGCCGACCTCCGCCTACGATCCCCGTCTGGGCTGGGTGAACCTCCCCGGCTCCGCCGGCGTCCTGACTCTCCCCGGGGGCCGCCGTCTGACCCTCGAGACCAACCCGCAGGGATTCAGGCACCCGGCACCCTTCCGCCGGGAGCGCACCGGCGTCCCCAGGATCGCGCTCGTGGGGGACTCCCAGGTCTACGGCTTCTTCGTGGGCGACGACGAGCACCTCGCGGCCGTCCTGGGAGAGCGGCTGCCCGGCTTCGAGGTCTGGCCCTTCGGCGTTCCGGGATACGGCCCCGTGCAGGAGGCCCTGTTGGCGGAGGAGGTGGCGGAACGCTACCGCCCGGACCTGGTGGTTATCCTCGTCTTCCTCGAGAACGACCTCAACGACGCGGCCAACCGCCTGGTCTACGGTTTTGTGCCCAAGCCGTGGCTCGACCTCTCGTCTCGGCCCCCCACCCTCCGCCACCAGCCGGTGCCGCTGCCCCTCGGGCGCGACGCCGACGGCGTGCCGCGCCTGTTCCATCCGCGCCCCGGCCCCTTCGAGGCGAGCGCGCTGGTGCGGCTCCTGGCCTATCGGTCCACCTCCTGGCCGGCTCTGGCCGACGGCCTCGCGCGCGTCGGCCTCGGCGTTGTCGAGCGGGTCGAGCCACTCGGCGAGGGGGACGAGGGCTTCCGGCGCTTCGCGGGCGACGGTCCGGCCTGCCATCTCGTGCTGACCTGCCCGCCGGAGGAGAGGCTCGCCGGCCTCGAGCCGGCGCTCGAGGCCTGGTCCCGGGCGCGGAGAGCCTCCCGGTCCGCCGGCGCCCGGTTCCTGGTGGTGATCGCGCCGTCGGTGGCCGAGGCCCGCGACGGAGCGGCCGGCGCGGGCACCTACCCGCTGGTAACGGCGGTCGCCCGCGGCCTCGAGGAGCGCGGCATCGACCACCTGTCGCTCGTGGACGAGTTGCTCCGGCGGGGTGTCGAACCCCTCTCCCTGGTGGCCCAGGACCTCCATTGGACGCCGGAGGGGAACCGACGGGTCGCGGAGATCCTGGCGGAGGCCCTGCCGCCGCTACTCGTCGCCGGAGACGCCGGTCGCCTCGGTCGACAGCCGCCGACTCCGGCGGCGCTCCGCGCCCAGTCGCCAGACCCGGCGAGCGGCCTCCGCCACGATGCCGTGTCCCATCTTGGACTTCCCCAGGACCCGGTCCGTGAAGGTGATGGGGACCTCCGCGGCGCGCAGGCCCGCCGAGACCGACCGGTAGGTGATCTCGACGTGGAAGCCGTACCCCTCCGCGTAGTCCGGGACGGCCATGAGCAGGGCGAGGGTCTCGCGGGTGAACGCCTTGAAGCCGGAGGTCCAGTCGTGGACCGAGAAGCCGAGGAGGAACTTGGCGTACGTGTTGCCTCCCCAGGACAGGATGCGGCGGGTCGGACCCCAACCCACGACCCGTCCACCCGGCGCGTAGCGCGAGCCGATGGCGAGGTCGGCCTCACCCTCGGCGAGCGCCGCCAGGAGACGCGGCACGTCCGCGGGATCGTGGGAGAAGTCGCAGTCCATCTGCACGATCAGGTCGAACTCCCGCTCCAGGGCGCGCCGGAAGCCCACCACGTAGGCGGAGCCCTGGCCGAGCTTGCCGGCCCGGTGGATCACCTGGACCCGGGCGCTGCCGGTCGCCAGCTCGTCCGCCATCTCGCTCGTGCCGTCGGTCGACGCGTCGTCGATGATCAGCAGCTCGGCGCTCGGCTGGCGCAGCACCGCCTCGGCCAGCCGACCGAGATTCTGAGCCTCGTTGAACGTGGGCAGGACGATCAGGTACGACATGACGGCTCGGCTGGGGGGTTGCGGTCGCGGGGCGGGGGGCCGGTTCGGAGAGCCGAACTCGAAACCGGGAGTATACATGGTGCGGGGCCTCTTCATCGAGTGTCGGGGAGGTGGGGAGGATGAGGATTCTCCTCGTCGCGAGCGAGCTGCCGCCGGTCACCAGCGGCGTGGCCCAGACCTGCCTCCGGCTCGTCGAGGGCTACCGTCGAGCCGGCGCCGAGGTCGAGACCTGGGATCGAGGACGCACGCCTTCCCTGCACCTCGGCGAGCTCAGGCTCTCGGCCCTTCCCTTCACCTGGCGCCGGGTGCTGCCGAAGGTCCGCTGGGCGGATGTGATCCACCTCCACGGCCCGGCCCCGAGCTTCGCGGACACGTTTCTGCTGCGTCTCGGCGGCCACGGGCGTCGGGTCCCGGTCGTGTACACCCACCACTTCGAGATCGACCTCCCGGGGCTGGGGTGGGCCTGCCGGCTTTACAGCCGGGGGCACGCGCGACTGGCGGAACGGCGGGCGGACCGCGTCGTCCTCTCCACGGGCGCCTATCGGGACCTGTATCGGGATCCGTCCCGCCTCACCGTGATCCCGTGGGGAGCGGACCACCAGCCCGTCCCGGAGCCCTCGCCGGAGCGCGGCCGGGGGCCGCTCAGGGTCCTCTTCGTGGGGCAGATGAGGGCCTACAAGGGCTTGCCCGTGCTCCTGGAGGCGCTGCGGCGGGTCGAGGGGATCGAGCTCACGGCCGTCGGCAGTGGGCCGCTCCTCGACGAGTACCGGCGGCTGGCGGAGCGACTCGGCTCGGCGGCGGTCCACCTGCCCGGCCGCGTCGACGACGGGGAGCTCGAGCGGCTCCGGGCCGGGGCCGACGTGGTCGTCCTGCCCTCGACGTCGCGCCTCGAGGCCTTCGGCATGGTCCTGGTGGAAGGGATGCGCGCCGGCTGCGTGCCGGTGGCCTCGGCCCTGCCCGGGGTCTCGGAGGTCGTGGGCGAGGCCGGCTTGACGCCGCCGCCGGGCGACGCGGAGGCCCTCCGGCGCTCGCTGCTCACGCTGCGCGACGACCGGGCTCTCGTGCGACGCCTGTCGGCGGCGGCCCGGGAGCGGGCCGACCGCTTCCGATGGCAGACGACGGTGGCCGACTATCTCGAGCTGTTCGCGGACCTGACCGCGACATAGAGCGCGTCGCGGTAGCCGTAGCCCGGGTCGGTCCGGCGATGGACCGCCAGGGTGTCGCAGCCCGCCGCCGCGATCCAGTCGCGCACGACGCGGCCGGGCACCGCCCTCATCCGCATGGGATGGAGCCCGAGCTTCCAGTAGAGCGCCTCGTGCCCGAGGCCGATCCTGCGGAGCAGACGGTACAGGGACCGGCGGGGCTGCAGGCGGACCTGCCAGGGCAGTCGGTCGGGGAGTTGGAAGACGAGAGCGCCTCCGGGGCGCAGGGTCCGACCGAGCTCGGAGACGATCGCGGCGATCGCGTCGCGGTCGGGCAGGTGCTGGAGGACGTAGCGGCTGTAGACGAGGTCGAAGACGCCGTCGCGCAGAGAGCGGAGCCCCCGCGTGTCGGCCAGCAGGAATCCCGTTCGGGGACCGCCGTCCTCGGTCGGCCCGTCCGCCGCCGAGAGGCTCCGCGCGGCGGCCAGCATGCTCTCGGAGATGTCCACGCCGACGCACAGCCGACCGTGGCGCGCGAGGGCCCGGGTCGTGCGTCCCGCGCCGCAGCCGAAGTCCAGGATCCTGTCGGGCGACAGGTCCGGCACCACTTCCCTGGCCAGCGCCAGGTCGTGGTCCACCTCGAGCCGGCCGCTGTCGAGGAAGCCCGCGGTGTCCTCCTCCCAGGAGCCGTACTTCCGCTCGGGTCGGGACAGCACCGCCCAGAGGGGATCGGTGCGACCGAGCCGCTGCCACTCCCGCCGGTGGGTGTCTGTCGAGGCCGGGTCGGAAGACGAAGAGGAGGGCGACGGCATCGGGAGACTCCTGCGCGCATCATAGCCTCGCCCCGGCCGGCCTCGAACATTCAGCTCCGGGAATAAGTCGGCTAGACTTCCGCTCGGAGGAGGGAGCTGTTGAGGTCGAAGAGTCGAACGCGGAGGCCGAGCGCTCGCGGACGACGGCTGTTGGCGGGGACGCTGTCGCTCGCCATCCTGCTCGTCGGCTCGGAGGTGGCTTCCCGCGCCTACTGGTGGATGGCTCACGGCGTCGATCCGGCTCGCCCGGATCAGCTTCTGGAGGCGGTCTACCCGGAGCTCCGCCTCGCGTCCGCGGCCGCGGCGCCCTGCGCCACCGACTGTCTTCGGGTGCTCCTCCTGGGAGGGTCGGTGCTGGACCCGCGCTGGAGCCGGGTGCCGGAGCAGATCGAGGCGGGCCTGAGAGCCAGGACGACGGAGCCGCGGATCGTCAACCTGGCGGTTCCGGGACACTCGTCCCGCGACAGCCTCCTCAAGTACCGGGCGATCGACCTCGACCCGGAGTTGCGGGACCTCCGATTCGACCTGGTGCTCTTCTACCACGGCATCAACGAGACCCGGGCGAACAACGTCCCTCCTGATCGTTTCCGGCCCGACTACGGTCACTACGCCTGGTACGAACGGGTCAACGCTCTGGCGCCGGCGGGGGACGCGCGGTTCTTCCTCCCGGCCACGCTCCGCTGGGCCCGGGTCCTGCTCCGGCAGGCGTTGCAGCCGGACGCCTACGTCCCCATCCAGGCGCCCAGGCCCGAGTGGTTGCAGTTCGGGAACGAGGCTCGCTCGGCGGCCTCCTTCCGCGCCAACCTCGAGGAGGTGGTCGCCATCGCGGAGCGACGTGGTGAGCCCCTGGCCCTCTCGACCTTCGCGGTCTGGCGGCCGGCCGACTACAGCCTGGAACGGTTCGAGGCCCACAGCCTCGACTACTCCGGTCACTTCGTCCCCATCGAGCTGTGGGGGGAGCCGGACCATGTGATGGCGGCGGTCGAGGCCCACAACCGGGAGGTCGTCGAGGTGGCCGGGAACCACTCCCGGATCCTCTTCCTCGATCTCGCGGGGGAGCTGCCGGGTGGCGGCGAGTGGTTCTGCGATGTCTGCCACCTCACGGAGGGGGCTTCGGCTCGGCTCGTGGACGGCATCCTCGGCCTGGCGGACTCCCGTATGGGGTGGCGGGAGACCACCGACGCGGACCCACGCGCGGCCGGTTGAGACGGCGCTCGGGGCCGGTGGCGGCGGCCGGGCAGCATGGTAGGGTCTGCGGCGCTCGGGCGTGGGGCTCGGGCCGACCTTCGAGGGCACGGAGGGTTCCTTGGCGCAGAAGTTCTCGGGCGAGCGACTCCACGACGGCGACGACCTGTTCCGCGTCGACCTGGCCCGTCACCGGGCCGCCTACCGCTTCGCCGCCGAGAGACTGGCTCCCGGGGGATTGACTCGCGGGCGTCTGCTGGACTTCGGCTCGGGCTCCGGTTACGGAGTGGCCGAGTTGGCGGCGAGGGGCTTCCGCGCCTACGGCCTGGACCGGGTGGAGCCCGACACCGTCTGCCGGGAGACGGCGGCCGGGTTCGTCCGCGCCGACCTGTTCGCGCCACCGTTCGCCAGCGGCAGCTTCGACGCCCTGGTGAGCTTCCAGGTGATCGAGCACCTCGAGGAGCCCGGCGCCTACCTCGACCGCATCGCCGAGCTGATCGCCGGCGGTGGGTGCGCGATCCTGACGACGCCGAACCGCCTCACCTCCGACGGCGCCAATCCCTACCACGTGCACGAGTACACGGCGGGGGAGCTGGCGGAGCTCCTGGAGCCGCGCTTCGCGGAGGTCGAGATGCTGGGAGTGGGAGCCAGCGAGGCGGCCAGGCGGTTCTACGACGGCCGGCTGCGGATCATCCGGACCATCCTGCGCCTCGATCCCCTGGGTCTGCGCCACCGTCTGCCGGCCGGCCTCGCCCGGACGCTCTTCGCCCGTCTCGCGGTGGTGGTGCGACGGCTGCTGCGACGGCGGGGCGCGGTCGCGCCGCTCGATTGGCGAGACTTCCCCGTGGCCGCCGCGCGCGACGACGACCTCGACCTGCTGGCGGTCGTCAGCACACCGTCGTAGCCGGCGAGCTCCGGGGGGGAGCCCGCCGGCCCGATCGGTGCGCGACCCGGGGCCGGCTCGCCCTACTCGCCGGGCAGCGGGAAGCCGCGGTCGCGCATCAGCGCCTCCATCTCGGCATCGCGGCCGCGGAAGGCGCGGTAGGCGTCCGCCGGGTCCACCGCGTTGCGCACCGCGAAGAGGTGCTCCACCAGCTTGGAGGCGAGCTCCTTGTCGTAGAAGCCACCCGGGGCCTCCACGAAGGCCTCGGCCGCGTCCGCGGTCAGCACGTCGGCCCACATGTAGCCGTAGTAGCCGGCCGCGTAGCCCTCGCCCGAGAAGATGTGCCCGAACTGCGGGCTCCGGTGACGCATGACGATCTCGTGGGGCATGCCGAGATCCGCCAGGGTGTCGCGTTCGAAGGCGTCGGGATCGAGGTCCGACGGGTCGGTCGTGTGGTACTTCATGTCCAGGAGGGCCGAGGCCAGGTACTCCGCGGTCGCGAAGCCCTGGTTGAAGTTCTCGGCCTTCTTGATCTTGGCGACCAGCGCGTCCGGGATCGGCTCCCCGGTCTCGTGGTGCACCAGGTAGCCCTCGATCACCGGATCGGTGGTGAGCCAGCGCTCCAGGAGCTGGGACTGGAACTCGGTGTAGTCGCGGACCCCGCCGTTCAGCGTCGGGTACGCCACGTTCGACGACAGGTAGTGCAGGGCGTGGCCGAACTCGTGGAACAGCGTCGTCGCGTCGTCCCACGAGATGAGCACCGGCTCGCCGGGCGCGCCCTTGATGAAGTTCGAGTTGTTGGATGCCAGGACGTTCTTCGGTCCGTCGAAGGTCTCGTGGCTGCGGTACGAGGTGGCCCAGGCGCCGGAGCGTTTGCCCTGGCGGGCGTAGGGGTCGAGGTACCAGACGCCCACGTTGTCGCCGGTGGAGGCCTTCTTCACCTCCCAGACCTTCACGTCCTCGTGGAAGACCGGCACCGTACCCTCGGGCACGGGGACGAACTCGAAGTCGAACAGCTCTCCGGCCACGAAGAACATGGCCTCGCGGAGCTTGGCGAGCTGCAGGTACTGCTTGACCTCGTCCGAGTCCAGGTCGTACTTGGCCTTGCGGACCTTCTCGGCGTAGTAGCGGTAGTCCCAGGGCTCGATCGTGAGGCCGGCGCCCTCGGCGTCGGCCACGGCCTGCATCTCGGCGACCTCCTCGTGCACCCGGCCGACGGCCGCGGGCCACACGGTCTCCATGAGCTCCATCGCCCGCTCGGGCGTCTTGGCCATCCGGTTCTCGAGCTGCCACTGGGCGTAGTTGTCGTACCCCAGAAGCCCGACGCGCTCGTCGCGCAGCTGCAGGATCTCGGCGATGATGGCGTTGTTGTCGTGCTCGTCGCCGTTGTCGCCTCGGGAGTAGTAGGTCTTCCAGACCTTCTCCCGGAGGTCCCTCTCGTTCGAGAAGGTGAGGAACGGATCCATCGACGAGCGGGTGTTGGTCACCGCGTACTCGCCTTCGTGGTCCCGCTCCGTGGCCGCGGCCGCGGCCGCCCGCACGAGGGAGTCGGGGAGGCCGCCCAGCTGATCCTCGGCGAGGTAGAGGACGTACCCCTCCTCGTCGGCCAGCACGTTGTTCGAGAACTGGGTGTGGAGCTCGGCCAGACGCTGGTTGATGGCGGCGTAGCGGTCCTTGGCCTCGCCCTCCAGCGTGGCGCCGTTGCGCGCGAAGCCGTCGTAGATCAGCCACACGAGCCGCTGCTCGTCCGGCCGGAGCGACTCCATCTCGCCGCTCTCGTAGACGGCCCGGATGCGCTCGAAGAGGTCCTTGTTCTGTGTGATCTTCGACTGGAACTCGGCGATCTTCGGTGCCATCTCCTGCTGGATCTCCCGGAACTCGGGGGACGACAGGTTGCCGCTCCAGATGCCCCAGTAGGTGCCGCCGCGGTCGAGATCGTCCCCGGCGCGCTCCATGGCCAGGATCGTGTTCTCGAAAGAAGGCGGATCGGGGTTCGTGGCGATCGCGTCGATCTCCGCCAGCTGGCGGTCCATGCCGGTCTCGAGGGCGGGCTTCACTGCCTCGAGGTCCATCTGGTCGAAGGCGGGAACGCCGCCGTACGGGCCGGTCCACTCCGCGAGCAAAACGTTGTCGGTGGGAGCGCCGTCGTCGGCGGCCTCCTCCGAGTCGCTGGAAGGTGCGCCGCAGGCGGCGAGGGCGACGATGGCGGTCACGACGGCGGTCTTGGGCAGAAGCCGGTGGAACGTGGTTTTCTTGGCAGTACGCATGATCCCGGATCCTACCAGCGGGGAGGGCGGTCGGGTCCAGCCGGAGTCGGCTCCCGGAGCCGGCAGGCAATGGACTCGGTCCTGGGGCCCTTCGCCGTCGCGCGGGACGGGCCCCAGTGTCGGGTTAGACTCCTTCGTCATGCGCTTCCTGGTTCTCGTCGGCGTCGCCCTCGTCGCCCCCTCGCTCCCCGCCGCGCCCATTCCTCCGGAGCCCGTCGTCGTGCCGCTGGTGGTCGATGTCGTGCGCCGACCCGTCGACACCTGGAGTCAGGTCCTCGTCTACAACGGCGCGCAGCGGGGCGAGACTATCGAGGTGCGAGACGTCCGGGTGATCGCCGACGGCTCGGTCGTCGCCCACGCCCGGGTCGACCGGAGCCTGCCCGCGGACCCGCGCTACGCGGAGCTGGCCGCGACCCTGGAGCGACTGCCGGAGGAGATCACGGAGCGCCACCGGCCCCGGGCCTTCGTGCCCCACGACGCCCCGGTCTTCGAGGGCGACGAGGTGCTGGATCGCTGGCGGGGCGCGGCGCTGCTGTTGGACGATTTGCGCCGCGACTACCGGACGCCCGGTCGGGAGCCGTTCGTTCAGGTGGACCTGAAGGTGCCGATGGGTCGGGTCTTCGCCGCGGGCTCGGGCGCGGCGGAAGCGGGCGCGCGGGCGGAGCTGCTCTTCGAGGTCGTCTGGCGGGGCAGCGACGGCGTGGAGCGCACGACGACGGCGCGGGCCGAGGTCCGGCGCCTCGCGGACCGGCCGGCGGCGCCGCCGGAGCTGGTCGCGGAGGCCGGGGGCGCCCTGACGATCCACGCCGGCGACCTCCATGTCCACAGCTGCCACGGTGAGGCCCTGGGAGCCTGTCCACCCTCTGACAACTGCGCGGCCGAGAGCCTGCAGCTCTTCGGCAGCTTCACCCTCGACCAGTTGCGCAGCCAGTACGAGGCGCTCGCGGTCGACTGGTTCACCGCCACCGACCACAGCTACTGCATCAACGACGACGCGGAGTTCGCCGCGATCGCCGCGGAGGCGGCGGCCGCGTCGGACGCGAGCTTCCTCGTCCTGCCCGACACGGAGCTCTCCTCCGACGAGGTGGGGCCGCAACAGGGCGGCGACCTGGGGGACCTGATCTGCTTCGGCCTCACCGAGCAGAACCACATGGGGGCCCACGACATCACCTCCCGCAAGCCCGGCGGCGACGACGACCTCCTCGGCTTCTGCGACGGCTTCTTCAGCGACGCGCTGAGACGGTTCACGGACAACGTGGCGAGCATTCGCGCGGACGGCGGCTACCCTGTCGTCCACCACCCCGCGGCCGACAGCTGGGGCTGGAACAGCTTCGAGCAGCTCACGGGGATCGAGGCGGGTGGCGTCCACGGGGTGGAGATCTGGAACGGCGCGGCGCGCTCGGGTCAGGAGGGCAACGTGGGCCAGTGGGTCGACTGGCTCCTCGCCGATCGACTGCTCTACGCCTATTCGGGCAGCGACACCCACGACGCCGCCTTCGACTTCGGCGCCAACCACGTCCCCCTGGGCGGCTCCTTCGACGCGGAGAGCCTGACGACGGCGATCCGGGCCGGTCGCGTCTACGTCTCCAACGGCCCGCTCCTGGTCCTGAGCGCCCGGGTGGGTCCGGTGCGCTGGTGGATGGGCGAGATCGTCGCCCTGCCGGCCGACCCGCCGCCCACGGCCACGGTGGAGGTACGGTCGTTCTACGACGTGGGACCGGACGGCGGGGTGATCACCGTCTTTCGGGGGCGAGTGGGCGACGGCGCGGAGCAGGCCGTCTGCGAGAGCGGGCCGCTCGCGGGCTCCGGCGTCTTCTCCTGTGAGGTGACGATCGAGACCGATCGCTCGTCCCATCTGCGGGCGTACGTGGAGAACGCCGGTCGCTCGCGGGTCGCCTACACCAACCCGGTCTTCTTCCGGCGTTGATCCGGGGTCGGCGAGTCCACAGCGTGTCTTCTTCCAGGCCCAGCGAGCGACGTTCCGACGCCCGACGCCTGGTCGTTGCCGGCGCCGCCGCCGACCGATTGGCGGCGGCGGGCGACTGGCTCGCGCGCCGGGTTCCCGCGGAGGAGGCGCTGGTCCTGGCCTCCACCTGGGCCGCGGCGTCGGAGCTGCTGCGCGGGCTCGGGGGCCGGCTCGGGGTGCATCGCGGCACTCCCTGGACCCTGGCGAGTGAGCTGGCCGCTCGCCCCCTGGCGGAGAACGGCCGGACGCCGGTGACCGGGCCGGGGCTGGAGGCCCTGGCGTTGCGTGCCGCGGCCGAGCCCGGGGGCGAGCTGGAGGTCCTGGCCCCGGTCGTCTCCGCCCCGGGCTTCGGGCGTCGCCTCGCCGCCACCGTGGGCGAGCTGCGCCTCGCCGGCTTCGCCCCGGCCGACCTGGCGCAGGAGGGGGCGTCGACCCGGGACCTGGGTCGTCTGTTGGCCGCCTACGAACGGGAGCTCGAGAGCTGGCGCCTCGCCGATCGCGCCGACGTCCTGCGGGCGGCCGTCCAGCAGGTCGACGGCGCCGGGCACTGGCGACTGGGGGCGCCGCTGCTGCTCCTCGACCTCGATCTCCGCCTGGGCCTCGAGCGCGACCTGATCGAGGCCGTCGCCGGAGCGGCGCCCCGGGTCCTGGCCACGGCCATCGCGGGGGACGCGCGCGGGATCGCCTTCCTGGAGCGGTGTCTGGGAGTCGAGGCCGAGGTGGTGGACGCCGGCGTCGAACCGCGGTCCAGCCTGGGGCGCGTCCGGCGCTACGTCTTCGCGACGGAGGCGCCGGTCGTGGGGGCCGACTCCCCCGAGGTCGGCGACGGCGAGCTGCGGCTGTTCTCGGCGCCTGGCGAGAGCCGCGAGGCGGCGGAGATCGCCCGTCGCGTCCGGGACCTCGCCGCCGACGGCGAGCGCCTGGACCGGATGGCGATCCTGCTGCGTCACCCGGACGGTCAGCTCGCGGCCGTCGAGGAGGCGCTGACGCGCGCGCGGATCCCGGCGTACTTCACCCGCGGCACCGTACGACCCGACCCGGCCGGGCGCGCGTTCCTGGCCCTCCTCGCGTGCAGCGCCGAGGGCGTCTCGGCCTCGCGCTTCGCGGAGTACCTCTCCTTCGGCCAGGTGCCGGCCGCGAACGTCGATGCGTCCCCCGGGGCGGCAGGGCCGGTCGAGGCGGCCGACAGCTGGGTCCCTCCGAACGCTGTCCATCCGAACGGGGGCGCTCCGAGCTGGGTCGCTCCCGACGGGGAGGGGATCTCCCTCAAGGCGCCGGGGGGGCCGGCGCCCGGAGTCGGCGTCGTCGGCGATCCCGCGGAGCCCGACGTCGTCACCGGGGGACCCCGGACCCCGCGTTACTGGGAGCGGCTCCTGGTCGACGCGGCCGTCGTGGGCGGGGTGGATCGCTGGCGGCGGCGGCTCGACGGGCTGGGCGGCGAGCTGCGCGCTCGGATCCGGGACGTGGACGACGGGCCGGGCCCCCGCCGCCGCAGGTTCGAAGCCGACCTGCGGCGCCTCGACGAGCTGCGGGCCTTCGCGCTGCCCCTGGTGGACCTCCTCGGGTCGCTCCCGGAGAGCGCGCCCTGGGGCGAGTGGATCGACCGGCTGGGCGGCCTCGCGGTGCGGGCCCTGGCCCAGCCGGAGCGGGTGCGCTCCCTGCTGGCGGAGCTCGTGCCGATGGCGCCGGTCGGTCCCGTGACGCTCGACGACGTGCGCCGGACGCTGGCGCCGCGCCTCACCCAGCTCCGGGCGGAGCCGCCCGACTCTCCCTACGGCCGCATCTTCGTCGGCACCGCCGACGAGGCGCGGGGACGGTGTTTCGCGGCCGTCTTCCTGCCCGGCCTCGCCGAGGGGGGGTTCCCTCGTCCGGCCTCCGAGGACCCGCTGCTGCTCGACGCGGCCCGGCGCGACCTGGGCGCGGACGGCGACACGGCCCCGGGCGGAGGACTGGAGACCCAGGAGGACCGCATCGCCGACGAGAGGCTGCGGCTGCGCATCGCGGCGGGGGCGGCGGAGCGGCTCCTGGTGGTCTCCTATCCCAGCCTGGATCTCCTCCAGGGACGCGCCCGGGTGCCCTCGTTCTACGCGTTGGATCTCCTGCGAGCCGCGGAGGGGCGGGTGCCGCGTCTCGCTTCGCTGGAGCGCCGGGCCGCGGCCGCCGCCCCCGCGCTCCTCGGGTGGCCGGCCCCGGTGAATCCCGACGACGCGGTGGACGAGGTGGAGTACGACCTGGCGGTGCTCCAACCGCTCCTGGTGGGCCCCCGCGGTGGCGGGAAGGGGAGCGCCCGCTACCTCCTCGAGCTCAACCCGCACCTGGACCGGTCGCTGCGCTCGCGGTGGGAACGGTGGCACGCCGGCTCCTTTCGCCGGGGGGACGGGCTCGTGGGCCCCAAGGACCCGGAGCTGGTGGCCGCGTTGGAGCGCTTCCGCCCGTCGCGCTCGGCCCACGCCCCCACGGCCCTCGAGGCCTTCGCCGCCTGCCCCTACCGCTACCTCCTGCGCGCCGTCCACCGGCTGCGTCCGCGGGAGGAGCCGGAGCCGCTGGAGCGTCTCGACCCGCGCACCCGCGGCCGCCTGATCCACGAGGTGCAGAGCGAGCTGCTGCGCGAGCTGCGGGCCGACGGCTTGGTGCCGCTCTCCCGGGTCGACGTGGACTCGGTCCTGGCCCGGGCCGATCTCGTCCTCGAGCGGGTCGCGGGACGCTTCGCGGCCGACCTCGCGCCGGCCATCGAGCGGGTGTGGCGGGAGGAGATCGCCGAGATCTCCGTCGATCTCAGGGGCTGGATCCGCCACGTCGCGAGCCAGGGCGGGAGCTGGCAGCCGCTCCACACGGAGCTCGCCTTCGGCCTGTCGCCCAGCCCCGGAGGGG
>CAJQNK010000182.1 GCA_905479655.1 uncultured bacterium | reverse complement strand
GAGCATCGAGAAACTGGTCCAGTCGAAGCAAGGCTGAGGCGGAGGGTGCCCATGGGACCGCTCCACGGCTACCTCGAGGCCTCCGTCGACCGCCACGGCGAGCGGACCGCGCTCGTCGATCCGGCCACCGGTCGCACGCTCACCTACGCGGAGCTGGGCGACCTGGTCCACCGACTGCGGGACCGCCTGGCGGCGATGGGCGTCCAACCTGGAGATCGGGTCGGCCTCTACCTGCGCAAGTCGATCGACTCCATCGTCGCCATTTACGGCACCCTGGAGGCGGGCGCGGCCTACGTCCCCGTCGACCCCGGCGCCCCGGCGGCCCGGGACGCCTTCATCCTCGACAACTGCGCCGTGGCCGCGGTGGTCGTGGACGAGCGGTTCGTCGACGCTCTGGAGCGCGAGCTCGAAGGGCTCGGAGGCCAGCTCCCCCCCTTGGTGACGATCCCGAGCGACGGCGAAGAGCTGCCGACCCGGGCGGCCCTCGATGCCCTGGACGACGAGTCGGGCGCGCCGGCCGCCATCGGGCCCCACCCCAGCGAGGCCGGCGACCTCGCCTACATTCTCTACACCTCGGGCTCGACCGGCAAGCCGAAGGGCGTGATGCTCACCCACGAGAACGCCGTCTCGTTCGTCGACTGGTGTTCCGAGGTGTTCGAGCCCAGCCACGAGGACCGCTTCTCCTCCCACGCGCCGCTCCACTTCGACCTCTCGATCCTCGACGTCCACGTCTCGCTCAAGCACGGCGCCACCCTGGTTCTGATCGGCGAGGACGCCGGCAAGGAGCCTCTGGGCCTGGCCCAGCTCATCGCCGAGCAGGGGATCACCAGCTGGTACTCGGCGCCGTCGATCCTGGCGCTCCTCTCCCAGTACGGCAAGCTCGAGCGCTACGACTTCTCGGCTCTCACCCGCGTGCTCTTCGCCGGCGAGGTGTTTCCGGTCAAGCACCTGCGCGAGCTCAAGAAGCAGATCCCGGGGCCGCGCTACTACAACCTGTACGGCCCCACGGAGACCAACGTCTGCACGTGGTACGAGATCCCGGAGACCGTCCCCGAGGAGCGCGACCGTCCCTACCCCATCGGCAAGGTCTGCTCGCACCTCGAGGGCATCGTGATCGACGAGTCGGGCCGGTTGGTCGCCCCCGACGCCGAGGGCGAGCTGTGCATCTGGGGGCCGGGCGTCACCCAGGGCTACTGGAACCTCCCCGAGAGGAACGCGAAGGCCTTCCACGAGGCCCACGGCAAGGCCTGGTACAAGACCGGCGACCTCGTGGTGCTCGACGACCACGGCGACTATGTCTTCCTCGGCCGCCGCGACCGCATGATCAAGAAGCGCGGCTACCGCATCGAGCTGGGCGAGATCGAGGCCGCCCTCTACCAGCACCCCCAGGTCAAGGAGTGCGGTGTCGTCGCCACCACCGACGACAACGGCAACGTTCTGGTCAAGGCCTTCCTGGGCACCCACGGCGGCGACCGCCCGTCCATGATCAAGCTCAAGGCCTTCTGCGCCGAACGCTTGCCGCTGTACATGGTGCCCGACCGCTTCTCGATCCACGAACACCTGCCGCTGACCTCGACGGCGAAGGTCGACTACCAGGCGTTGAAGAAGCTCGGGTAGGGGCGGCTGGGGGCCTCTCCATCCGGGCGGGTGCGAGGCCACCGGCCGCCTCGACGGCCTCGAAGCGCGATCGGCGCACGACGACCTCCTCGCAATCAGCCTCCGTCTGTTCCCCTATCCGCCCCTGGCCCGGCGGGTCTGGGACCTGCGCTCCAACCTCACGGCCTACGACGCCTGGTACGTCGCCCTCGCCGAGTCCTTGGAGGTGCCGCTCGCCACCCTGGATCGGCGCCTGACCCGGGCGCCGGGCCCCACGTGTGACTTCCGACTGCCCTCGTAGGACTCGAACGCCGAGAGTTCGCCGCCGTGCTGATCACCGCCTAGCGAGTCTTCGCCCGGGAGCTCGAGCAGCGGACGAGGACGGAAGGGGCTCGTCACCCACTTACTCCAGCGGATTCACCCAGTCGAGATCCGGGAACCTCGTGAAGTCCCGGTCCGTCGAGCACAGCCGGGCACCGTGCTCGATGGCCAACGCCGCCAGGTGGGCGTCCATCAACAGGGGGCCGCGGGCCTGGCCGGTCTCCGCGATCGAGCGGAAGATCCGCCAGTGACGCTCCGTCGGGAGGACGAGGTCGAGCAGGGGCGCCTCGAACCAGGCCTCGACGATCTCCCACGCCTCGTCCAGGGTCAGGGGGCGCTCGAAGACGCCCGGGTGCGTCGTGATCCGCAGGAAGGCCATCACCGTCGGCCAGGCGAGGCGCACCGGCGCGGGCCCAGCCATCGTCGTCTCCAGCCACTCCCTGGCCCGCTCGTGCCGCCTGCTCGAGCGGTCGTAGGCGTAGATCAGGAGGTTGGCGTCGATGAGGATCATCGGCGAGAGGAGCCTTCGACCCGGTCGAGGAGCCCCTCGACGTCGTCGATCTCGATCCCGGGGCGCCGCCCCAGATCCCGAGCCTCCACCCGGAACGACGGCCCCGGCCGTGGCCCTCGGGGCATCGCCAGGCCGCGACGCAGGAAGGTGTTCACCAGTTCCTTGAACGAGGCACCCGACCGCCGCTGCTCCTCCTCGAGCTTGGCGGCGATGTCGTCCTCCAGGGTCAGCGTCGTACGTCGGGACACTTCGTGATGCTATCAACATAGCATCACGATGTCCAGAAGCCCCGTTCGAGTGTTCGAGCTCTCAGTCGCTCGCGGAAAGAGGGTAGAGAGACAGAGGCTCAGAGCACAGAGGGTCCAGAGAGCAGAGGATCAGGAGCTGGGGGACACCACACGAAAACCGACGCCGTCGTCCCGATTCCCCGGACCGTACCCGCCGCGGGCGGCCGCGCGAACGTCCCCGCGGTAGCTGAAGTCCGAACCGCCCCGCAACACCCGAGCGGCGCCCTCTTCACTCCGACACCACTCCCAGACGTTACCTCCGAGGTCCTGCACACCCTCGGGCGTCGCTCCCAGCGGATAGATGCCGACCGGAGTCGGATGCCCAACCCGGCTACCGAAGTTGGATCGAGTGGCATCCGGATCCTCGGGTCCCCACGGATACCGCCTACCCTCCGCTCCGCGGGCGGCGAGCTCCCACTCCGCCTCCGTCGGCAGCCGGCCGCCCCGCCACCGGCAGTAGGCGTCCGCCTCGAACCACGACACCCCCGTCACCGGCCGGTTCCGGTGACGGAGCTGCTCCTCCCAGAACCCGGGCTCGCGGACGCCTTCCCGCTCTCGCCAGCTCCAGCCCGCCGGATCCCAGGCGTCCCGATTCGACGCCTCGTAGCCTCCCTCCACGACGAAGCTCCGGTACTCCTGCACCGTCACCGGGTAGCGCCCCAGCACGAAGCCGGCGACGGTAACCTGGCGAGGGGACTCGTCTCCCCAGGCGTCCGGATCGTAGCCGGGCGCCTTCGGATCCTTGTCCCGCGCCCCCGTCCAGGAGGTGGCACTCGGGATCCGGATCCGGTTCTCCTCCGGCCGCGCGAGCCGGGGGTCGCCGGCCCGCCCGAGGGCCTCGCCGACCTCGATACGCACCGCCTCGTCCAGGATCTTCCCTCCCGGCTCGAAGATCCCCAGGGTCGCCTCGAGGGCGTCACCGTAGCCCGTGCCCTCGGACGGGTCTCCCTCGAAGCCCTCGAGCTCGAGGAGGATCCGGCTGACCAGGCCCACGGTCGAGGCCCGCTCCAGCCGGTCGGGGTCCCCGCCCACGAGGCGGCGGACGCCGGCCCAGACGCCCCGGCGCCGCGCGGACTCGAGGAGGCGGGCGATGAGGCGCCGGGGGCCCTCGACGTGCTCCGCGCTCCGCAGACAGCCAGCCAGGAAGAGGACGAGCTCGCTCCAGGGGTCCTCGTGGAGCGCCTCCTGCGGCTGGAGGATCGGCCACCAGTCGCGACGACTCAGCGCCTCGGCGGCCAGGTACTCCTGAAAGGAACGGTGCCAGAAACGGACCTCGCCGTGGGCGCGGGTGACCAGGATGCCGCTGTGGCGAGCCTCCCGGTCGAGGTGGCGCTCGACCTCCTCGCGGCTCCCGCCGACGACGGGCTCGACCTCGGCTGCCGCCAGCCGGTGCCCCAGGACCTCCTGCACGCCGTCCGGGTGGGTGAACATCGCCAGGGCCAACACGCGGAGGGCCTCCCGGCGGGTCGGGGCCTCGACCTCGGGGTCACTCCGGGCCTCCAGGAGATAGTCGACCGCCTCCCGGTAGAGCACGGAGCGCTGGGAGGGCAGGGCGGCCTCCTCCGGGGGCTCCCCCGCCTCGAACCGAGCCCTCCAGCGCTTGCCGTGCACCACGGCGAGGAGGGTCAGCATGAGGGGGTTGGCGGTCAGCGGACGGAAGAGCTCCTCGGCCCGGATGGCGGCCAGGAGGCGCCCCTCGTACTCCTCCGCGGTCGCTCCCATCGCCTCGACGCGGCAGAGCTCGGTGCTCCAGGCCCCGACGAAGGCCGCCACCTCCTCGCTGCCCAGCGGCTCCAGCGGGTACTCGGGCATCGAAGCGAGCCGGGCCATCCGCCGGTAGGCCCGGGTGCGGCAGGTGACGAGAAAGCGGTTGCCCGGGTAGGCGCCGACGAGTTCCTCGACGATCCGTGCGACCCGCTCGCGCAGCGGCGCAGGCACCTCGTCCAGCCCGTCGAGGAGCACGAAGGCCTCCTCCCGGCGGACCCTGGGCGAGAGGATGCCCGGCTCGGCCGGGTGGGCCCCCGGCGAGTGGCGGTCCAGGTAGCGAAGGAGATGCCTCGGGTCACTGTCGGCGAGGCGCTCGCCCTCCCCGGCCTCCGCCTCCCCCAGCGCCCGGAGCCGGGCCGAGAAGGGGCCCAGCTCGACCAGGATCGGGAAGGGGATCTCCTCCTCGCTGAGACCCAGCTCGCGCTCGAGTCGTTCGCGATGGCGCCGCTGCTCCTCCTCGCCGCTCACGAGCTCGGCCGCCAGGAGCTGGGCGGTGAAGCGGAGGAAGGTCGTCTTGCCGGAGCCCGGGTCGCCGACCAGGACGGCGTGGGGGGAGCTTCGGAGCACGTCGGCGAGCTCCACGGAGCCGGCCTCCAGCCGGCCCTCGTCGCCGACCGCGGCGCGGGCTCGGAGGCGCGCGTAGACTCGGTCCAGCGGCAGGCGCATCTTCCCGCCCAGGCGCCGCAGCTCGATATTGGAGGTGCGGCGCACGAGGGAGCGCAGGTAGCGCCGAACCGGATCGGCCGCCGACCCGGGCGGCCCGGCCGGCTCGCCGCCCTCCTCGATCCTCCGCCGCAGTTGCCGGACGACGTCGAGCCAGGCCTCGTCCCGGTCCTCCCAACGCGTGACGGGCCGGCCGCGGGTGGGGATCGCCTGGAGCTGTCCGAGCGCGGTGCCCTCCCAGTCGGAGGGCCGCACGATCACCGGCACGACGGCCGCCTCTCCGGCTTGGCCCCGCTCCAGGGCGCGCTCGAGCTCGACGGAGCGGACGTAGCTCGATGCCAGCAGGTCCCGGCTCACCAGGAACAGGACGACGTCCGCCCGCTCGACCTCCTCCCGGATCTTGTCGTCCCACGCCCCGCCGGCGAGGATCCTGCCGTCGCTCCAGACCTCCACGCGGCCCTCCTCGACGAGCGGCGCCAAAGACTTCTCGAGCACCTCGCGGTGCCCGGTGTCCTCGTGGGCGTAGCTGATGAAGAGACGAACCGGGGGCATGGGGTGTTGGCCGGCTCGCGTCGCCGCGGGCCGTGCGGGGGTCCTACCAATCGAACGAACGGCGTCATCGTACCGTAGCCGCCACCGCCCACGGCTCACGAGAGTCAGGCGATGTCGAGATCCGTCCGCCGGAAGTCGTCGCCGGTGCACAGCAGCGGCCGTCCCGAGAGCCGCGCGGTGGCGTAACAGAGGCAGTCGCCGAAGTTCAGGGCCGCGCGGTGCCGGCCCTTGCCGAAGCGGCTCCAGGCGGCCATCGCCTCTCGCCAGTGGTCTTCTCCGAAGGGGACGACGGCCACTCCGAAGTCGGAGAGAAACCGATCGAGGACGGTGCGCGCGTCGATCTTCAGGCGCGCCGCCAGGACGATTCCGGCCTCGGCCAGGGTGGGTGCACCGATGCCGAGGCCGTCGGCCGCCTCGAGGCGGGCCAACAGATCTCGATACCCCTCCTCCCGCCGCACGATCGCGACGATCACGGAAGCATCGAGGATCATGCGTCGCGGACCCTCACACGCCCTCCTGCCCGTAGCCGAGAATCTCCTCGCGCTCCGCCCTGGTGAGGGGCCGGCCGAGCTCATCCGCCGGAACCCGCGGCCATACCTCGTCCTCCAGGTAGTGCAGGAACCGCTCGCCGGAGCGCCGCTCGGCAACCTGGAAGGCCAGCCGGGTACGGCGCTCCTCCAGCGCCCGGCGAACCGCTTCGGTCTTCGTCTCGCCGGTCATCCCGGCGACCTCGGCCGCCAGTTGCTCCACCTCGGGGTTCTTCAGGTTCAGCGCCACGAGACAAGCTTACACCAGTCTAGTCGATCTACACCTATCTACCCCCCCCGATCACCAGACCGAACGATAGACTCCACGACCCACGACCCACGACCCACGACCCACGACCCACGACCCACGACCCACGACCCACGACCAAAATGATCCTAGCCACCTGGAACGTCAACGGCCTCCGCTCCCGGCTGGACTTCGTGCGCCATTGGCTCGACGCCCGGCAACCGGACGTGGTCGGCCTGCAGGAGCTCAAGGCGGAGGAGGACCAGTTCCCGTTCTCCGAGCTGGAGGCGGCCGGGTACCGTGCCGTGGTCCACGGGCAGAAGGCGTGGAACGGCGTGGCGATCCTGACCCGGGAGGCCGCGGAGCCCGTGCAGACAGGGCTTCCGGGGATGGAGGCGGCCGGGGCGCGGCTGGTGACGGCGCGGGTGGGCGGCGTCGAGTTCACGACGGTCTACTGCCCCAACGGCAAGAGCGTGGAGCACGAGGACTTCCCCGCGAAGCTCGCCTGGTTCGACGCGCTGATCGAGCACCTGGGAGAGGCCGACGGCCAGCGGGTGCTGTGCGGCGACTTCAACATCTGCCCGACACCCCTCGACTCGTGGAACGAGAAGAAGCTCGGCGGCCGGATCTTCCACACCGAGGAGGAGCGGCGGCGGATGCGCCGGTTGGCCGACGCCGGCTGGATCGACCTCTACCGCGACCTCCACCCCGAGAGCCGGGCCTTCTCCTGGTGGGACTACCGCGGCGGCGCCTTCCACCGGGGCTTCGGGCTGCGGATCGACCTGGTGCTGGGCTCCCGGGCGGTCCGCGAGCGCCTGGTCTCTGCCGAGATCGACCGCGAGTACCGGAAGAAGAAGGACGGGCTCACGGCCTCGGACCACGCGCCGGTGATGGTGGAGCTCGGGTAGCGGTCGGCCGGCGACGAACCTACCGCGTCGCCGGGATCCACCCTACAGGAACCACTCGTTGACCACGACCACGTCGTTGGGCTCGAGCGGCACGTCCGGCGACTTTCCCTTCGTGATCTTCTTGAGGTCCACCTCGATGCGCTCCTCGCCCCCGGGACCGCGGCGCAGGATGTGGACCTTGCCCAGGCGGGCGCGGACGGTGCCGCCGCCCGCGGCGGTGATCGCCTGCAGGACCGTCATCCCGGAGGCGCTCGAGAACGACACCGGCCCGGGCTTGTTGACCGCGCCGTTGACGTAGACGACCTCCGTCTGCGAGTGGGGGACGAGGATGGAGTCTCCGGGCACGATCGGGATGTCCAGCTCCGGGTCGCCGAGGTCGAGGAGCTGCACGCTGTCGATGGCGATGCGCTCCTTCTCTCCGTCCGCGCCCTGGCGCAGCACGTAGATCATCTGACCGGCGCCCCCGGCCTGGCGCCCCACGATGCCACCCGCCTCTCCCAGCACCTCGAGCAGCGTGCGCGACCCCATGAGCGTGTAGGTGCCCGGGGTGCGCACGGCGCCCTGCACCGTGACGGTGTGACTCTGCATCTCCTCGACGAACAGGGAGACCTGGGGCTCGTTGGCGAAGCCGCCCGCGATCAGGCGGTTCGCGATCTCGGACTCCGCCTCGCTCACGCTCAGCCCGCCGAGCCCCACGGTTCCGATCAGCGGCAGCGACACGAGTCCGTCCTCGCCGATCCGGACCTTGAGGGTCAGGTCGGGGATGCCCAGGACCTTCACGCTGACCAGGTCGCTGGGACCCACGCGATAGCTGGTCTCCTGGGACGCGACGGGCGCCGACACGAGGAACGCGACGACCACCGAGGCTCCGAGGAGCACGATCGAGCGGGCGAAACGGCTGGAGTCTCTCATGATTGGATCATCTCTCCGGTGGTCCTTCGGCGTCCCGACGCGAACCATCATCCCCACGGCGATCCGCCGCCCACGCCCAGCTGCAGGCTGGTGCGCAGGTTGGTGACCGAACGGTTGCCCTGGGGCAGGTTGGAATCGTACTGCGTCTCCGCATAGCCGAGAACCAGGGTGAACCGGTTCAGCAGCTTGACGGTCATCACGGCGGAGAGCTGGGTGAAGTCGTCCTCGCGCAGACCCAGGGGGTCCTGGACATCGAACGGGAAGTACTCGTTGCGGCCGTCGTCCACCGCGAGGCGGAGGTTGACGTTCGCGTTGAAGGCGATGCGCAGGCCGGCCTCGACGCTCTCGTCCTCGAACCAGGCCCAGGTGTTCTGGAAGGAGTAGACGAGCCGTCGCTCCGCCCCGAGAATCAGCTCCAGCGGTCCCGCGATCCGGAACGTGGCGGCGACCTCGCCGCCCCACCGGTCGTAGGAGAGGCTCTCGGGCCCCAGGTCGCTCACGAGGTCGTGCCGCGCCAGGTCCACGCTGAGGGCGTAGCGGGGCCGGTTCCAGGTGGCCTCGATCACCAGGGCCTCGTCGGTGTTCGAGCGCAGACTGCCCGGCTCGTCGAACCGGATCTCCGCCTCCTGGTAACCGACGCCGAAGGTGCCGAGGCCCGCCGTCCGATAGCGCAACCCCGCCCGGACCACCCGCTCCTCACGGTTCACCCGGTCGATCCGCGGCTGATCCTCGCTGTTCCGGTCGTACCCCAGGTCCTTGACGGAGCCGGCCCCGAAGAGCTCCAGGCCCCCGGCCAGGGGGAAGTCCAACCCCAGAGCCAGGACCTCGGATGCGGAGTTGACCTTCTGCTCGAACTCGCGGCTGAAGACCGCCGCGTCCTCGACCCGCGAGACCAGGGCCTGGACCTGCGTCCTACCGACCCGGCCGAACCAGCCCAGACCGTAGCGCCCGTTGAGCTGGTTGCGCTCGGTGAGCTGATTCCACCACTGGTACTCGGGCATCACGTAGGCCACCCACGTCGTCTCCTCACCCACCGGCAGGTAGAACCTCAGACCGGCGCCGGCCGTCACCGAGGTGTCGGCCGGCGTCTGGTTCCCGGCCTGGTCCCGCGTCGTCTCGATGTACGAGACGTCCCGGATGCCGATCCACGGGTCGACGGCCACAGTCCCGAGGGTCCATCGGGCCTCGGAGATCGAGGTGGCGAGGAAGCCCTTCATGGTCTGGGTGTCGCCCGCCAGGTTGGCGCCGGGCGGCGTGTACTGAGCGCGCGCCGCCGACGCCGTCAGGGCGAGGACGAGCACGAGGGGCAGGGTGTGCCGGCTCATCGGAGTTCTCCGTCGCGGGCGGTTCGGGCGGCCATCATCGAACCGTGAGGTTCGGAGGACCGAGGTCGGCCGGGGGTGCCGGCCCGACCTGCCCTCAAACGGTCGTCGCCGCCTTGCCGGCGCCATACTTCGCCACGTACTCGTCCCAGATCCAGGCGTAGGTCTTCGCCATGCCGTCGCGCAGGCGGACCGACGGCTCCCACCCCACGTACTCGCGGATCAGATCGTTGTCGCTGTTGCGGCCGTTCACACCCTTGGGTGCGTCCAGCTTGTAGTTCCGCTGCAGCTTCAGATCGGCGATCTCCTCCACGATATCGACCAGCTCGTTGATGGTCACGAGCTCCGAGGAACCGAGGTTCACCGGCTCGGGCACCTCCCCGTTGACGATTCGATCGACCCCCTCCAGGCAGTCGTCGATGTACATGAACGAACGGGTCTGGAGGCCGTCGCCCCAGATCTCGATCTCGTGGCGGCCCGAGACCTTGGCCAGAATCACCTTCCGGCAGATCGCCGCCGGAGCCTTCTCGCGGCCTCCCTCCCAGGTTCCGTGCGGCCCGTAGACGTTGTGGAAGCGAGCCACCCGGGTGGCGATTCCGAAGTCCTCGGTGAAGTGCCGGCACATCCGCTCGGAGAAGAGCTTCTCCCAGCCGTAGCCGTCCTCCGGCATGGCCGGGTACGCGTCCGCCTCCTTGAGCGGCACCACCCGCGGGTCCCTCTGCTTGTCCGCGTTGTAGACGCACGCGGAAGAAGAGAAGAAGAACTTCTCGACGCCCGCCTCCCGGGCCGCCATGAGCAGGTGGGTGTTGATCAGCACCGAGAGCATGCACAGGGCCTTGTTCATCTCGATGAAGCCGATGCCGCCCATGTCCGCGGCCAGGTTGTAGACCCGGGCGACGTCCCGGGTGGCCTCGCGGCAGTTCTCGAGCTCCTGCAGATCCAGAACACGGTTGTCCACGCCTTCGTGGACCTGATACCAGTCGTCGAACGGCTTGACATCGACGGAGCGGATCCGCTCGAAGCCCTTCGCCTTCAGGTCCGCGACGAGGTGGCCGCCGATGAAGCCTCCTCCGCCGGCTACCAGAATCACGTCGTTGCTCACCGTACACCTCCAGTCGACTACAGATCAGACTCTTCCCGGGGGGGCCGAAGGGGCCCGCTCACCACGGATTCGGGGGAATCGAGAGCATACCGGAAAGGCGCCGTCGTGGCAGCCCGGTCGTCAGTCTTCGACGACGTGCTCCTCGAACGCCCTCCGACGCCTCGCCCACTCCTCGTGGTCGAATCCCCCGTTGTCCCGGAGGCACTCGACCGCCGAACGCGCCATCACCAGCGTGTGGTGGGTGTTGTCGTGGGCGAACAGGCCCTGGCGGCCGAACGACAGGAGGCCCTCCCGACCCGCGAGCCAGCCGTCGACCCGGGCGAACCGTTCCTCGAAGCCCCGGCGGTAGATGGGGTAGGCGTGCGGGAGTCGGCGGACCTCCACCTCCACCAGCGGCTCGGGGGCGGGCAGCCCGGACGACTGCAGAGCCCCCGCGATCCGCCGGGCCAGCTCGTCGCCGCCGGCCGACCACACCTCGTCGCCGAGGGCGCAGGGCAGCTCCGCGCACAACACCGTCCGCCCCTCGGGCTCGGCGACACCGGAGTAGTTCCGGGGCTCCGACAGCCGCGTCAGCGGCACGTCCTCGCCGGGAAAGTAGTGCGCGTCGTACTCGGTGTAGCGAGGCCGCCCCACCACCAGATAGACCAGGACCATGGCCCGGCTCTCGAGCCCCCGGGCGGCAGCGAGCACCTCGGCCGGCGCCGCCGGTCGCAGCGTCTCGACCAGGACCCGGGCGGGGACCGTGGAGAAGACCCGATCCGCGCTCCAGCGCCTCTCCCCGTCCGCCGTGGCCGCGACGACCTCCCACCCCCCCTCCGGGCGCCTCTCGAGCCCTCGCACCTCGGCGCCCAGGTGGAGCCCGGCACCGGCGGCGACGGCCGCCTCGGCCAGGGCCTCCGTGATCTGGCCGAAGCCGCGGCGCGGGTAGTGGAACACCTTCTTGAGGCCGGCCTCCCGAGAGTCTCCGGCAAACGGCAGGAGACGTCGCAGGATCGCCCCCACGGACGACGCGGAGACCCTGCGCCGCGCCTGCTCAGCGGAGATCTCCGCCGGGGCCAGGCCCCAGATCTTGCGGGCGTAGGGGAAGTAGAAGGCCCGGCAGATCGTCGGCCCGAGGCCCGCCTCCAGGACGGAGGCGAAGGTCTCCTCGTCGCCCGCCGGCCGCCCCGTTCCACGGAGCGCCTTGCGGGCCGCGTCCAGGGCCGCTCCCAGCGCGAAGCTGCGGGGCGAGCGCAGCGCCAGGTCGACCGGTCGCAACGGGAAGTGGATCCAGCGACCCAGCAGCCGGATCCGACCGTGCCGTGGCCGGGTCAGCAGATCGCCGCCCAGAAGCCCCCGCAGACGGTCCAGGATCGCCGGGTCGGCCCGGGGATGGAGCCGGTGGCTCCCGAAGTCGACGCGAAAACCCGCGAGATCGAAGCTGCCGGCGTTGCCCCCGACGCTCGGACCGCGCTCCAACAGGTCGACAGCGAAGCCCCGCTCCGCCAGAAAGAGGGCGGCGCCGGCTCCCGCCGGACCCCCGCCGAGGACGACGATCCGCGGCCGTTCGCTCATGCCCCCACCTCCCGCTCCGCCACCGGGGCGGAGGGCGGCAACCAGAGCGCGGCGGCGGCGCCGCAGAGACCCAGACCGACGCGCACCGCCTGCCACAGGAGGGACTGGGCGACGGCGCGGGCCGGCTCGACACCGAAGGGGGCGAGATAGGTCGCGAACGCGGCCTCCCGCACCCCCAGACCCCCCAGGCTCAAGGGCAGCGCCTCCGTCAGCTTCGTCAGCGGCCAGACCAGCGCCCAGACCGGCAGCCCCGCCTCGATGCCCACCTCCTGGCCGAGCCCTACGTTGAGAAGCAGGATCAGGCCCTGAATCGCCAACGACAGCGCCAGGCCGCCGAGGGCCAGACCCGGACGACGGACGGTCGACCGCGCCGCCGCCTGCAGCCGCTCGGCCAACCCGGCGAGACGCCCGGGAAGGCGGGCCGGGCTCAACCGGAGGGCGAGCGGCAGGGCGACGACGAGACCCAGAAGCAACAGCCCGGAGGCCAGACCCAGGATGGGCAGCGCGACCCCCCCGGCGCCCCGGGGAGCCAGCAGGGCTCCCGCCGCCGCCAGGAGCACCAGGGCCGTCACGTCGATCATGCGATCCGCCACCGCCGCCACCGCCACGGACGCGGTGGCGGCCCGGCCGCGGGCGGCCACCCCGGCGCGCACCACGTCACCGCCGGCGACCGACGGCAGGAACAGGTTGCCGGCCAGGCCGGCTCCGTGGCTTCGCGCCGCGTCCAGGAAACCCACCCGGACCCCGGCACCCCGCAGCAGGAGCCGCCACTTCACCGCCGCCACCCCGTGCGCTGCCGCGAGGCCGGCGAGGGTCCCCAGGACGACCCAAGGGGACGCGGAAGCCAGGGCCCCGGTCACGTCACCCCAGGGCAGCACCCAGATCAGGCCGGCCAGGATCGCGGCGGTCAGCCCGACACGCAGCCACTGCCGGCGCGAACCGGCGCGCGTACGGCCCCCCGTCGCACGGCCCGGCGTTCGCGGCCTCTCCGCGCCCAGCTCCGCCGGAGAGTCACTACCGGTGTCGCTCATCCTTCGACTCCCTCTTCCTGGCCGGTCCGACGCGCCACGTCGTGACGGCCCCGCCGCTCCGCGACCCGCCGTACCAGATCCAGGTATCGAGGCGTCGTCGCCTTCTCCACCCATCGGCTCTCCAGCGCCCGCCGGCCCGCCGCTCCCAATCGCCGCCCCAGGCCGGGTTCCCCGACGAGGCGAGAAAGACCCGCGGCGAGCTCCTCGTCCGACCGGAAGAGGAGTCCACCGCCGCTGACCTGGACGATCTCGGTGAACGGCCCCAGGTCCCTGGCGATCACGGGGGTGCCCTCCCGGAACGCCTCGAGGATCACGATGCCGAAGGTCTCGTAACAGAGCGATGGTACCACCACGCCGAGGGCTCCCCGGTAGAGCGCACGCAGCTCGGAGGCGCCGCGGAACCCGAGGAAGCGAATCCTCGAGCTGTCGCCGATCGTCCGCCTGAGCTCCGCCTCGTAGGAGCCGCTCCCGGCCACGAGGAGCTCCGTCTCGCCGGGCCCACGGAAATGGGGCAGCAGATCCTGCAGCCCCTTGAGCTTCTCGAGCCGCCCGACGAACAGGAAGTAGGGTCGGCCGTCGCCCTCGCCGCCGGGCGCCGCCGGCGCGAGGCCCTCGTCCGGACTCTCCGGATCCGGCAGGAAGTAGGGAATCACCTCGAACGGCCGCTCCAGGCCGAACTCGCCGTGCTTTCTCGCGCTGAAGGCGCTGGGGGAGATCAACGCGTCCACGTGCCCCAGGCAACGTTGGAGCTTGCCCCCGAGGCGCCAGAGCTGAGGCGGCCGGCGGTGGTGCACCAGGCAGCGCAGGCACTCGCGCCCGGTGCACGGCTCCCGGTTGTGACGCCAGAGGACGTGGGTCGGGCAGACCAGCCAGTGCTCGTGGGCCATGTAGAGCTTGAGGGAGTCGCCCCAGGTGAGCGCCTCGGGGCCTCCCACCAGCGACAGGTTGTGGAACCAGACGACGTCGTAGGCGGGGTCCTCCAGGAGGCTGCGGAGCCGACGGCCGTGGATCACGGGACGCCCGGTCTGGTGGGTCAGCAGACAGCTCCCGAACGGCCACCGACTCTCCAACGTGTGGACCGTGAGGCCCTCCGGCTCCGGCGACCGACCCGCCGGCTCCCGGTCGGCGAGGAGTCGGAAGGCGTCCGCGTCGTGGACCACGTCGACCCGGTGCCCGCGGCGGACGAGCGCGCGGGACAGTCGCTGGATGAAGACCGCGTCGCCGCCGAAGTGGTGGGGCGGGTAGAAGGTCGTCACCATGAGGAAGCGGAGACCGCTCACGTCACTCCCCTGCCGCGCGGCAGCGCGGCCCGCTCCAGGGCCCCGCGGGTGGCCCGGGCCGTCGCGCTCCAGGACAGCGCCGAAGCGCGACGTCGGGCCTCGCAGGCCAGGCGCAGACGCAGACCCGGGTCGCCCGACAGCCGGGCCACGGCCGAGGCCAGCTCCTCGACGCTTCGCGGATCGAAGAACAGACCGCCGCCCTCCAGCACCTCGGGCAGGGGACTCTCCCGGGTGGCGATGGCGGGGGTGCCGCACGCGGCCGCCTCCACGGCCGGCAGACCGAAGCCCTCCTGGAGCGACGGCGTCACCGAGGCCAGGGCCTGGGCGTAGAGGGGGGCCAGCTCGGCGTCGGGCACGAAGCCCGGGAAGACCACGCGCCCCTCGAGCCCAGTCTCTTCGACCCGCCGACGGATCGCCTCCCCCTCACCGTGGAACAGGTCGCCCGCCACCGGTCCCACCGCCAGGAGCCACAGGTCCTCCAGAGAGCCGGCGTCGCGCAGGCGCTCGAGGGCGAGGAGGAGAGTGCCCAGGTTCTTGTGGGGGTTGAATCCGCCCACGTAGATCAGAAACGGGGCATCGACCGGGAGGCCCCTTTCCCCGAGCCAGGAGCGCGCCCTGGGAGCCGCGTCCGGCGGCGGCCCGGCAAAGGCCCGCGGCGGCGCCAGCGGCGTCACCACGATCCGCTCGGGATCGACGCCCAGGTCGCGTACCAGGGAGCGCTTGGAGTACTCGGAGATCGTCACCACGACGCGGGCGCTGCGCCGGGCCGTCCACGACTTGCAAGCCCACGCCCAGCGGGAGGCGCGGTCCGGAAAGACCAGGTCGGCGTGGCGCTCCGCGATCGTGTCGAGAAAGCCCACCACCTGAGGGACCCGGGCGAGCACCGGGTACCAGCTGTACACCGTCGGGAACAGCATGCAGTCGAGACCCGCCCGCGCGACCGCCCGCCCCATGGCCGCCAGGTCCGCGAGGCCCCGCCGCCCACCCTCCGCCGAGGCGGCCTCCGACTGGGCTCGCGAGGTCGCGGGCCGGATGATCTCCACCGGGGGCAGCTCGGGCAGCCTGGCCGCCGTGTGACGATCCGCGAACAGCCGGTAGCGATGCCCGTCCGAGCCGTCGAGGAGCTCCGGCAGCAGCTCCGCCAGAACGCGGCCGTAGCCCCGCTCGACCAGCAGCGGTGTGCCGTCGATGCCGATCGTCAGGCGCCCGTCCTCCGGGCTTCTCTTCGTCGGGCTTCTCGTGCCTTGGTTCATCGATCCATCCCCGCCACCCCGAAGCGGGTCAGCCGTCCTGCCGGAGGAGCGCTCGCCCCTCTCCCATCCACAACAGAGCGAGGCCGTACGCTAGCACCCCGAGGGCCCCGGCGGCCGGCCAGGGGAGCGGACGGCCGACCCAGACGACGATCCCCATGAGGACCCCCGCGGCGAGCGGTCGCACGAGTCGCGGGCCCAGGGCCGTGGCACCCCGGAAGCGCGTCGCCAGGCCGCCGAGCCACAACAGCTCGGAGGCCACGGTCGCGCTCGCGGCGCCCACGATGCCGAAGCGTGGGATGAGCGCCAGGTTCAGGACCAGATTGGCCGCGGCCGCGGCGCCCGCGAGGATCAGGTCCTCGCGCACCCGGCCGGCCGCCTGGAGGGCCATCCGGTAGGTTCCGCGCAACGTCACGGTGGCGCCCGACACGGCCAGGATCGCCAGCGCCGGGGCGGCCGGGGCGTAGCTGTCGCCGAACAGGAACCGGACGACGGGAGCGGCCAGGAGGAGGCCGCCCACGGCGAGCGGCACCGCGAACAGGGCCGAGAGACGCAGCGACCGCGCCACCGTCGCCTCGAAGGCCGAACGGCTCTCGAGCCAGGTCCGGGAGAGGGCGGGGTAGATCGCCAGGAACCAGGTGAGCGGCAGCGCCAGCCCCGCCGTGACCGGCTTGTAGGCCGCGCCGTAGAGACCGACGGCGCTCGCTCCCACCAGGGAGCCCAGGAGGAGGCTGTCCAGGTTGTAGGTCAGGAGCCCGAGGGCCCGCGAGACGCCCAGACCGAGGGCCTCCCGCAGCAGGGCCCCGGAGCCGCGCAGTGTCCAGGGCGCCAGCGGACCCGCCTCCCGCCGGGCCGCCGGCAGGAAGAGGACGACGGAAGCCAGGTCGCCGAGGAAGCGGGCGGCGGCCACCCACAGCACGTCCTCCGGGCCGGAGACGGCGGCCAGGACCGCGATGGCGAACACGACCTGGGCCACCGCCTGGGCCTGCGCCGCCCGCGTCATCCGCTCCCGGCCCAGCAGCAGCCAGCGCGGGTTCAGCGCCTGCGGCACGAGGCTCGCTCCGAAAGCCAGCAGCAGCTGGCCGAGACCCGCGACGTCCGGCAGGAAGGGCAGCGCGCCGACCAGCGTCGCCAGGGCCAGCGCGGCGAGCGACAGGCGCAGCGGCAGCACCCTCCCGACGAGGGCCGCCGGGTTCTCCGAGCGCGCCGCCTGCCGCGTCGCCCAGGCCTCCACCCCCGCGTCGGCCAGGTAGAGGAGCCACGCCAGGAAGGCCAGGGCCAGCTCGACCAGGCCGTAGGTCGCCACGCCGAGACGCCGAGCCAGGTAGACGAACGCCAGGAAGTGGAGGCCCTTGGCCAGGATGTCGCCGACGGAGAAGCGCCACACCCGGCTCAGAGGACCCCCCGCCGGATCGTCTCTTCGCCGGGGCATCCGGGCTATATTAGACGCCTTCCGTCGTGACCTCGACTCGAAGAGACCCTCACGCATCGTGTCGCGCGGGTCTCGGTGCTTCCCCAACCCCCGGCATCCATCGCGTGCTCCCCCGCCTCGCGCTCGCCCTCGCCCTGGCGGCTCTCGCCCTCCCGCCCGAAGCCACGGCGGCGTTTCTGGCCGGGGAGCCGGAGCCCGCCGCCCGGATCGTCGTAGGCGTCTGGCTGTTCAAGGGGATGCTGGCCCTGCACGCGCTCCTCGCGGCGACGGCGCCGCGCTGGTGGGGACCCTCTCGGGAGCCGGAACGGCAGGCGCCCGGCGCCGCCCTACCCGCCGCCCTGCCCGGCGCCGCGACGCGCACGCTCCGGGACCCGTGGCTTCTGGCGATCCTGGCCGGCGGCCTGGGTCTGCGCCTCGTGGATCTCGGCGCCGGACTCTGGTTCGACGAGATCCACACCCTGGTCGAGTACGTCCGGCGGCCCCTCGGCCACATCCTGACCACCTTCGACAGCCTGAACCAGCACCTCGTCTACACCGTGTCCGCCTGGACGGCCCGCACCCTCCTGGGCGACGGCGCCGTCTCGCTCCGGCTGCCGGCCGTGATCTTCGGGCTCGGGAGCCTCGGCGCCGTGGCCTGGCTCGGCCGGCTGACGACGGGGCGTCTCCAGGGGCTCCTGGCGGCCGCTCTGCTCGCCGCCTCCTACCACCACGTCTGGTTCTCGCAGAACGCCCGCGGCTACACCGCCCTCCTGCTCTGGACCGTCGTCGGCACGGGCCTGTTCTGGCGCAGCTCGACCGATGCCTCGACCGATGCCTCGACCGGTGCCGCCGCGAGCCGACCGGGCGACCCGCTGGCCTACGCCGGCGTCATGGCCCTCGCCCTCCTCACCCACCTCAGCGCCGGCTTCGTGCTGGCCACCCACGCCCTCCTGTGGGCGGGCACGGCGTGGCGCCGGAGACCCGGGGCGGAGCTGACGCGCAGCCGCTGGGCCGTCGCCTTTCTCCTGGCCGGCACCCTGGCCCTGCAGGGCTACTCCCTCGGACTCCCCCAGCTCGCCGGCGTGGTCGGCGAGACCCTGGCGCCGGCGGTGGGTCTCGAGGGGGCGCCGGCTGAAGAGGCGTCGGCCGACTCGCGAACTCCGGCCGCGAGCTCGGAGCCCGTCGAGTGGCAGACGCCGCTGTGGTTCGTCCGCGAGACCCTGGACGGCCTGCGACGGGGTCTTCCCGGGGGTTGGCTCGCGCTGGCGGCCGGCGCGCTCGTGGGCCTGGCGGGTCTGATCGCCGGTTGGCGCCGGCAGCCTCTCCTGGTCCTCGCGATGTACCTGCCGGCGGTCACGACCGCCGCCGTGCTCCTGGCCGCCGAGCGCAACCTGTGGCCGCGGTTCTTCTTCTTCGCCTTCGGCTTCCTCGCCCTGACGGGGGTCGAGGGGATCTTCGCCCTCGCCGCGAGGCTCCCCCGCGGGTGGCGGGTCTGGACGGCCGCCACGGCCACGCTCCTCGCCGTGGCGGCGAGCGCGACAACCGTGCCGAGGGCGTGGGGCCCGAAGCAGGACTGGGAAGGCGCGCGCCGCTTCGTCGAGAGGCACGCCTCGGGACCGGTGGCCGGCGCCGAGATGGCCGGCTACGTCGGAGACGAGTACCTGCACGCCGGCTGGATCCGGGTCGACTCCGCCGCCGAGCTCGACACGCTGGAGTCCGAGGCGGGCGCCCCGCCATGGATCGTCTACTCGTTTCCCACTCGGCTGCGGGATGTCGCTCCGGAGCTCGCCCGGCGCCTCGCCGAGGGCGCCGGCTATCGCGCCGCGGCCGTCTTCCCCGGTACCCTGGGCGGTGGCGAGATCATCGTGGCCCGACCGGACGGGGCCGTGGACGAAGAAGAGTCGGAGGAGCCCATGGCAGGAGAGCGCGGAATGGACGGAGCGGGCGCCGCGGAGCTCGCGGGAGACCCCGCGTCGTGAGGTTCGCCGTCGTGGGAGCCGGGGTCGTCGGCCGGCTGCGGGCCGAGGCGGTGCGCGGCCTCTCCGGCGCCCACCTGGTCGTCGTGGCCGACGTGGACCCCGGCCGCGCCGAGGAGGCGGCGGGGGGCGCCGCGGTGGTCGGCGACCCGCGGGCGGCCTGGGAGCGCGACGACGTCGACGCGGTCGTGGTCTCGACGCCCGCGCCACTCCACGAGGCGCACGTGGTGGCAGCCCTCGAGGCCGGCAAGCACGTGCTGTGCGAGAAGCCACTCGGCACCGACCCCGGCGCCTGCCGCCGGATGGTGGCCGCGGCCACAAGGGCCGACCGACTCCTCGCCACGGGCTTCAACTACCGCTACTTCCCCTCCGTCCGCGTCCTCCGGGAGCTGCTCCGAGAGGAGCGCCTGGGCGCCCTCGACCACTTCCGGGCGTTCGGCGGGCACGACGGCCTGGGCAACCTCCACGCGGAGTGGATGGTGCGCAGCGAGCTCTCGGGGGGCGGCGCCATGATGGACATCGGCCTCCACGTGACCGATCTGGTACGCCACCTCGCCGGGGAGATCGTCAGCGTCCAGGGTGTGGTCAGCGAGCGGATCTGGCGTGAGCCCGGCTCGGAAGACAACGCCGTCGCCGTCCTGCGCACGGACTCCGGACGACCGGTGATCTACCAGGCCACCTGGAACGAGTGGCGAGGCTACGGCTTCCACGTCGACGCCTACGGGGTCCGCGGGATGGCCCGCGCGGCCTACGCCCCCATGTTCAACGAGTGGATCGAGCAGGAGCGACCCGGCGAGACGCGCAGCCGCTTCCGCCGTCGCTACCCGTGGATCGCCGTGCGCGAGAAGCTGTTCGGCTGGCAGACGACCACCCGGCAGACCTTCGCCGAGGAGCTGCGCGACCTGGCCCGGCGACTCGACGGCGAGGACGTGCCGCTGGCCACCGGCGAGGACGGGCTGCGCGCCGTGGAGGTCGCCCGCGCCCTCTACCGGGCCGACAGCACCGGCAACGCGGTCACCCTGACCCCCTTCGTGGTCGCAACCGCCTCGGGGGCGCGGACGCCGGACCGGGGAGAGATCGAATGAGCGTCGACCGGAGCCGACCCGAGCTCTCCGTGCTGATCACCGTCGTCGACGGAGCCGACTCCGTCGCCGGCTGCCTCGACGCTCTGCGCGCCCAGCGGGAGCCACCGGAGCTGGAGATCCTGGTCCCGTGGGACGCCAGCATCCCCGAGGTCGGGGCGCTCGCGGGGAGCTATCCCGAGGCGCGTTTCCTCGACCTGGGGCGCCTCTCGACTCTGCGCCCGATCGACAACGCCGCCGGTCAGCACGAGCTCATCGACCAGCGCCGCACCGCGGGCCTGGAGGCGGCCACCGGCCGGCGCGTGGCCATGCTCGAGGACCGCGGCTACCCCGTTCCGGACTGGGCCCGAACCGCGATCCGCCTCCACGACGAGCTGCCCCACTCCGTCATCGGCGGACTGGTCGGCAACGGGGTCGAGCGGCGGCTGAACTGGGCCGTCTACTTCATCGACTTCGCCGAGTACCAGCCACCGGCGCCCCCCACGACCTCCGCCTACATCACCGATGTCAACGTCGTCTACGAACGCGGCGCCCTCGACGCCACGCGCGAGCTGTGGCTCCCGGGCTACCAGGAGACCACCGTGCACTGGGCGCTGGCCGCCCGGGGGGAGACGCTGTGGCGCACGGGCGAGCTCCTGGTGGTCGAGCACCGCCAGGGCCTGACCCTCGCGGGCCTCGCGGCGGAGCGCTACCACTGGGGCCGGCTGTTCGCCACGACCCGGGTGCGGGAGGTCGGTCTCGGCGGACGGGCCGCCTACGCAATCCTGTCGCCGCTGCTGCCGCCGCTCCTGCTGGCACGCATCGTGCGCGAGCAGCTCCGGGGCCGGAGCACCCTGGGCAGGTTGCTCTCCGTGCTGCCCGAGATCGTCATCCTCCTGGGCTTCAAGGCCCTGGGGGAGATGGTGGGGTACGTCACGAACCGGATCTAGCCTCGAAGCAGCGGACGCCCTTGCCCGCCGCCGACGGGGGCACGGTGAGGGCCCCGAGAGCGAACCCGTGGCTCTCCAGCCAGCTCCCCAGCTCCTCGACGGACACGACCTCCTCGTGGACCTCGCCCGCGATGCGGTCCACCCGGCCCGCCCAGGAACCCAGGCCCTCCAGCACCTCGAGCTCGGCTCCCTCGACGTCCAGCTTGACAAGGTCGACCCTCTCGACGCCGGCCTCGTCCAGCACGCCGTCCAGGCGCAGGAGCGGCGTCCGCTCGCGCCGACCGGCGCCCCCGAGCTCCGACCGGGTCGTGTGGAGCGCTCCGTGGTCTGCGACGAAGAGCTCGATCGTGCCCGTCCGACTCCCCAGGGCCGCCCGTGTCGGGGCGGCCCCCGGAAAGGGCCGGAGGTTCCTCTCCAGGAGGCCGAAGTTGGCCGCCTCGGGCTCGAACGCCAGGATCCGGGCCTGCGGGCGCAGCGCCAGGAACCACAGGGCCGTGACGCCGATGTTCGCGCCGGCGTCGACCACCACCGGCGCCGACGGCAGCCGGCGCGCGATATCGTACTGCCCCTCGTGGAGCACCTCGGCCAGGGTGTAGACGTCCGAGGCCCTCATGTTGACGACCATCCTCCTTCCCGCCACGCGGAGCGCCAGCCTCGTGGGCCGGGACGACCGGGGATCGCGGGCCGTGGCCGCGTAGGCTCCGAGCAGCCGTCCCGCCGACACCGGACTCGCGGCGTACCTCAGGAGCGCGGTCGCCTCCACCGCCCGCAGGGCCCAGCGTCGGAGGCTCACGCCCCGCCCCCTCGGCCGGGGAGGGCGGCGGGGGTTGGAAGCGGCAGCCTGGAGCGGGGGCTCATCATGGTCCGGAGAGAGGTTCGACAGGAGCCGCCCGACGGCCGTCCGCGGCGGGACCCGGATCCTACCAATGCCTCGTCCGGGTATCATCTGCGCGTCGACTCCAGACCGCCACCGACCCCAGACCGCCGCGTCTACCCCGTCACGACCTGGTCGCACCTCGTGAGCCTGCTCGAGCGTCCCCGACCCCGTCTCCTCGCCCTCGCCGGCGGGTGCGTCGTCCTCGCCCTGGTCGCCGCGGAGGCCGCCCTCCGTCTGTTCGGCGCCTACCCGCCGCCCCCGGCGCCACCACGGGTGGTCCGGTGGGCGCACCTGTACGAGGCGTATCCGCCCCACGGTTACCGCCTGGTCCCCTCCCGCGTCGCGGCGTACGACTACCCCCCGGCCGCGCCGCGGCGCCTCGTCGCGCGCTCCAACCGGGACGGGTTCCGGGGCACCGAGCTGGGCGCGGGTCCGGCCGAGCGACGCCTCGTGGTGATCGGAGACTCGTTCGTCTTCGGCGAGGGGGTGGCCGAGGGCGAGCGGTTCACCGACCTGCTCGCGGCTTCCGGAATCGTCGGCGCCGTGGACAACCTGGGGCTGCCGGGGTTCGGCGCGGACCTCATGCTCCGCGCCTGGGAGACCGCGGGCGGCGACCTGCGGCCGGCGGCCGTGGCGCTCTGCCTCTACACCGACGACTTCCGTCGCGTGCGACCGTTCTATGCCGGCGTCGGCTTCCCCATCCCGCGCTTCGCCCTGAAGGACGGCCGCCTGGTCGACATCCCCTATCCGAACCTCGCCGGCTACCATCGGCTGCACGGCGTCCAGCTCCTGCGCCACGCCCTGTGGACCCGTTTCGGCCGGGTCGAGGCCCTCAACGGAGCGATCCTGGATCGGCTCCTCGGCGACGTCCGTCGGCGGGAGGCCCGCCTGGGGGTGGTCTTCCTGCCGGGCACCGCCGACACCCTCGGCGACCGGAGGCGGAGGCGATGGCTGGGGAACTGGGCCTCGAGACACTCCGTGCCCTTCCTGGACCTCACGGCGACAATCCACGGCGTCAGCCGCCGCCATCGCGGCGCCCGGGACGATGTCTTCATCGCGGAGAACCCCCACTGGAACCCGACCGGCCACAGCCTCGCCGCCCGGGCGATGGAGCCGTTCGTCCGCCGCCTGCTCGGCGCCCCGCCCGAGCTCGGCCGTCATCCGGGAGTCGCGCCATGAGCGGGCCGACGCTGTCGCGACGGCTTCTCGCGCTCGGCCTCTCCGCCGTCCTGTCGCTGCTCCTCCTGGAGGTGGCGAGCCGGGCCGTCATGGAACGCCGCCTCCACCGGCCGCGCATCTACGCTACGTCGCCGGTCAGCTCCTTCACCCTGCTGCCCGGCGTCGAGGAGCGGCACACGTCGTGGGAGTTCGACGTGACCTACCGGATCGTACCGGAGGGGTACCGTGCCCCGGCCGCCCCCCGCCGAGCCTCCGGCGGCCCCGCGCGGCTGCTCGTCCTCGGCGACTCGTTCGCCTTCGGGATGGGGGTGGAGGACGGAGAGACGGTCTCTTCGCGGCTCGGCGTCGAGCTCGACGGTCGCCTCGGTCGCCCCACGACGACGATCAACGGCGGCTTCCTGGCCGGCAAGTCGCCGGACGACGCCTTTGCGTTCCTCGTCTCCGAGCCGGCCGCGGAGCTCGCGCCCGACGCCGTGCTGCTCCTGCTCTTCCCCGGCAACGACCTCCTGGACGTCGAGGAGCACGTCTGGGAGAGCCTGGACGACCGGGGACTCCCCCGGCGCGTCCGCTCGCCCACGGACTTCGCCAACCGGCTCGGCGGTCGGGGACCCGTCCCGTGGCACCGTTCGCGGCCCTGGCTCGACGGGTTCGGCACCCTCCAACTGGTGATGCGGGCCCGCTTCGCCACGGCCGGGCTCGACCGCTGGCTGAAGGAGAAGAGAGCCCGGGAGGCGGAGCTCCTGGCCGACCCCGCGCCTCTGCCGGCCCGCTTCGCGGCATCGTTGGAGGGTGTCGTCGCCGCCTGCGCGGAGCGGGGTTGGCCGCTCGCGTTCGGCGTCGTCGACCACCGGAGCCGACTGGCCGGCGAGGCCATGCCGTTCCTGGATCGCTTCCTCCCCGCCACCGTCGCGTGGCTGCGGGAGCGGAGCCCCGCCGTCGTGGCGCTCGACCGTTCGGCCGGCTTCTCCGCCGACGACTACTGGCCCGAGGACGGGCACTGGCGCCCGGCGGGACACGCCCGCGCCGCCCGCGCCCTGGCCCCCGTGGCCGAGGAGCTCCTGCTCGGGACCGATCCCGAAGACCCGTAGCGCCGGCCGGTCGTCCCTCCGGGTCGCGCTCGAAACCACTCCGCTCGCGCGACGTACCTAGCCTGACCTTCTCACCAACTGTCTACTACGAGACCGTATGTACCTGAATCTGCGG
>CAJQNK010000181.1 GCA_905479655.1 uncultured bacterium | reverse complement strand
CGATCGAGCCCGAGAAGGTGGTGATCGTCGGGGCGCACTACGACTCGACGACGTTCTCCGGCCCGGCGGCTCCGGACGCGGACGACATCGCCTCCGGGACCGCGGCCCTCCTGGAGATCGCGCGCGTTCTGACGGAGGAGGGCGCCTCCTACCGCTACACGCTGCGCTTCGTCGCCTTCGCCTCGGAGGAGTTCGGTCTGTTCGGCTCCGATGCCTACTCGGCCCTCCTGCGCAGCCAGGGCGTGGAGGTCGTGGCGATGCTCAATACCGACATGAACGCCTACCGGGCCGCCGGCGACACCCTCGATCTGGACATGGTCACCGACAACGCCACGGAGTGGTTGACGGATCTGGTGCAGGAGATCGCCCACGTCTATCTACCGGCCCTGCCGACGCGTGAGGGGCGTCTCTCCGGCGGCACGAGCGACCACCAGCCGTTCTACCAGGACGGCTACCCGGCGGTGTTTTTCTTCGAGGACACCGGGTCGTACAGCCCGTACATCCACACGGGGAACGACGTGGTCGACCTGTCGGCGAACGACTTCGAGCTCTCCCGCGCCATCGTCCAGGCTGTTCTCGCTTCGGCCGCCGTGCTGGCCGAGCCGGTGGACCCGATTCCCGCGCCCGTCCTGGTCGTCGCCGGGGCCTGCCCGGGCACCGTCACGATCGAGGTCTCGGGAGCCTCGCCGGGCGGCGACCTCCTGTTGTTGAGCTCGCCCGCCGAGGGGACCTTCTATGTCCCGACGGGGACCTGCGCCGGGACCCGCCTGGACCTCGAGGGGCCGCGGCTCCTGGCGACTCTCGGCGCAGACGGGGACGGCAGCTTCGCCGTGACCCGGGAGGTTCCGGCGGGCGCCTGCGGTCGGTTCCTCCAGGTGCTGGACAGGACCCGGTGTTCGAGGACCGAGGTGGCGGCGCTGCCCTGATCGGCGCTCGATGAGATTTCGCAGCGCCGGGGAACCGGGGTGGTACGCTTCCCGGACTCATCCCACAGGTCCCGGCGCCGGCGGGAAGGCCGAGCCGCGGGGGGCGTCGGACGGTGCCCCCCGGCCTCGCCTGGTCTCTGGCGGTCCGCGGACCTTTCATGTAAGGTCGAGACTAACTCGCCTCCGGGTCTCCCGGGGATGCAATCTTGGTGGCTGTGCGACCTCCTCAGGGTCGCAACGAAGGAGAGTGATTTGAGCAACGAGAGACGTCCCGTCCTTCGCCCGCCGGGCCTCGAGGAGAGGCACGAACCGGACGAAGCTCTCGAGAGATCCCTCGAGGTCCTGCGCCGCTCGGGCCTGTGTACCGCGGTCCTGGAGGGTGGCGTCGTCTGCGGGCACACGGCCCTGTGGGTCGAGAAGGGCGAGCCCCGTTGCCGCGAGCACCGCTACGAGAGCAAGGACCTCGCGGGCTGAGCCGACGCGCGGAGGCGCTAGCCTGATTTTCTCACCAACTCTTCGCGGTCGCCGTGCGTAGAATGAGGCGAGGTTCCCGGTGCCCGACTCTCCTTTTCGCAGCGACGAGCTGGAAGCGCTCGTAAGAGACGTCAACGACTGGGGCGACGGCCCCGGAGCTGCGCCTGTCGAGGTCGATCCCGCGACCGACGCCGGCCGCACGCCGGAGACGGCGCCGGCCCGGCCCGCCGGGGTCGAGAGGCTGGAGACGGCGACGCTCTCCGCCGTCGCGCCGGGTAGCCCCCTCGGTCGGCTCCTGGTGCTGTTGGGGACCGCGGGCGCCAGCGACCTCCTGCTCCTCGCCGGCGTGCCTCCCGTGCTGAGGATCGACGGGCGTCTGCGCTTCACGGAGGCCCCGGCCCTGGACGACGACGTGGTGCGGGGTCTCTTCGAGGATCACCTGAGCCCGCGGTCCCAGCGGGCGATGGAGACCCGCGGCGCGGTGGACCTGGCGCTGCGCCTGGCGCAACCCGGAGCCGGTGTCGCGGGGCGCTTCCGGCTCAACCTCCACCGCCAGCGCGGCGGCCTCGCGGCGGCCGTCCGTGCCCTGCCGACCCGGGTCCCCACCCTCGAGCAGCTTCGGCTGCCGCCGCAGCTCGCGGAGCTGGTGCGCGCGCGTCAGGGGCTGGTGCTCGTCTGCGGGCCGACCGGCGCGGGGAAGACGTCGACGCTCGCCGCCCTCGTGAACGAGATCAACCGGTCCCGGAGGCGTCACATCGTGACGATCGAGGACCCGATCGAGTACGAGCACCGGCACGAGCGGTCGCTGGTCGAGCAGGTGGAGGTCGGACGCGATGCCCCCGACTTCGCGACGGCTCTGAGGGCCTGTCTGCGCCAGGACCCGGACGTGGTCCTGGTGGGCGAGATGCGGGACCTGGAGACGATCTCCACGGCCCTCACGGCGGCCGAGACCGGACACCTGATCCTCTCGACCCTCCACACCTCGGACGTCTCGCAGGCCGTCCACCGGATCATCGACGTCTTCCCGGCCGAGCAGCAGGGGCAGGTGCGCCAGCAGCTCGCCCTGAGCCTGCATGCCATCGTGGCCCAGCAGCTGGTTCCCCGCCTCGACGGACGCGGGCGCGTGCCGGCGGTCGAGCTCCTGCGCGGGACCTACCCGGTGCGTCACCTCGTGCGCAAGGGAGCGGTCGAGAAGCTCCACCACGAGGTGCAGACCGGGCTGAAGGAGGGGATGGTCTCCCTGGAAGCCTCCCTGGCGGACCTGGTCCGACGGGGTCTGGTGGCGGAGGAGGAGGCGGCGGTCCGGGTCCGCCGGCCGGAGCTCCTGCAGACCCTCCTGAGGGTCTAGACCAGCGTTTCCGAACTTCGACGACAGTCCGCCCGCGATGCATCTCGGCTGCCAGCGTTCCGCCTCCTCGACAATGTCCCTGCATTGCCTGCGTCGGCGCGCCTTGGCCCCCGAGCGCCTCCCGTCCGGCCCT